>PKYA01000035.1 GCA_003133545.1 Acidimicrobiaceae bacterium | reverse complement strand
GCGCCACCTCGTACTCGTCCTTCACCGCGGTCAGGGCGTGGAGGCCCCGGGCGAACGCCAGGGTGACAGGGAGAGCGGGGTCGCCGGTCGCCTGGCGCTCTCTCGCGGCCACCTGGCGTACCTCGTGGAGGTAGGCCCGGGCCACCCGCGCGCTCTGGAACGCCGTCAGCTCGGCCGCTCGGACCCCGNNCCGCCCGGGCCAGCGGGTCGGGCCAGTCGGGGTCGGGCTCGAGGCCGGCCGCGGGCAGCGCGTGCACCTCGGGTGGTGCCGGGCCCGGCGGCGCCAGCGCGGCGGAGACCGCGGTGGGCGAGGCGACGGCGGCGCGCCCCCACGCCAGGGCGGCCTGGCTGGCCGGGACATCGACCCCGTTGAGGCGGACCGCCTCGTCGAGCTCCCCCGCACCGAAGGGGAGGAGGCCGGCCTGGAAGGCGGCGCCGACCAGAACCAGGTTTGCCGCCAGGTGGTCGCCCGTCAGCTGCTCGGCGATGGCCTGCGCGTCGATGCACACCATCTCGCCGGGGCGTGTGGCGCGGGAGATGCGCGCCCGCAGTCCCGCCGAGAGGGGGTACGCGGTGCCCTGCCGGCGGAGCATGGAGGCCGTGGGCACTTCTGCGATGTTGAGCACGGCCACCGTGCGCTCGGGGGAGGCCGCCGACAGTGCGTCGTCCCCGGACGCCCCGAGGAGATCGAAGCCCAAGAGAAGATCGGCGCCCCCGCGGCTGGCGTGCACGTCGCCTTCGATGGGGGTGGCCGACAGGCGGACGTCGGAGGTGACGGGGCCGTTCTTCTGTGCCAACCCCGTCTGGTCGATTCCCGCCGCGTGCAGGCCGGCGAGGTGCCCCGCCATCTGGATGATGCGCGACGCGGTGACCACTCCGGTGCCCCCGATGCCCGGCATCCGGATCACCGTCTCGCCATCCCACGGACGCGCCACTGGATCGGGCAGGGCGTCGGGTGCGGGCGGGTACGCGGCCGCCGGCGCCACGCGCCCGCGTCCGTGCCGGGCGATGACGAAGGACGGGCACTCCCCTTTGACGCACGTCATGTCGAGATTGCAGCTGCCCTGGTGCACCGACATCTTCGTGCCGAACTCGGTGTCGACGTGGACGAGGGACATGCAGGTGGCCTGCTCCGCGCAGTCGCCGCATCCCTCGCAGACCCGCTGGTTGATCCACACGGACTCCGTCAGCGCCGGGCGCTGGCCCCGGTTGCGCAGCCGGCGTTCCTCCGCCGCGCAGGGGTCGTGGTGGATGAGGGCGGTGACCCCATCGGTGCGCGCCAGCTCGCGCTGGACGCGTGCCGTCTCGTCCCGGTGCACGATCGTTGCGATGGGATGCAGGTCGGCGAAGGCCAACTCGTCTGGATCGGGCGTGGTGATGACGACCTTCTTCACCCCTTCCATCGCCAGCCAGTGGGTCAGCGCCGGCACGCCGACCCGTCCCACCGGCGTCTGGCCGCCGGTCATGGCGACCGCGTCGTTGTAGAGGATCTTGTAGGTCATGGTCACCCCAGCCGCCACTGCAGCGCGGACGGCCAGTGACCCGGAGTGGAAGAACGTGCCGTCGCCCAGGTTCTGCGCGTAGTGCCGGTCGTCGGTGAAGGGGGACATGCCGATCCACTGCGCCCCCTCGCCGCCCATCTGCGTCATGCCGATCTGGTGGCCCCGTCCCTCGTCGTCGAGCGCCGCCATGATGTGGCACCCGATGCCCAGGCCCACCAGCTGATCGTCGTCGGCCCGGGTGGACACGTTGTGCGGGCAGCCCGAGCAGAAGTAGGGCGTGCGCGGCGCCGGGCTCTCACCGGTGAGGGCGATGCGGATGCGGTCGCCGGCGTTGAGCCGGTCGATGGCGCGCCGGGCCGCCGCGGGCAGCAGCTCGTCGCGCCATAGGTGGGCCAGCGCCCTGGCCACCACGTCGGTGGTGACGGCCCCGTGGCGCGGGATCAGCGGTTGCCCGGACTCCCCCTCCTTGCCGTAGACCCGCGGTTGGGCGGGCTGGCGGTAGAGGGCGGCCTTGAGCTGCTCTTCGACTACCGGGGCCTTGTCCTCTATGACGAGCACCTCGTGGGCCCGGTCCACCATGGCGCGCAGGGCGAACGGGCTGAGCGGCCAGGGCAGATCGATCTTGACCAGGCGTACGCCGAGGTCGTCGCGGTCGTGCGGGCTGAGCCCGAGATCGCGCAGGGCGCGTTGGGTGGCGGCATAGGACGTGCCGGCGGCCAGAATGGCCAGGCGGGGGCGGGCGGGTTCGGCGGTGATCCGGTTCAACCCCGCCAGCTCCGTGTACTCGTGCACCCGGGGGATGCGCACGGTGAAGAAGTCCTCCTCGGCCTCCAACGCCCCCGGCCCCACCAAGGTGCGCGGGCGCCACAGGCGCGCGCGGTCGGGGGCGGGGATGCCGAGGGCGGCCAGCGGGGGGATGGTCACGGTGGCGCTGGCATCCGCGATGTCCGCCACGATCTTCATCGCACTCCACAGCCCCGCGTAGCGCGAGAGTGCGACCGCGTGCAGACCAAGGGGGATGATGTCGCCCACCGACGCCGGGGCGAGGATCGGTGTGCCGAGGGCCCGTGCCATCTGCTCGCACGAGCTGGGCAGGGTGGAGGACTTGGACATCGGGTCGTCACCCACCAGCGCGACGGCACCCCCGAGGGGCGAGGTACCCGAGATCGTGGCGTGGCGTATGGCGTCGGCCGCGCGGTCGAGCCCGGGGTTCTTCCCGTACCAGAACCCGACCACCCCGTCGACCCGTCGCCCCGGCAGCTCCCCGGTCAGCTGGGTCCCCCCGACCGCGGTGGCCGCCAGCTCCTCGTTGAGGCCGGGGACGAACACGATGCCGGCCTCCGTCAGAAGGGCGTGCGCCCGCTGGAGCTGCTGGTCCAGGCCCCCTAGAGGGGAGCCCTCGTAACCGCTGACGAAGACGCCGGTGGAGAGGCCACGCAGGCGGTCCAGGCGACTCTGGATCAACAGCAGCCGGACGAGTGCCTCTATCCCCGACAACAGCACTGTGCCCTCGGTCGCTTCGTAGCGATCTTCGAGGCTTACGGTGCGCAACGCAACGGACCTGTCACTGGGGGACCTGTCACTGGGGGATCGGTCACCGGCGGACGCTCACTGGGGGATCGGTCACTCCGGGATGGTGACCGGGTGCCCGATGCGATCCGAGGCCCATTGCTCGGCCACCTCGAGGGGGAGCGCCCCGGCGGACGCGGCGGCGTCGAGGAGTGCGGTGGTGCGCCGGCCCACCGCGGCCAGCGCGTCGTTGAGCCGGGCCTCGTCCCATCCGGCCCGCTCGGCGTGGATCTGCAGGACCCCGCCGGCGTTGGAGACGAAATCGGGGACGTAGACGATGCCCCGTCGCGCCAGCAACCCTGCGCAGGACCGGTCGGCGAGCACGTCGTTGGCGGCGCCGACCACCAGGGCGCACCGCAGCTCGCCGATCGACTGTGCCTGGAGCACGCGGGCCGCCGCGCAGGGGGCGAACACGTCGCAGGGGGTGCGATGCACCGAGCCGGGGGCCACCACGGTCCCGCCGACCCGGCGGGCCACCGACGCGGCGCGCCCGGCGTCGACGTCGGCCACGGTGACGCGTGCACCCCGCGCGGCCAGGAGGTCGCACAGTACGGCACCGACGTGCCCGGCGCCCTGTACGGCGACGTGCACGCCCGCCAGGCTGGTGCCCCGGGAATCTCCGGTGCCCCCAGCGCGGTGGACGGCGGCGACAAGGGAATGGAAGACCCCCCGCGCGGTGGCCGGGGAGGGGTCGTCATGATTGCAGCTCACCCACGGCGCCACGGTAGCGATGACGGCGAGGTCGGCGACCGACGTCCCCATGTCGACCCCGGGGACGTAGGCGCCGCCCAGGCGGCCGACGCACCGGGCGAAGGCCAGCAGCTGGGCGGTGCGGGCGGGCCCGTCGGGCGCAGCGCCATGCCGCAGGAGCACCGACTTGGCCCCTCCGTAGGGGATCTCGGCCAACGCGTTCTTCAACGTCATAACCCGCGAGAGCCGCGCGGCCTCCTCGACGGCGGCCAGGAGCGAGGGGTAGGGCATCCAGCGCACGCCGCCCAACCCGGGGCCGAGCGTGGTGTCGTCCACGGCGATGGCGGCAGCGAGCCCGCTGGCCCGGTCGTGGCACAGGAGCAGCTCCTCGCCGAGGGGAGCATCGGTGCCCGGAATGCGCACCGGACCCACCGGCGCTGCATCCGTCACCCTCTCGTGATCGACGTTGCCCGGACGGGGGGCCGATGTGATGGCCACCTACTTAGTCAACACCTGCCGCCGACGGCGAGGGGAAACTTCTGGCCTTTCCGTTGCTTTACGCAATGGAGGAAGGGGAGAATGGGAGTTGGGCGCACGGAATATGCACGGGGAGGCTGTCGTACTTATGCTTACAGACATGAGCGTGGTGGACCTCGATCCGACCGACCACAAGATCCTCGAACTTCTGTCGCAGAACGCGCGCCGGACGATGGCCGACATAGGCGAGAAGGTCTCGCTGTCCGCCTCGGCCGTGACCCGGCGCATCGAGCGGCTGGAGCGCTCCGGCGTGATCGCCGGCTACACGGTGGTCATCGACCATCGGAAGGCGGGGCGGCCCATCCAGGCCTTCACGGAGGTGCGCTTCGCGGGCACGGCCGACCTGCAGGAGATCAAGGAGACGGCAGCCCAGCTGCCCGAGGTGCAGGCCGTGTTCACGACCGCCGGTGATCCCGATGCCCTCGTGTGGCTGCAGGTGCCCGATGTCGAGCGTCTGGGCGGGGTGATCGAGCAGCTCCGCCGTCGGGGGAGGGTCACCGGGACCAAGACGCTCATCGTGCTCGATACGTGGTCGCGTCACCGCACCTTGGAGCCTGACCGCTCCGCCGCCCGCAAACCGTGACAGCCCGGCCGCGCCGAGTGGGCGCCCTGCTGGCCGGCTCCGTGCTGGCAGCGGGAATGGCCCTGGCCGGTTGCGGTGGCGGGGGTGGAGGGAGCGGCCACGCCGGCACCACCACGACGAGCGGTGCCACCCGCACCACCACCACGACGACGGGCACCACGACCACGACGAGCGCCCCGGCCGCCGCCGCCGGAACCTGGTCGCCGCCGGTGACCGTGGCGGCCGGGGCCGACCTCTCGGTGGTGTCGTGCCCGCTGCCCGGGTCCTGCCTCGTCGGTTCCGCCAGCGGGCAGTCCTACCGGCTGAGCGCCGGCCAGCCCAGCGCGCTCGGGCCCGTCGGGAGTGCGCCAGCACCGCAGGGGGGGTCGTACCTGACCTGCACCAGCGCGACGTTCTGTGCGGCGGTGCCGAATTTGAACGAGGCGCTGGTGTTCAACGGCACGTCGTGGTCCGCGCCGACCACGATCCCCGCCGCCCAGGGCTTCGAATCCGTGGGCTGTGTGGGCTCCTCGTTCTGCGTGGCCATCGACGGGGAGGGGAACGCCTTCGTCTTCAACGGCACGTCATGGTCGGGCAACGTGGGCGCCTGGGGCGCGGCCAACCAGATCTCGTGCGTCTCCGCCTCGTTCTGTGTCGCCGCCGAAGGGGGCCCCTCGGTATGGGACGGGCGCTCGTGGACCCAGCCCAACGACGCCGACCCCCAGGGGCAGCTCAACGCCGTGTCTTGTGCCAGCACCACCTTCTGCGTGGCGGTTGACAGCGCGGGTGACGTGCTCACATGGAACGGCACCGCGTTCTCCGCGCCCGCCCCGGTGGCGTCCGAGCCGCCGCTCTCGGGCTCCGACGCCTCCGGTCTCACTGGCGTGTCCTGCCCGACCCCCACCTTCTGCCGCGCTGTGGACACCCTCGGGCGCGTGTTCGGGTTCGACGGGGTGTCGTGGAGCGCGGGGACCGAGATCGACCGCGGCCACGAGCTCTCCGGTATCTCGTGCCCCAGCGTGTCCTACTGCGTGGCGGTGGACCGCTCCGGCCGCGCCTTCGTCTCCACCTAGAGCCGCTCCCACCTGGAGCTCGCTCCGCCCGGGCCGCGCGCTCCGGCGGCGCGCAGCTGCGGCGCGCTTCGGCGGGGCCGCTCGACCGGCTCGGTGCTGCGCATGACGGGTCCCACAACGGGCCCCACAACGGGCCCCGCTGCGGGTCCCACAACGGGCCCCCAACAACGGGACAACACTGGCACGAGGCCCCGGATTTCTAGGGAGATTGCCTTAGGATTCACGGAGGGAAACCCGGGCTGTGCAGGGGCATGCTGCCGCCGCGCCGCTCGGGTCTGAGGGGATGGCATAGGGGCATGTCGGTGACGGCGAATACAGCTGGCGAAGGCACGTTGGCGCCCCCCCGGCATGGACACCTGCCCCAGCTGAGCCCGACGGTGCTGGCCTATCTCATCGGCCCGATCGCTCTCGTGGTCATCCTCTTGCTGATGAAGTTCAACCTGATAGTCCGCGAGCCGGTATGGCTGTGGGTCGGCGTGTTCATCGCCGTTCCCCTCACCAGTGCCACGTGCGACCGGCTCTACCATCGTCGGCCCACGACGCAGCGCCTGCACCTGCGCGTCGCCGGCAGCGCTGCCGGTGTGACGACCGTCATCTACCTGTCCGGGTGGGGACCGGTCCTCGTGCTGGCCTTCGCCTTCTTGGCGCTCGAGAACATCTCCGCCCTGGGCTCCCGGGCCTGGCGCGTCACGGCAGCCTGGAGCCTGGTCGGGATCGGCGCCGGCCAGCTGGCCATCGGCGAGCACTGGGCGCCTTCGGTCCTGCCCATCTCGCGTGCCAACACGCTGGCCTTGATGAGCGCGTTCATCTTGCTCTTCGTCATCCGCATGGCGGGCGTGGTGATGGAGCAGAAGGAGAAGGCGGAGTCCTCCATGCGCTTGAGCGAGGACCGCTTCCGCTCCCTCATCCAGAACTCCTCGGATGCCACCATTGTGATCACCGAGGAAGGCGACTTCTCCTACGTCAGCCCTGTCATCTTACAACTGCTCGGTTTCGAACCCGAAGAGCTCATCGGCATCCGGGCCGTCGAGATCGTCCACCCCGAGGACCGCCAGCACGTGCGGGACCGGTTCGGGTCCGACGTCGCGGCCACGCTGGAGTTGTCGTACCTCCAGCAGTTCCGGATGCTGAAGAAGGACGGCGGGTACTGCAACGTCGAAGCGGTCATCACGGACCAGAGGGGCCGGCCGTCGATCGGGGGCTATGTCGCCAACGTCCGTGACATTACCGAGCGCAAGGAGTTCGAGGCCCTCCTGGCCCACCAGGCGCTGCACGACTCGCTCACGGGCCTGGCCAACCGGCAGCTCACACTGGACCGGGCCGAGCAGATGCTGCTGCGCGCCCAGCGCAACGACGACCCGGTTGCGCTGTGCTTCATCGACCTCGACAACTTCAAGGACACCAATGACTCGCTCGGCCACGAGGCGGGCGACAAACTCTTGTGCGCCGTGGCCGAGCGGTTCACGGCCATGCTGCGTTCGGCCGACACCGTGGGGCGTTTGGGCGGCGACGAGTTCGTCATCCTGGCCGAAGGGGTATCGCTCGACGACGGCCCGATGCTGGTCGCCGAGCGCATCCGCGAGGCGCTCCACGAGCCGTTCCAGTTGGTCGGCTACGAGGGGCTGCCCATCAACGTGACCGCCAGCGTCGGCATCGCCACCGGAACCCGCGTGTCGGCCCAGGAGCTGCTGCGCGACGCCGACGTGGCCCTCTACCAGGCCAAGGCCGTCGGCAAGGACTGCTGCGTGCTCTTCGAGCCCGAGATGCAGTCGGCCGCGGTCGACCGCCTGGCGCTCAAGTCCAACCTTTACTCGGCCCTCGCCAACGACCAGTTCTTCCTCGTGTACCAGCCCATCTTCGACCTGCAGACCATGCGGGTGCGCGGGGTGGAGGCACTGTTGCGCTGGCAGCACCCGACCCGAGGGGTGATCGCGCCCGCCGAGTTCATCCCTGTGCTCGAAGAGAACGGGTCCATTCTCGACGTCGGGCGCTGGGTGCTCGATCGCGCCTGTGCCCAGGCGGCCCACTGGCACCGCATGGGTCATCGGCTGGGCTTGTCGGTCAACGTCTCCATGCGCCAGCTCGCCTCGATCTCCGACCTGGTCGCCGATGTCCGCCACGCGCTCGCCCAGAGTCGCCTCAGTCCGGGGTCCCTCACCCTCGAGGTCACCGAGTCCGTCCTCATGCGCGACGCTGACGCGACCGTGGCCCACCTCGAAGAGCTCAAAGCGGTGGGTGTCCTGATTGCCATCGACGATTTCGGCTCGGGCCAGTCGTCGTTGACCTACCTGCACCGCTTTCCCATTGACGGGCTGAAGCTCGACCGTTCCTTCGTCACCGGCATTGACGGCTCGTGCGATTCCGCCGCCCTGCTGCACACCATGGTCGAGCTGGGCCGCACCCTCGGGCTGTCGACCGTGGCGGAAGGCATCGAGACCTGCGCCCAGTTGGACTCCCTACGCGCCGAGGGATGCGGCTACGGGCAGGGGTTCATCTTCGCCCGTCCCCAGTCCCCCGAGGACATCGAGGCCCTCTTGGCGCGTGCCCCGGCGCGACTGCCTCAGCCGGCCGGGATCACCGACTGAGCATCGAGCATGTCGGCCATGACGGCGCGGATGAACTCGTCGGCTTCCGAGGTCATGCCGCCGGCGACCCCGCCGTAGATCGCACCGGACTTGGGGGCTTCGGAGGCGTGCGCCTTGGCGTAGTCGACGGCGTCGGCCAGGTCGGTCGCGAAGGCGGCGACCACCCCGGGACGCGTCTGCGGCCGGGTTACCGCCATGTGCAGGGCGTTGGGGTACTGCTGGCCGTTGAAGCGCCAGCCCCGTGTGCGCATGAAGTCGTTCACGTGGTAGATGTCGAAGTCGTCCGACGTGAAGGAGAAGAGGAACGTGGGATGGCCGATCATCCGTAGCTCGGGATGGCTGCGCACGGCGTCCTGCATGGCGAAGGACGTCTCGAAGATCTCTCGGGCGTAGTGCAGGTAGCCCTGGCGGCCGAACTGCACCATGGCGGCCCAGGTGGCGGCGATCAGCCCCCCCGAGCGTGAGCCCTCGATACCCGGCGAGGTGTACTTCCCGCCGCTCCAGTCGGTCAGGTAGAAGTACTGGGCGTTGCGGAGCTCCTTGGTGCGAAAGCTGAGCACCGACGAGCCCTTGAAGGCGTAGCCGTACTTGTGCGTGTCGGCCGAAATGGAGGTGACCCCCTCCAGCCGGTAGTCGAAGACGGGGATGTCGTACCCCAGCTCCTGTCCGAAGGGGAGGATGAACCCGCCCAGGCATCCGTCGACGTGCAGGCCGATCCCGCGCTCGAGGGCGAGGTCCGACAGCGCGCCGATGGGGTCCACCGTCCCGTAGCCGTAGTTGCAGGCCGACCCGACGAGGGCCACGGTCTGGTCGTCCACGTGGTCGCGGACCCAGTCCACGTCGACCCCCGTGCTGACCGGGTCGACCGGCGCCCGTCGCAGCTCGATGCCGAAGAGGTGGCAGGCCTTGTCGAAGGCGGGGTGGGCCGTCTCGGGTTTGATCACGTTGGGGCGCGTCACCCCGCGGTGCTGTGCCCCGTGCTCGCGGTAGGCCAGCATGGCGTGCAGGATGCTCCCGGTCCCCCCCGTGGTGACCAGTCCGCACGGCGCGCCACCGCTGGCCGCCGCGGCCTCGCCGTGCTGGAGGTCGAGGGTCATGGAGATGATCTCGGCCTCGAACTTGGTGGCGCTCGGGCACATGTCGCGCTGGAGGACGTTGACGTGGGCGAAGAGCCCGAAAGCGTCGTTCATGAAGTGGTAGTGCTCGTGGTCGCCGCAGTACATGGTGCCCGAGCACTTGCCCGTCTCCCAGAAGGCGTCCTCCTCCGCGGCCATGGTGTGCAGTTGGGCGAGCACCTCGGAGCGCGCCAAGCCCTCTTCGGGGAGGCGCCGGTGGACCGCGAAACGATCGGCGTAGGGGTAGCTGCTCATGGGTGCACCGACTCCTTCAGGCTGACTCGTCCGGGCTGACTCGTCCGGACTGGCTCGTCCCGACTGATTCGTCGGGACTGGGCGATTATCGCAGGGTCAACACGGCGCGCACGGGCCGGTGGTCCGAGCCGGCCGCCGCACATACCTCACCCGAGGCGACGCCCAGCGCGCCGCGTACCAGTATGTGGTCGATCTGGCTGTGGGGGTTCCATGCCGGCCACGTGCGTCCCTTGACGGCCCGTCGCCAGTCGGGGAGGAAGGCGCGCACCGGCGGGCCCCACAGGTTCATGTCACCGAGCAGAACGGCATTGGGCCGCACCTCGGTGCGCAGGAGCTCGCGGAGCGCCGAGTAATGGCGGTGCGACCCGTATTGGAGGTGCGACATGTGGGTGCCCATCACCGAGAGTGCCACGCCCTCGGCCTGCAGGTCCACCACCAGGCCGGCCCGGCGCACCCGGTCGCGGGTCAGCGCGGGCAGGGGCACCGTGTGGACCCCGTCGACCACCAGCGCGCGCCGGGTGAGGAGGGCGATGCCCCACACCCCCACCTCGCCCTCCTGGAAGCGGGGGGCCGCCATCTCGGCCGCCGGGTGCGGCCGCCCGCCGCTCAGGTAGAGCGAGCGCCGGTTGGACCGGAAGCCCGTCCGGGGCAGCCAACGCTCCGTCGCGTCGGGGTGGGGCCGCGCCCGCCGCCCACGGGCCAGGGTGCAGGACACCACCTGGTACCCGAGCGCCGCGGCGACCTGCTCGGCCTGCCCCAGGCCGCCTTCGCCGCCTGCGCCGGTCCATGACTCCTCGAGCGCCAGGACGTCGGCATCGAGGGCGGCGCACGCAGCCACGAAATCGAAAGGGCGCCCCCAGCCGTCGACCCCGGCGTGCATGTTGAAGTTGGCGACGGTGAGCACTGTCCGGACGCACGATAGGCCACCGCGGTGGGCCACCGGTACCATCGTCTCCGTGTCGCATGCCGCCCCGAACGTCCTGGCCGAGCGGCTCAGGCCGTTCACGACCACGATCTTCTCGGAGATGTCCGAGCTCGCCCTCGCCACCGGCTCGCTCAACTTGGGCCAGGGCTTCCCCGACACCGACGGCCCGGCCGAGCTGGCCCGGGTGGCGATCGACGCCATCGCAAGCGGCCGCAACCAGTACCCGCCGAGTCAGGGCATCCCCGAATTGCGGGCCGCCGTGGCCGCGCACCAGTCCTCGTGGTACGGGCTCGAGTACTCGCCCGATGACGAGGTGCTGGTGACCACCGGCGCCACCGAGGCCATCGCCGCCACCTTTCTGGCCCTGTGCGAGCCCGGCGACGAGGTGGTGATGTTCGAGCCCTCCTACGACTCGTATGCCGCCTGCGCGTCCATGGCCGGGGCCATCCCGCGCCTGGTACGCCTCCACCCCCCGGACTGGTCCTTCGATGCCAGCGAGCTGGCCGCCGCCGTCGGCTCCCGCACCCGATTCATCTTGCTCAACTCCCCGCACAATCCGACCGGCAAACTGTTCAGCACGGCGGAGCTGGCGCAGATCGCCGAGCTCTGCTGCGATCGCGACATCCTGGCCGTCACCGACGAGGTCTACGAGCACCTCGTGTTCGACGGCACCCATGTCCCCCTCGCCACGTTCCCGGGCATGGGCGGGCGCACCGTCACCATCTCCTCGGGCGGCAAGACGTTCTCCTTCACCGGGTGGAAGGTGGGCTGGCTGAGCGGGGCGGCCCCGCTGGTCGCCGCCGTGCGGGCGGCCAAGCAGTTCCTCACTTACACCTCGGGCGCGCCGTTCCAACTGGCCATCGCCCATGGGCTCTCGGCCGAGCCGGACGTGCTCCGCGCCTTGGGGCTCGCGCTCAAGGCCAAGCGCGACCTGTTCTGCGACGGACTGGCCAAGCTGGGCTTCACCGTGTACCGGCCCGCGGCGACCTACTTCGCCACCACCGACATCGCCGCGCTGGCCCCCGGCATGCACGCCGAAGAGTTCTGCCGCACCCTGCCGCAACGCTGCGGCGTGGTGGCCATACCGAGCTCGGTCTTCTACGCAGGGGCAGGGGCAGGGGCAGTGGCCGGGGAGAGCCTGGTCCGATGGGCCTTCTGCAAGCGCGACGATGTGCTCGAAGAGGCATTGTCACGCCTAGCATCGTGGGGACCATGACCGCCTTCCTCGCTTGGGTCGACGCCTTTACCGGCCCCGACTGCCGGGGCAATCCGGCCGGGGTCTGCCTCCCCGAGGAGCCCCTGGAGGCGGCGCGCATGCAGGCGCTCGCCACCGAGCTGGGCATCTCCGAAACGGCCTTCGTCACCCCGGCCGGTGACGGCGCCTACGACCTGCGCTGGTTCTCCCCGGCCACCGAGATCGACCTGTGTGGCCACGCCACGCTGGCGGCCGCCCATACGATGCGGGCCCTCGAAGAGGTCGACGGGACGGCACCGGTGACGTTCCATACCCGCAGCGGCGCGCTCGTCGCCCGCTTCGACGCCGGCCGCATCGTGCTCGACTTCCCGGTCGCGCCCATCACCGAGACCCCACTGCCGGACGCGCTCAAAGGGGAGTGGGACGAGGGCGCCGTGCGTGGTGCGGGCGCCACGGCGTTCTTCACGGTGGTGACCCTCGACAGCGCGGCGGCGGTCCGCCGCTACCAGCCCGACCTCACCGCCCTGGCGCAGGCCGGCAGCAGGGCGGTGATCATCACCGCGGCGGCGGACTCCGGATCGGGCGCCGACTACGTCCTGCGGGTCTTCGGGCCCAACGTGGGGATCGACGAGGACCCGGCCACGGGCTCGGCGCAGTGCGCGCTCGGCCCCTACTGGGCCGCCGGCCTGGGCCGCCCCGAGCTGGTGGCCCACCAGGCCTCGCACCGCGGCGCCGTCCTGTACGTGCGCCCCGACGGCGATCGGGTGCACATCGGCGGCGACGCCCTCACCGTGTTCACCGGGCATCTGGGCGAGCCGTGATCTACACGGCAGCGCCGACGGCGCCCCTGCGTGCGCTGGTGGCCGGCCACGTGCCCACCTCGCCCCGGGAGGCGGACGCCCGGGTCCGCTTCTTGGCCGAGCTCGACCGCCTGGCCGATCCGTGCAACGAGCATGCCGACCCCGTCCACGTGACGGCATCCGCCATCGTGGTGGGCACCCGCGGCACGGTCCTGCACCTCCACAAGCGACTCGGGCGCTGGATGCAGCCCGGAGGGCACATCGACCCCGGCGAGGCGCCGCCCGACGCCGCCCGGCGCGAGGCCATCGAGGAGCTGGGACTCACCGTGGTGCATCCCGATGACGGGCCGCGCCTGATCCACCTCGACGTCCACCAGGCGGCCCTNNCGCACCCGCCGCCGGGGGAGAGCCCCGCGGCGCGCTGGTTCGGTTGGGAGGATGCGGAGGCGATGGCCGACGAGGCCCTCGTGTCCGGCCTGGTGATCGCCCGGGCGCAGTGGGAGGCGCAGTGAGCGACGAGACCTTCGATCGGCTCCTCGCGGTCCAGGACCTCGACACGCTGATCACGCAGCTGACCCACCGGCGGGTCGTGCTGGCCGAGCGCGCCGGCCTGCGCGGGATCGATGCGGAGCTCGGCGCGCTGGCGAATGAGGAGGCCGATCTGGCGGCGCGCCGGCAGGAGCTGGTCGCGGCGCAGAAGGACCTCGAGGCCCAGATCGCGGTCATCACGGCCCGGAGCACCGGGATAGAGCAGCGGATGTACGCCGCCCGGGGCACGTCCGCCCGCGACCTGCAGGCGATGGACGAAGAGGTGCGTCACCTGCATCAGCGCCAGAGCGAGCTGGAAGAAGAAGAGCTGGTGGCCATGGTCGACCAGGAGCCGATCGATGCTGCCCTGGCCGCCCTGGCGGCGCGGGTTGCGCCGATGGAGGACAAGGCCGCCCAGTTGCGGGCCGAGGTGGCGGAGGGCCAAGCCGGGATCGACGCCGAGCTGGCCACGGCCACGGCGACGCGCGCTGCCGAGGCGGCGCAGCTGCCGCCCGCGCTGGCCGATCGCTACGAGGCGCTGCGGGCGCGCCTCAAGGGCACCGGAGCGGCCCGGCTCATCGGGCACCACTGTGACGGCTGCCACCTGGAGCTGTCGGCGGTCGAAATCGAGCGCATCCGGGCGACGACCCCCGACACCGTGGCGACCTGCGAGCAGTGCGGGCGCATCTTGGTGCCGACCTGAGGCCGACTGGCCGCGCATGCTGATCCTGGTGCGCCACGGGGAGTCGGTGGCCAACGCCCAGGGCCTGCTCCTCGGGCGCACCGACGCCGCGCTGACCGAGAGGGGACGGAGGCAGGCGGTCTCGGTGCGCACGCTGCTGCACGCTCCAGTCCGCGCCCTGCGGACGAGCCCGCTCGGACGGGCGCGCGACACGGCGGCACTCCTCGGGATCGACATGCCCGCCGAGGTGGATGACCGTTGGATCGAGGTCGACTACGGCGAGTACGAGTGCCAGCCTCTGCGCGAGGTGCCGGCCGAGGTGTGGAACGCCTGGCGGAAGGACCCGGGGTTCCGGCCTCCGGGGGGCGAGACCCTGGCCGAGGTCGACGCCAGAGTGGCGGCAGCGTGCGTGGAGCTCTTCGCCACCGACGGGGGAGGGGCCCGGGCCTCCGACGGCGACGTGCTGGTGGTGAGCCACGTCACACCGATCAAGGCCGCCGTGGCCTGGGCACTGGGAGCCGACGCCGGGCTTTCGTGGCGGCTGCACCTCCAGACGGCGTCGGTGACGCGCATCGGATGGGGCAACGGGGGCCCGGTGCTGCACGGGTTCAACGAGGTGGCGCCGCACCGGGAGGACACGCCACAATCTCGCCGTGACTGAACCGCCCGCATCGCCCACACTCGGCGCCCTGCGACCCCAGGAGGGTTCGGCGGAGGTGCCCCTGCATCGCCGTACCATCGACGTGGAGGTGTACGAACGCGACGGGCACATGGTCGTCATCGGCACCCTGAGCGACCAACGTCCGTGGGCCTCTGGTCGGTTCGGCCCGCGCCAGGTGCATCTCATGGAGCTGGGCATCGTGGTCCGTTGCTCCGACCTGGTCATTGTCGACGCGGTGGCCAAAATGGGCACCTTCCCGCACGCCGAGTGCCCTGATATCGAGGGCGCCTTCTCCGGGCTCATCGGGTTGTCGGTGACGCGCGGCTACACGAGCGCGGTGCAGGAGCGCTTCGGGCGCGCGCGAGGGTGCAGCCATCTCGAGTTCCTGGCCCGGGTGCTCGGCCCGGTGGTGATCCAGGCCCTCACCGCATCGAGCTCTCGCCTGATGGACGACGGCGTGGAGGTGGTGCCCGGCGGGACGGGCCTGGAATCCGGCCTGCAATGGATGACCAACACGTGCCACGTATGGGCCGAGGACGGGGTGGGTCTCCAGAAGCTGGCCGCCGGCTGGCGTCCCGGCATCGACGGCTACCCGTCCCCGTCGCTGGTCGAGATCCGGCGCCGCCGGGCCGAGCCGCCCGGCTGAGCAGACGGGTAGCCGTCCGGCTGCGGGCCCGGGGACGCCGCGAGCCAAAGGCCCGGGCCGGTGTGACTACCACCACCCCCCCGACGCCAGATACCCCCCTTGCCGCCCCCGGTCCGGCATGCGACAACGGAACGAGATGGAACGCGTGGTGGCGGGCGAGGGGGAGGATGCGGCGCCGTGCGTGCCGGGGGGTGGGACTGACGGTGGGTGACGCGCTCCGGCTCTCGTGGTGGCGCTTCGGGCGCACCCTGGGCCGCCGTTGGCCCGGCTACGTCGCCGTCGTGTTGCTGGTGGGCCTGTTGGGCGGGCTCTCCATGGGCGCAGTGGCCGGCGCCCGGCGCACGCAGTCCTCGTTCCCCGTCTACTTGGCCAGCACCAACCCCTCGGACGTGCAGTTCTTCACCGAGTTCGCCCCCAGCACGAACGTCGGGTACTCGGCGCGCGTGGACCGCGCCATTGCCCGGGTTCCCTACGTGAGGAGATCGGTAGTCGTCGTCGGCTTCGACGGCACCCTGCAGGTGCTCGGGCCGCTCCCCAAGGACGCGGTCCCCGGAGAAGCGCCTCCGTCCGTCGAGGGGAGCCTCAATGGGGAGTACGACACGGTGGACAAGGTGACGCTGCTCCGGGGCCGGCTGGCCGATCCCCGGCGCGAGGACGAGTTCGTCATGTCGGGCGGCGGGGCCGAGAAGTACGGCCTGCACATCGGCTCCACCCTGCCGGTGGGCATCTACACGGACCAGCAGGCGAGCTCGCCGACCTTCGCCGGCTACCCCAGTGACAAGCCCCACCTCAGGATCGACATGAAGCTGGTCGGCATCATCGAGGCGAGCCAGCAGGTCGTGCAGGACGACGACGCCGTGCTGGGCGACCAGCTCGCCGTGATCACCCCGGCCCTGACGCGCCGGCTGGCCACCTGCTGCGCCTATTACACCTACGTCGCCCTGCAGATCGACGACGCCGCCCGGCACGAGGCCGCGGTGAGCGCGGCCGTGGACAAGATCGTGCCGAGCACGAGCCTCGGCAGCAGCGGGGGCGGCCAGACCGACGCCGCAATGGTGGCGGAGGCGGAGCGGGTCATCCGCCCCGAAGCGGTCGCCTTCGCGGTGTTCGGACTCGTGGCCGCGCTCGCCGCGTTGCTGATCTGCGGCCAGGTGATCGCCCGCCTGGTCCGTCGCAACGCGGAGGACGGTGACGTGCTGCGGGCCCTGGGCGCCGGGCCCCTCATGACCGAGTCCGACGGGCTCATCGGGATCCTGGGCGCCCTGGCCGCCGGGGTGGTGCTGGCGATGGCGGTAGCCGTCGGGTTGTCGCCGCTGGCGCCCATCGGCGCGGTTCGGGCCGTCTATCCGGATCCTGGCGTGGCTTTCGACTGGACGGTGCTCGGGTGCGGTGCTGCGCTCCTCGTCGTGGTGCTGGGTGCCACGGCAGTCGTGATGGCCTACGGAGTGTCGCCGCACCGTGCCGCGTCGTCACGCCGTCGTGGCGCGGCGCGTGAGTCGCTCCTGGCCCGGGCCGCCTCGACTTCGGGCCTGTCCCCGTCGGCGTCGACCGGGATTCGTTCGGCCCTCGGGGCCGGCGCGGGCCGTGACGCGGCGCCGGTGCGCTCCGCCGTGCTCGGCGCGGTGCTGGCCGTCGTCGTGGTAGTCGCCTCCTTCACCTTCGGGGCCAGCCTGAACTCGTTGGTATCGCAGCCCAAGCTCTACGGGTGGAACTGGAACTACGCACTGCTGGCGGGCTTCTCTGCCGCCGAGGACCTGCCTGCCGCGCAGACGGCCGCGCTGTTGCACCACGACCCGGACGTGGACCGCTGGAACGGTGTGTACTTCGAGAGCGTGGAAATTGACGGGCAGTCGATACCCGCCCTGGCCGAGCGTCCGGGTGCCGCAGTCCACCCGACGACGTTGTCCGGGACCGCCCTCGAGTCGGACCACCAGTTGGTGCTCGGGCCGGCCACCCTGGCCGCTCTGCACACGCACATCGGCGACACCGTGGTGGCCAATACCGGAAGGAAGTCCCCCGTCCGGTTGCGCATTGTGGGAACGGCGACGCTGCCCACCATCGGCAGCTCCGGGGATCCCGAGCTCCAAATGGGCACGGGTGCCGTCCTGGCCACTTCCCTCTTCACCGCCGCCGAACTGAACCAGCAGGGGAGCCCGATACCGGGCCCGAATGCGGTGTTCGCCACCATGCGCCCCGGGGTCAGCGCGGCGGCGGCGCTGCGCTCGCTCAATCGGATCGACGCGGATCTGAGCCATCCCTCGGGCGGGGAGGCTCCGGCCAGCGGGGTGGTGTCGGTCCTCCGCCCGGCCGAGATCGCCGATTACCGCGCCGTCGGGTCGACCCCTTCGATCCTGGCCGGAATCCTGGCGGCCGGGGCGATGGGAGGGCTGGCGCTCACGCTGGTCGCCTCGGTCCGGCGCCGGCGCCGGGAGTTCGCGCTGCTCAAGGCCCTCGGCTTCACCCAGCGGCAGCTGGCGTCGACGGTGGCCTGGCAGTCCTCGGTGTCCGCCGCCGTCGGGGTCATCTTCGGCGTGCCGCTCGGCATCGCCCTCGGGCGGTGGCTCTGGACCCTGTTCGCCCGGGGGATCTATGCCGTCCCCGAGCCGATGGTGCCGGTCCTGTCCGTGGTGCTGGTGGCCCTCGGGGCGCTGATCTTCGCCAACCTGGTGGCCACCGTCCCCGGACGCATCGCCGCCCGCACCTCCACCGCCCTGGTGTTGCGGTCGGAATAAGGCGTCGGCGCCGGCTGCGACGGTAAGAGCGAGCTCGCCAATCCCAGCGGCATCGGACGGCCGGGCCGTCTGCGTGGCTCCGAACCGCCAGTCACTCTCATCCTGCTCGTATCCTGAAGCGAATGGCTCGTCCTGACAGCGATCGGCCCACCCCGCCTCGTCTTCCTCCCGACCTGGTCTTAGGACCAGATCTCCGTCTCACCGCCGGCTCCGAGATCAATCGCGTTGCCATCCAGGGGGACTTCTCGGATGGCGACCTCGAGGGCCTGTTGGTGGAGGACTCGCATATCGTTCATTCGTCATTCACGGCAGCTAATCTCAACCGCCTCCGCCTCATAGATGTCCTGGTGGAAGGGAGCGACTTCTCGGGCGCAGATATGGAAGAGGCCTCCTTCACCCGCGTGACATTCAGCGATTGTCGTATGTCGGGAGCGCTCCTCCCTCGGGCCCAGATGCAGGATGTCACCTTCTCCGAAGTAAGGCTTGACGGAGTGAACTTCCGAATGATCGAGGGCGAACGGGTCATGTTCGACCATGCGAATCTCGAGCGAGGTGAGTTCTATTCAGCGCACTTGAAGACGGCATACTTTTTCGATTGCGACCTGAGCAGAGCAGATGTGTCTCAGGTGAAGCTACCGGGCGCCCGCTTTCACGGGTCTGACCTCTCAGAAATCAAGGGCAGCGAGTATCTCCGGGATGTCGTGATTGACAGCACTCAAGTTCTCCCGCTGGCCAAGGGGGTCTTTGCCAGTCTGAATATTCGAGTCGAGGACGATCGGGAAACTGATGTTCGACTTCTGGAGAGAGAGGCATCGCCGAAATCGACAAACCGTCCCACCTAGCCGACGTACTGGGGCATTTTGCTCGTCAGCAGTCTTCGACGGCGTCGTCCATCCGGCACGCTCTCGAACGTAACCCTGGATCATTCCTCAGGGCTTGGGTGCGAGGAATGTGACCTGGACGCCGTTGTCCGCCAATCGGACCCAACCACCATTCGGGCACTGCGACGCCGTACTCAGGTAGACATAGATGCCGTAGTTCTTGACGTGCACCACCTCGACCTGACCAGAGGGGTCCCGCGTCCACACGTATCCGCCGCCGGGACCGACACGGATGGCCCTGACGGCACGCCGGTCAGGCAATCCCGCAATCCGGTGTGTGAACCCCAGGTAGGGGCCACTTCCCATATTCCTCTCGACGGATGTGACGTAGGCCAGGTCCTCGGTTCCGCTCACCTTTGCAGGAAGACCATCGGCGGACGTCGCGGGTCCGACTTTTGCAGAACCTATGCACTCATCGTAGGTGTTGTTGTTTGCGGGCAAGCCAACAAGTGGAGACGAGGCCATGCGAGGGGCACCATTCACGCGTCCACCGCCCCCGCCCCAAGAGATTGCTGCCAAGACACCCAGCGACACCGCGGCCACGAGCGCAACGACACCGGCGGTCAACCACCGGCGGCGGCGTCTGTGGCGTTTGGCTTCTTCGATCAGCGCCTGCGCGTCTTCGGGCTGGGCTTTCGGCGCGGAATCCACGATTGTCATCGTTCACCTCGCCTAACCATGATGCTAGTATACTTAGCACCATGCTGAATGTCGAGTTGCGCGGTGAGAGCGAGCGGCTCCCCCTCTACGAACAGGTCGCTACGGAGATTCGACGCGCCATCGCTGACGGTGAATCAAAGCCGGGTGAACGGCTGCCCCCAGCAAGAGACCTCGCGGCGGTGCTCGGGGTGAATGCCAACACGGTTTTCCGAGCGTTAAGGCTTCTGCGCGACGAGGGCTTGCTCGAGTTCCGGCGTGGACGAGGAGTGACGGTTACCGGCACCGCAACACAGCGAGGAGTGGTCCTTTCACGAGCCCGAGACCTCCTGCAGTTCGCCCGACGACAGGGATATCACCGAGACGAGCTGATTCGGATCATCGAGAGCCTATAAATCCTGACGGGCCGCAACTCGATGACTCAGAACCGGCAGCGAGTCGACAGCGACGACATTGACCGTAACGCGACCTATCAGCTGTTGACCCCAGCCCTCACGCAGCGCCTCCAAGCGAGCGCGACGTACCCGAATTACGGGCTACGCCTTCGGGGCGGCCGCCGCGACGTGGCCGCGGTGGAACGCGAGATCATCCGGCTCGTCCCGAAAGGCACGCCGTATGCCTTCCTCGTGACTTCGGTGACCGAGGGTCGGGTCGAGAGGTCGAGCAAGCCCGAGGCGATCGCCCTCGGCGTGTTCGGAGCCATCGCCGCCCTAGCCGCCCTCTTGATCGCCGGTCAGGCCATCAGTCGAGCGCTGTGGGCAGATCGTGACGACCTCGACGTCCTGCGCGCGCTCGGGGCCGACTCGTTGACTTTGACGTGGGACGCCATCTTTGGCCTGCTCGGCGCGGTGGTTCTCGGCGCGACCTTGGCGGTGGTTCTCGCCGTGACGCTCTCGCCATTGGCGCCGCTCGGTCCGGCGCGCCAGGTCGATCCGACGCCGGGGTTCGCCTTCGATTGGACCGTGCTCGGGGTCGGATTAGCCCTGGGATCCTGGCGGCGGGCCTCGCTGTCGGTGCGGTCGCCGCTCTCGGTCTCACTCTCGGCGCTTCGGTCCGTCGGCGACGACGCGACATTGCGTTGCTCAAGACGCTCGGATTCACCAGGCGTCAACTGGCGGTGGCCGTCGCCTGGCAAGCGTCGGTAGCCGCCATCGTCGGGATCGTCGTGGGCGTGCCGGTCGGGATCGCCCTCGGGCGATGGCTCTGGGACTTGTTCGCCCGCAACATCTACGCCGTCCCGCTGCCCACGGTGCCGGTACTGGAGGTCGGCCTCGTGGCGCTCGGGGCACTCGTCTTGGCCAACCTCGTGGCCGCCGTCCCGGGACAGATGGCGGCCCGGACGCCCACGGCTCTCGTCCTCCGAGCGGAGTGAGACAGTGGCGCGTCCCGATTTTGGGCACACCTCCTCGGATGGCCTCGGGAGCTGCGCGATCAGCTAAATATCCCCTAACGCGCGCCCCATTGCGGGCCGAGGGGTGCCCCCAGGGTGCGTACCAGGACACCCCCGGCAGGCCCAGAGGGGTCTGATTAAAGACTTGCGGACAACCTCAGCGCCATCGGACGGCCGGCCCGTTTTCGTGGCTCCGAACCGGCATGGGCGACTCTCGCCGTCATCGCCTTCTGAACATTCGGGGACACTCTTGCCATGCCCCCGTCTCAGTGGAATCGCAGCCACTCCGCTCAGCCCTTGGCTTCATGTGGCTGGAGGAGCGAGACAACCATGTCGACCCAGGTCGGGACGATGGATTCGTCAATTACTGAGAGAGGTTCCACTCCAATGACATTGCGAAGCAACCGCGAGGAAAGAAGAGAGCCGAGCGAAAGCACGGCGATGGTCCTTGCCCTCTCCTCGCTGATGTCGGACTCTGCGACCTGGCAAAGCCATTCGGCGAATCTCTCATAGGTCGACGCGAAAAGTTCTTCGACGGCTTCGTTCAGCAGCTTGGGTTGTTGCCGTCTCTCGGAGACGAGGATGCGCAGGAGCTCGGTTTGGCTATCGAGTTCGGTGAGGAAATATCGAGCCGTTATCGCGAGCTCAGCTCTGAGATCTCCGAAATTGTTGAAAACCTGACGGAGGTCACGAAGGGCGTCCAGACGTTCTAAATGGCGACGGACGCCGGCTGCGAGCAACTCCTCCTTGGACGCGAAATGGCGGTAGATCCCGCCGGCCCCAGGACTCAGGCCGGCCGCCGCCTCGATCTGGGTGATGCTCGCCCCCTTGTATCCCTTCTCCCCGAAGAGACGCATTGCCTCCTCAACAATCCGTTCTTTGGTCGGACTTGACGAGTCGGCCACTCAGTAAGTAAACACTTATCAGCGGCCGATGGTCAAGCAAGGAGGCCACATGGCGGAAGGACCGAGGTTCGAGGGCGACGGCATTGCGATGGGCAGGGTGCGCCGGACAGTTCCCCTCCTGCGCTTGGCGGCCCGCACCACCGGGGAGAGCGTGATCGATTCGTTGCGCCGACGGAAACCCGATCCCGAGGCTTATGCCACCCGTGCCGATCGCTACGTCGAGGTGCTGGGACACTCCAAAGGTGCCCTCATGAAGGTCGGACAGATGCTCTCGGTCATACCCTCCGGTTCGTCTGTACCACCCCAGAACCGAGCTGCATTTCAAGCGGCCATGGGTCGTCTTCAGGCCGATGCCCCGCCGATGGCAACTGAACTCGCGGCTGAAGTTATCCGTTCCGAACTCGGTCAAGGACCCGAACGAGCCTTCGCCGAGTTCTCCCCGATGCCCATCGCAGCGGCGTCAATCGGACAGGTGCACGCTGCCCGTCTCCATGACGGTCGAGCGGTAGCCGTCAAGGTGCAGTACCCAGGCGTGGCCCAAGCAATCCGTTCCGACCTGCGCAACGCAGAATTGGTGGCGGTGTTCTTGCAAATGGTTCGTTCCGTTGTCCCTGGGATCTCCCGGATCGACAACAAAGCGGTTGCTGCCGAGATATCAGAGCGCATCACCGAGGAGGTGGATTACCGACTGGAGGCGTCGAATCAGTCCTTCTTTGCCGATTCGTATCGGGGCCATCCCTTCATGCACATCCCCGAAGTGGTTCCTGAGGTTTCGACCGCCCGGGTGTTAACCCAAGAGCTCGTCGAGGGCCTCACGTGGAGTGACGCCCTTGCGGCGGACCAGTCCCTGCGAAATTCTTGGGGCGAGGTGGTCTACCGCTTCGCTCACGAGAGTGAGCAGCGTCTCGGTGCCTTCAATACTGACCCTCACCCCGGCAACTACATCTTCCACCTCGATGGTTCCGTGACCTTCTTGGACTTCGGCTGCGTCAAGCGTTTCAATGCAGAGATGGTGACTCGGAACCGTGGCTTGTACCAAGCTTCCTTGCACCAGGACGCAGAGGCTTTTTGGCGTGGCTTCGTTGATGTTGGGGCTATCGATCCCGTCAAGGGACCATCACCGAATGAAATGGCTGACTTTTACCGAGTCCGTGACGAGATGCATCTATCTCCTCAACCATTTACATGGCTTCCCGAGATGATGTCTCGCATCATGGAACACGAATATTCGGTCAACGGACCTTCTAAGAAGGTGATCCGGGCTTTGGATATGCCTCGAGAACTGGTATTCTTTTTTCGCTTTGATCTCGGCGTCTTGTCAGTGATGTCGGAGTTGCGGTCGACGGTCGCGATGCGCGACATCATGACTGAGATCTTCGACGACGGCCCTCCGGGCTCACCGCTCGGAGAGGCGGAGTCCGAGTTTTGGTTGTTGAAGGCCCGTACGCGGTGAGTGGAGCGACGGCGGAAACCGCATGGCCCATCCCATGGGAGGACCCCTACCCCACACTCGATGAGATGAGATCTCTTAGCCAGGTCCACTACCTGGCCGGTCTCGACTGTCACCTCGTGGTCGCTCACCAAGAGGCGAATGCGGTCCTCTCGAGTCCCGAATGGTCGGCGGACCCGCGAAGCAATCTGGCTATGGCGATTCGTCTCGACGTCGCGGGTGGCGGAGGCGAGCTTTTGGCAAAGTCAGTTCTCTTTAGCGATCCGCCTGACCATCAGCGACTTCGAAGAGCTTTAGGCGGCCATCTAACTCCAAGGGCGGTGGAGCAGATGCGACCCCGTATCGGGTCCATCGTCGATGCAGCCTTCTGCGGTATCTCAGACTCGGAAGGCTTCGAGGTCATGGATTCGCTTGCTTACCCGGTACCGCTTGCCGTCATATGCGAGCTTCTCAACGTCGGTTCGGACGCAGCCCACGTGCTCAGGACTGAGACACCGAAAATGACCGCCATGTTGGATCCACTGGCCAGCACGGAAACAGTGACGGACAGCGCCAGTGCAGCTTTCGCTGCAATGCTCGAGATAGTCCCTCTCGTCGCCGAGCGCCGGATCGATCCTGGGGACGATCTTCTGTCCTTTCTTGTAGTTAATTCGGATGAGGGATCGGACCTCGAGTCGGACGAGGCCATCATGATGATCCTGTTGCTTCTCGCAGCCGGACACGAAACCACCGCGAACCTCATCGGAAACGCAACGCTCTGTCTCCATGAGAATCCCGATCAGGCGCGCTGGCTGCGACGACACCCTGAGCATATTGGTGCAGCGGTCGAGGAGCTCTTGCGTTTCGAGAGCCCGATCCAGCTAACTTCAAGGGTGGCCAAAGATTCTGTGACCATCGGAGGTACAACGGTCGGATCTGGCTCTCAGGTTCTCGTTAGCCTTGGGGGGGCGAATCGAGACCCCGTCGTCTTTTTGGAGCCGCACAGACTCGACTTATCGAGGACCCCGGCTGGTCACTTAGCTTTTGGGCATGGGATTCATTTCTGCGCTGGTGCGTCGCTGGCGAGAGTCGAAGCCCAGGAGGTACTCGCACGTGTGATGCTCCTCGACCCGCCACTGGAGGATCGGGAACTCATTGTTCGGCGGGGCCTTTCCCGAACATTTAGACGCATCGACCAGTTGCAGATCAGCCTTCCCTGAGCGGCCCCGGACCAATCCCCAAATGCGCGCGATTCAGGAAGGGAAACTGCCCCAGTCGTGGCGGAGTGTCCCACGGTCCCGGCGGTCAATGTACTGGGGCAGGATGCTCACATCACATTTGTCCGTGAAGTCGTCGCCTTGATTCGGGAAATGGGGTTCTATCCTCACGAAGGGAGTTGCATCGCATCGGTCAAGGTCCCGGATTATTGCGGCCGGTTCGGACGCCAATCGCCCTTTGTGCCTCTATACATTCACTCGCCGCTGTGATTGCTGGAGCAACGACTGTGCGCTATTCGGTCGAGCCGCTGGCTTAGCTTCCGCCCCAGGTCCCGACTATCGCATTTGGCGGGACGACGAAGCTGAGGCCAGTGAGGCTTGCGGTTCCAAGTAGCTTCTGTGGAAGCGCACCTGTTTGCACTGGGTAGCACAACTGCACCGTCGTGCTTGCGTGCGGCCTGAGACCCACCGGCGCGTTTACGTCAACGCTGTCGTAACAGGCGGGATATACCGGCTCAATCGTGTAGCCGACACCGTTCTGATCGACCATGCGAATATCGGCCGGGACGAAGTTAACTGGCGAAGAGGTTACGTTTGTGACCTGGACGACGACATAGCAGTTGTGTCCCCCGATCATCGTGCTGGTAGCCCCGAACACACCACACTCATTTGACGCGTCATAGCGGTGGAACTCTCCGGCGGCACCTATGCCGACGGAGAGGTCCTGTGCGGTGGCCGGGGTGGAAGGAATGAGTGAAGTGGGTGTTGGGGTGTGCCGGCGTACAGGGCTAGGTGCTGGCCTGTTTGCGTGACGCATTCGATGGCGCCCGTCGCTACCATCTGCGCAAATGGCGGCCGAATCGACCTCACGCTCGGCGACCCTGGTCGTCTTGGCGAGAACGCATCTGAACTGGATGGGCGTCATAGACGACCCCTTCGCCCAGCAAATGCTCCGTCCGGGGTGGGCGAGAGCAGCGTCCATGCTGCGAATCCCTGGTCTTGGGCGTCTTGGCCAGAATCGTTCGTTCGCCTATCTGGTGCCCGAACCTGCTTCTACGACCAGTTCACAGCCGACGCCCTCGACGAAGGCGTTCACCAAGTTGTCGTGTTGGGCGCGGGTTACGACAGTCGAGCCTGGAGGTTCGCTCGACCCGGAGTCACCTTCTACGAGGTCGACCTACCGGCGACCCAAGCAGACAAGCGGACACGTGCCCCCGAGGGAGGCCCGACCTATGTGCCCGCCGACGTGACCGTGCCGTCTCTCGGAGAGGCACTCACGGCTGCTGGATTCCGGTCCGATGAAGCGACCGCCTTCACCGCAGAAGGGCTCACCATGTACCTCACGGAGCAGCAAGTGACACAGCTACTCGGCGTGTTATCGGCGCTGAGCGGCCCCGGCAGCCGTCTCGCCGTCAACTTCGGCGTGGGCTTCGAGCAGCAGGACAGCCAGAGTGGCCGCGTCGCCCGGAGGGTCATGGCGGCAGGCGGAGAGGAACTGCGATTCCGCCTAACGCCAGCCGACGCTCGAGAGNNTCAGCGGAACCAAGTTGGCCGCCGTCAACGTCACGACAAGTGGCTTCGCCGTGGCGGCCACCGCCTAGCCAAGGCGTCTCACCGGCTTGCCCCCTATGTGCGCACATAGGGGCGGGGCTAACACGAGCAAGCAGTTCGGTGGCCGACAGGTGTCAGGCCGACGCGGCCGGAGCGCCAAGACCCCGTGGAACTTAGAGACCAGGGAGATGACGGACGGGCACCGGGAGCGACACCAGGGCTGGCTGGGGTCGCACGCCGCCCCAAAGGTCACCGCGGCCGCTATGAGAAGAACTCGTCCAGCCTGTACTGGTCGTTCTCGAATTCCGAGCAGCCAGAGATCTTGCCGTCACGGAAACTGAAGACGAGGACGGCATCGAGCCTCAGGCTTTTCCCGTTGCGCTCTCCTGTGGTGAGCTGCGTGACGATCACGTGGTCCGCGCCGACGGCCACATCGAGGGGCTCTGCCTTGACCGTCCCATCGCTGAGCTCGAACAGCTGGGTGAAGTAGGCCAGAGTGGCCTCGATCCCCTTTTTGTCGCCCGAGACCAGGTTCTTGCCGGGAACCTTCCAGACGACATCGGCGCTGATCAGCTCCCGGAGGGTCTCGAGATCCCCTTTTCCGAATGCGTCATAGCCATTGCGGACGACTTCGGCGTTCTCCTTCATTCCCATGGCAAATCCTTTCCATTTGCTACCGCTAGGTGAGGCTTAGGGCTCACCGAGAGTCTGATTGAGCGATCGAGTAGTTCCAGTTGCCGTGGAACTTGTGGGGCCTGAGCGGCACGGCAGCGAGTTCGGCGGCGCTGACCTTGGTCCCAGTCTTGTAGTAGTTGAGATCTTCTTCAGCCCTGATGCTGAGTCCCTTGGTCGTCGTGGTGTTTGAGATCAGCTCGACAATTGTCCGATACGAGACCAGCGGTCGCCCGCGCCAGTTCATTGAGATGAAGCTGAACATGCGATGCTCAATCTTGTTCCACTTAGAAGTGCCCGGTGGGTAGTGGCAGACCGTGATGTCGAGTCCGGTCTCTTTGGCCAGCTTGGCCAGCTCGACCTTCCAGAGTTTCACCCGGTAGCCGTTTGAGCCCCCAGCATCGGCGGTGATGAGCAGCTCGGTGGCGTCGGGAAAGCGTGGCCGGCCCATGGTGCTCCACCAGCGTCGGATTGCTTCGACAGCGAAGCTGGCGGTGTCGGCAGTGTCGCCAACTGAGACCCAGCCCTCATCGTTGGCCAGGTCGTAGACGCCGTAGGGCACAGCCCGTCCGAGTTCTTTGTCGACGAAGTCGTGGGTCTTGGTCCGCGTCGGTTCGCCAGCGGGGTGCCATTCGGCTCCACCATTGGAGAAGTCACCCACAATTTCCTTCTTTTTGGTGTCAACCGAGATCACTGGTTCACCCGCCTTGGCGAAGAAACCGACCTGCTTGTTCAGGTAGTGAAACTGGGCATCTCGATCGGGATGGGCGGTGCCCTCCTTTTGCTTCGACGGTGCCTGGAGCGAGTAGCCGAGCTCCTTTTTCAAGATCCGACCGACGGTGTCATCGGTGATCTTGAATCCCTGGCGCACCAGCTCATCGGCCAATTTTCCCGTCGACTTCGACGTCCAACGCATGAACGACATCGGGTTGCCCCGGGTCTCAGGATGGACCAGCTCGTCGAGGGCTTCAAGGAGACCAGGCTGCTTGATCTCGGACTTGATGTCACCACCACCGAGCGCACGCTGGCGCTCCGAGGGTTCAATGCCTTCGCTTACCTCGCGCTCGGCCTTGATCACGGTGTTACGACTCATGCCCGAGGACTCGGCTACCACCGTCTTGCCGCCATGCCCGAGCGCTTCGGCCATTGCACCGGCCACGACACGTCGCTGCACCTCGTTGAGATGGGGCAGTACTACCTCGAAGAATCGCGCGAGCTCATCTCGACTGACCTCCACCGGACAAGGCTACACCGCGCGTACTAACTATCGGGGGATCCT
>PKYA01000115.1:19422-23696 GCA_003133545.1 Acidimicrobiaceae bacterium | reverse complement strand
GTCGGGATCGACGACCCTAGATGCTTCCGCCTCGAACGCCAACAGCGTTCAGTTCTGGCTCTTTGGGGGTTCTTATGGTTTCTCCGGTCACAGCGTTGGCACCGCCACACTTACCGAATATGGATGGCTGTACAACTGGAACAGCTCAACGGTTCCCAACGGCTCCTACGCCTTGTTGTCTGAGGCTACTGGCGCGGGAGGAAGCCTTTATAGTTCGGGCGTCAATATCACCGTTAGTAACCCCCCCACCACGAGCGTCCTTATCCCTTCGAATGGGGCAACGCTGTCCGGATCGACCACTCTAGATGCTTCCGCCTCGAACGCCGAAAGCTCCGGGGGAGAGACTCGAACTCTCAACCTAGCGGTTAACAGCCGCTTGCTCTGCCATTGAGCTACCCCGGAAGGACTGTGTGCAGCCCCCGAACGATATCAGTGGCGTGCCGGGCTGCGGTGCGCCGCCGAACGCCCCCCCGGAGACGAGCTCAGGACTCCTCTAGATAGTCCCGGAGGAGGTGCGCCGCATCGGGACGGCGCAGCTTGGCCAGGGTCTTCGACTCAATTTGGCGAACCCGTTCGCGGGTGACGCCGAATTCCTTGCCCACCTCTTCGAGGGTGCGGATCTTCCCGTCGTCGAGGCCGAAGCGGAGGCGCACCACGTCTTGTTCGCGTTCGGAGAGATGGCCGAGCGCTTCGCGCACCGCGACGTCGAGTAGGGACCGCGTCGCGGCGTCGTCCGGCACGACCGCGCCTCTGTCCTCGATGAGATCGGAGAGGTTGAAGTCGTCCTCGTCACCCACCGGTTGTTCGAGCGACACCGTGTCCTGGTTGATGCGCAGGATCTCCCTGATCCGGTCGATGGGGAATTCGACGCGCTGGGAGACTTCTTCAATGGTGGGCTCGCGACCGAGCTCTTGGAGGAGCTGACGTTGCGCCCACACCACCTTGTTGATNNCCTGGCGGATCCACCAGGTGGCATAGGTGGAGAACTTGAAACCCTTGGTGTGGTCGAACTTGTCCACCGCGCGCATGAGGCCGAGGTTGCCCTCCTGTATCAGGTCGAGGAAGGCCAGGCCGCGATTGCGGTACCGCTTGGCAATGGAGACAACCAGGCGCAGGTTGGCCTCGATGAGCTCGTCCTTGGCCAGCTGACCCTTGCGCACCAATCGGCGATTGCGGGTCAGTTCGGTGCCCTTCAGCAGGTCCGCCGACGGTCCGCCTCTCTCGGCCAACTCGTGCGCCTCCAGCCGCAGTGCAGCCTCGTTCCCCACCTCGATCGCCTGCGCAATCTCCACCTCGAGCGCGGCATTGAGCAGGGGAACCCGGCCGATCTCCTTGAGATAGGTGTGCACCGGGTCTTCTGCGCTTCCCGTCGACTCGGCGGTCGTCGGTCGCTTGCCGTTGGCCTTGCGCCGGGCGCCGTTGCGGCTGTTCGCACTCTCTCGTGCATCCACGCGCGATTGGCTGCGTTCTTCCATCTCCGCTGCCAACGCTTCGACATCGTCTTCGACCAGGGCCACGCCCTCGGCGTTGATGCGTGCCAGCAATTGGCCCAGCACCTCGGGCGTCAGCTCGACGTTGTGCAAGGCCTCGATCAGTTCGTCCGGGGTGAGCTGACCCTTTTCTCGTCCGGCGGACAACGCGGCGTCGAAGTCGACCTGCGAGACACCAGCCGGCAGCGTGCTGTCCTGCACCGCGACGAGCACGGACGCGCTGGCGACGTGCACATCATCCTCAGTGTCTTCGACAGCGATCGCCGAGTCGTCCTTCACCGGCACCATTCCAGCCTGATCTTCATCCCTCTTTTGGCTCCCGCTCCATAAGCCACGCTACCAACCGATCCGCCGCGGCGCGCCCACACGCCGGATCTTCCAGTTCGGCCAGCCCTTGCCGTACTTGTGCGGTCACCGCCGCTCCTGTTTGCCACGATTCTTCCAGTCCCCTCGACGCCTTTTCCAATTCCGAGAGGGCCCGTCGAACGGCCTCGCGGAGCAGTACGCCGACCACTAAATCTACAGGATCACCGAACTCGGGGTCGCCGAGGAGCGGTTCCTCCACTGTGACCCGGCGCAACAATCCCGCCACTTCGGGTGGCGCTGCGGCAATCGCGTCGTAGAGATCGTCGTGCTCCATCAGCGCGGTGAACGCCTCCCGCTGCAGCGCGTCGACGAAGAGCACGCTCTGCAGTCGATCGGCCACGTCGCGCGGCCGGTGCACTGCCAATTTCAGCGCTTCGAGGCCGGGACCGCCCTTCTGCGCCACACTACGTGACGGGCTGCGTGCATCCTCCCAGTCCTCGTCCTCGGGTTCTCGCATCTCGCCGGGATCTCCCGGTTCTGCCGCTGTTCCGCCCGGCGCGCGCGTGGACGAATCGTGACCGGAGCGCGTGCGACGGGTGTGCGGCGCCGGCGGTGGATGGGCCCGCAGGTGCTCCAGCCGTTCGCGCAGACGCGGTGCATCGACGCGGCAGCGGTCCGAGAGCGCCATCACGTACTGGTCACGCACCAGGTCGTCGGGATGTTCGGCCACTGCAGTGAGGGCCGCCTCCGCCGCCCGCGCCCGCCCTTCGGCTGTGCTCAGGTCACTGTTGCCGAGAATCCGGTCGACCCGGAACTGCAGGAAGGGACGGGCGTCTGCCACGGCGCGGGCCAACGCGTCGGGGTCCTGGCGGGCCAGATCACCCGGATCGCTGCCGTTGGGCAGATCGGCGACGACCACATCGACCTCGTGACGGCGCTCCCACTCGTAGACGCGCGACGTCGCGCTCTGTCCCGCCCCGTCGGCATCGTAGGCCAGCACAATCCGGCGCCCGAAGTTCCGCAGCAACGTGAAATGCTCCTCGGCCAGTGCGGTGCCACAGGTCGCCACCGCCCGCGGCACCCCCGCTTGGAAGAACCCGATGACATCGGTGTAGCCCTCGCACACCACGACCTCGCCCTTGGCGATGATGTCCTGCTTGGCCCAGTTGAGCGCATAGAGGGTGCGGCGCTTTGCGTAAATTGCAGTCTCCTGCGAGTTCTTGTACTTGGGCTCGGGCCGTTCCGCCGCGGACGCGCCGTCCCGAGGGGGGAGGATCCGCCCGCCCAGGGCCACCGGCCGTCCCGAGGGATCGCAGATCGGGAAGAGGACCCGGGCCCGGAATGCATCCTGCGCCCGGCCGCGCCGGTTTATGAAGCCGAGGCCCGACTCGGTCAGGACCCTTTCCGACAGCTTCAGGTCGCGGCTCAGCGCGTCCCACTCGTCGGGTGCCCACCCGAGCCGGAACCGCCGCACGACCTCCCCGTCGTAACCGCGCGAACGCAGGTAGTCCCGCGCCGGCCCGGCATCGGGCGCGCGCAGCAGCCGCTCGTGGTACCACACGACGGCCCGCTCCATGGCGTCGAGCAGGCCGGCGCGGCGCTTGCGGTCCTTGCCCCCCTCGGCGTCCTCGTGCAGCGTCACGCCGGCCCGGTCGGCCAGGAACCGGACGGCGTCGACGAAGTCGAGGTGTTCGGTTGCCCTCACGAAGGTGATGGCATCGCCCGAAGCCTGGCAGCCGAAGCAGTAGTAGAAGCCCTCCTCGGCGTTGACGCTGAAGGAAGGGCTCTTCTCGGTGTGAAAGGGGCACAGGCCGGTCCAGCGGCGGCCCACCCGCTTGAGCGCGGCGTGCTCGCCGATGAGCGCCACGATGTCCGTGCCCGCCCGCACCTGGGCCACGTCCTCGTCGGGTATGCCCATCACTTGACGGTACCGCGGCGCGGCGTCCGTCCAGACCCCCGCAGGGGCCGGGGGGTTCAGGTCGCTTTGGGGGCCGCCGCGGCCAGGACCGACTGGGCGGCGGCCAGCCGCGCCACGGGGACACGGAAGGGCGAGCAGCTCACGTAGTCGAGCCCGGCGTCGTAGAACATCGCGATCGATTCGGGATCGCCGCCGTGCTCGCCGCAGACCCCCACCTTGAGCGTGGGCCTGGTGGCCCGGCCCCGCGCGGTACCCAGGCGGACCAGTTCGCCCACGCCGTCGAAGTCCACGACGTCGAAGGGGTTGCGGGGCAGCAGCCCCAGCTCCAGGTACGCCCCCATCATGCGGCCCTCCACGTCGTCACGGCTGAAACCGAACGTCATCTGGGTCAGGTNNGGGGCGGGCTCGGCCGCCGCCGCGGCGACGGCCTCCTCCACCCAGCTGCGGGCGAGCGCCAACTCTTCCCGGCTCACCGTGAGGGGGATCATGATCTCGATGATGGGATGCCCGCCGTCGGCCACGCGCTGGCGGGCCGCCTCCATGAGCGCGCGCACCTGCAT
>PKYA01000115.1:0-19351 GCA_003133545.1 Acidimicrobiaceae bacterium | reverse complement strand
AGCGGCGGGTCGAGCAGGCGGACGGTGACCGGGAGCCCGTCCATGGCCGCAAGGATCCCGATGAAGTCCTCCCTCTGCACCTGGCGCAGCTCCTCGAGGGCGGCGGCCTCCTCGTCGGGCCGGTCGGCCAGGATCATCCGGCGCACGACCGGCAGCCGGTCCTCGCCGAGGAACATGTGCTCGGTGCGGCACAGCCCGATGCCCTCGGCCCCGAGCGAGCGGGCGTTGGCGGCGTCCTCGCCGGTGTCGGCATTGGCCCGGACGGCGAGTTTGCCCTTGCGGATCTCGTCGGCCCACAAGAGGACGGTGACGAAGGCGGGCGGTGGAGACGCCGCCGTGAGGGGCACCTGGCCGGCCACCACAATGCCCGCTCCCCCGTCGAGGGACACCCAGTCGCCCTCTTGGAGGGTCACGTCGCCGACCGTCACCGCGTGCGGCGACAGGCGAAGGGTCTCGGCCCCGACCACCGCCGGCTTGCCCCAGCCGCGGGCCACGACGGCGGCATGGCTGACCAGGCCGCCACGTGCGGTCAGGATCCCCTCCGACGCCAGCATCCCGTGCACGTCCTCGGGGGACGTCTCGCTGCGCACCAGCACGACCTGCTCGCCCCGCTGGGCCGCGGCGGCCGCGTCGTCGGCGGTGAAATAGATCCGTCCCACGGCGGCCCCGGGGCTGGCCCCGAGCCCCTTGGCCCACACGGCATAGCCCGACCCGGCGAACTGGGGGTGGAGGACCGCGTCGAGATGGTCCTCGGTGATGCGCGACACGGCCTCGGCCTTGGAGATCCCGAGGTCACTCGGGCGCACCATGTCGACAGCCATCTTCAATGCAGCGGTGCCGGTGCGCTTGCCCACCCGCGTCTGGAGCATCCACAGCTTGCCCTGCTCAATGGTGAATTCGGTGTCGCACATGTCGCGGTAGTGGCCCTCGAGGCGGGCGAAGATGTCGAGGAGCTCGCGGTGCACCTTGGGGAACTGCTTCTTGAGCTCGGAGATCGGCTCGGTGTTGCGGATGCCGGCCACCACGTCTTCACCCTGGGCGTTCAACAAGAAGTCGCCGTAGGCCCCCTTGGCTCCGGTGGCCGGGTCGCGGGTGAAGCCGACCCCCGTGCCCGAGTTGTCGTCGCGGTTGCCGAAGACCATGGCCTGCACGTTGACGGCGGTGCCCAGGTCGTGGGCGATGCGCTCACGGTTCCGGTAGGCGATGGCCCGCGGGCCGTTCCAGCTCCGGAAGACCGCCTCGATCGCACCGCGCAGCTGCGCGGCCGGGTCCTGGGGGAAGGGCGCGCCGGTGTGGCGCTCGACCGTCTGCTGGTAGGAGTCCACCAGGTAGCGCAAGAGCTCGGTCGGCACCTTGGCGTCCGATGTGGTCCCGGCGAGCTCCTTGGCCGCGTCGAAGAGGGCGTCGAACTCCCCGCCGGGCAGTTCGAGCACGATCCGCCCGTACATGGCGATGAAACGGCGGTACGAGTCGTAGGCGAAGCGCTCATCGCCGGTCTGCTTAGCCAAGCCCTCGACGGAGCTGTCGTTGAGACCCAGGTTCAAGACAGTGTCCATCATGCCGGGCATGGAGAACTTGGCACCCGAGCGCACCGAGACCAAGAGGGGGTCGGCGGCGTCGCCGATGACCTTGCCCATGGCTTTTTCCAGGTGGGTCCGGGCCTTGGCCACCTCGCCGTCGAGACTCTTGGGCCAGCCCCCGGCCATGTAGGCGCGGCAGGCGTCCGTCGAGATGGTGAATCCCGGAGGCACGGGAAGGGCCAGTACCGACGTCATCTCGGCCAGGTTGGCGCCCTTGCCGCCGAGGAGGTCCTTGAGCTCCATGGGCGGCCGAGCGTGCTGGTGGTCGAAATCGAAGACGTACGGCATCGGGCCTCCTTGCCCTGGCATGGCGGACCGCCGCGAACGGCGTGCATGGGGCGTGTACTCCTCACCCCGCGCGGGGCCGGAGTGTGACAGCCTACCGGGCCGCCGGCACCGTCAGGGGCCCCGGGGCGGCCGCTTCGGGCATGCGGGCCCGCCGGAGATCTGGCGCTGGAAGACCTCCTTGGCCTCGCGCATGAAGTCGCGCACGATGGCCAGTTCCTCCGCCTTGAAACGCTGCGCGACGTCGCGCATCTCGGCCACGATCGGTTCTTGGGCCCGCAGGAGCTTCTTCTGGGCCGCGGGGACCAGCTCCACCCACACCCGGCGGCGATCATCGGTGTCCCGACGGCGTTTGACCATCCCGGCCTCCTCGAGCCGGTCGAGCACGAACGTCACCGCCCCGGTGCTCAGGCCGCTCTCGTCGGCCAGCTGGCCGGCCGTCATGGGGCCCCGGCGCGCCAGGAGCTCCAGACAGCGCATGTCGGTGCGGCCGAGCTTGAACCTCTGGGCCACGCGTTCGTCGAATTCGCTGGCCGCCCCGAAGTAGCCCATGATCTCTGATCGGAGCTGCTGGACGAGCTCCCGACGCGACCATTGCCTTGACACATAAATAACTTTATCACTAAGTTTCTTTTTTGATGAGTAATAATTTTTCCTTCGCCGTGGAGGCGCACGACCTGGTCAAGGTATTCCCGCGCGGCAAGGTGCGCGCCCTCGATGGCGTCTCGTTCCACGTCGAGGAAGGGACGATCCTCGGCCTGCTCGGTCCGAACGGCGCCGGCAAGACGACGGCGGTCCGCATCCTCTCCACCATCTTGGGCCCCGACAGCGGCCACGCCTCCATCCTCGGCCACGACGTGGTCAAGGAGGCCGAGACGGTGCGGCGCATCATCGGGTTGGCCGGCCAGTACGCCGCCGTCGACGAGAACTTGACCGGGCGGGAGAACATCCGCATGGTGGGCCGCCTCTCGCACATGAGCTGGAAGGCCTCGGGGGCACGGGCCACCGAGTTGCTCGAGTCGTTCGGGCTCTCCGATGCCGGCGATCGCGTCCTCCGGACGTACTCGGGCGGCATGCGGCGCCGGCTCGACCTGGCCGCGGCGCTCGTGGCCCGCCCGCCGGTGCTGTTCTTGGACGAGCCGACCACCGGTCTCGACCCGCAGAGCCGCCAGGACCTGTGGGGGGTCATAGAGAACCTGGTGGCCGGCGGCACCACCGTGCTGCTCACGACCCAGTACCTCGAAGAGGCCGACCGTTTGGCCCGCAACATCGTGGTGGTCGACCACGGGCGGGTCATCGCAGAGGGCACGCCGGCCACGCTCAAGGCGAACCTGGGCACGTCAGTGGTCTCCATCACCTTGCGCGACAACGACATGGCGCGGCGCGCCGCCCTCCTGGTGTCCTCCCTCTCGGCCAAGGAGCCGATCGTCGATCACAACATCGTCGAGCTGACGGTCGAGGACGGTCCGAAGGTCGGCGCCGAGGTGCTGCGCACGCTCGATGCGGCCGAGGTGCCCATCGGCGGCCTCGCCCTGCGCGAGCCGAGCCTCGACGACGTGTTCCTCAGCCTCACCGGCCACAAATCGGAGGCCGAGACCGAAGCCGAGCGGGCGGCGCGCCTGGGCCGGGCCAAAGGCGCCAAGCATCGCGGCGACGACCCGTCCGACGCCGGCGGCAGGGACGCCGCATGACGGCCGTCGTGGCGCCTACCATCGGCGCCCCGATCTCCTCGGGACATCGCCTGCGCTGGATGTTCGCCGACATCTTCACCATCACCTGGCGCAACCTGCTGGCCCTCACCCGCATGCCAGGGGCTATGTTCTTCTCGATCCTGCAGCCCATCATGTTCGTGCTGCTGTTCGCCTATGTCTTCGGCGGCGCCATCCACATCCCGCACCTGCGCTACATCGACTTCCTCATCCCGGGCATCTTCGTGCAGACGGTGAGCTTCGGGTCGACCAGCACCGCCGTGGGGCTCTGCGAGGACCTGCAGAAGGGGCTGATCGAGCGCTTCCGGGCACTGCCCATGGCGCGCTCCGCCGTGCTGGCCGGGCGGACGACGGCCGACCTGACCCGGAGCGTGTTCGTGGTCGCCCTGATGACCGGGGTGGGCTATGCGGTCGGCTTCCGCATCGGGACGAATGTCGGCCTCTTCTTGTGCGGGTGCCTGCTGGTGCTCTTGTACTGCTATGCACTTGCGTGGTCCTTCGCCGGCGTCGGGCTCTCGGCCCCCAATGCGGAGACGGCGCAGGTCATGGTGTTCCCGATCATCTTCCCCTTCACCTTCGCCTCGTCCGCCTTCGTGCAGGTGGCGTCGATGCCCGGGTGGTTGCAGGCCTTCGCCAAGAACCAGCCGGTCACCCAGGTGGTCAATGCGGCGCGTTCGCTCATGGTGGGCGGCTCCGTCCACGACACCAGAGCCGTGTGGCTGGCCCTGGCCTGGACCATCGGTCTCCTGGTCGTGTTCATACCGCTGACGGTGCGCAAGTACCGCCGGGTCTCCTAGCCAACCACCTCGCACCGGCCGCGTGCGCGAGACGGAGGCACCGCAGCGCTAGCCGGCACCCTCGCCGGTGCGCCGGCGCAATTCGTCGACCAGCCCTGCAATGGGGACGCGAACCTGCGCGGTGCTGTCGCGCTCGCGCACGGTGACGGCGTCGTCCTCGAGCGAGTCGAAGTCGACGGTCACGCACCAGGGCGTNNGCGGCGGTAGCGCTTGCCGATCCCCTGCGTCGTGTCGTAGTCACACATGAAGTGCGGCTGCAGCCGGGCCAGCACCTGGCGGGCCAGGGGCTCCAGCGGTTCCTTCTTCGAGAGCGGGAGGACGGCCACCTGGTAAGGCGCCAACCGCCAGTGCAGACGCAGGACGGTACGGGTCTCGCCACCCACCTCGTCCTCGTCATAGGCGGAGAGCAAAAAGGCCATCATCGTCCGCGTGGCCCCGGCCGCTGGTTCGATCACGTAAGGCACGTAGCGCTCGTTGGTCTGGGGGTCGAAGTAGTCGAGCTTCTCCCCCGAGGCCTTGGCGTGCGCCGTCAGGTCGAAGTCGCCCCGATTGGCGATCCCCTCGAGCTCGTCCCAACCCCAGGGGAAGAGGAACTCCACGTCGGCCGTGCCGAGCGAGTAGTGCGAGAGCTCGGCCGGGTCGTGGTGCCGGAGGTGGAGCTGGTCCTCGGGGATGCCGAGGTCGCTGTACCAGCGCAGCCGCTCGGCCAGCCAGTACTCGAACCACTGCTCGCTCTCCGCCGGCGGCACGAAGTACTCCATCTCCATNNTCTCGTTGCGGAACGACTTGCCCACCTGGGCGATGCCGAAGGGGGGCTTCTTCCGGGTCGTGTTGAGGATGTTGGCGAAGTTCAGGAACATGCCCTGGGCCGTCTCGGGACGCAGGTAGGCCACGTGGCCCTCGTCCTCCACCGGCCCGGCGTGCGTCTTGAACATGAGGTTGAAGGCCCGGGCCTCGGTCAGGTCGCGCGAGCCGCAGTTGGGGCAGACACCGTCGATCTTGTCCTCGCGCCAGCGCTCGTGGCAGTTGCGGCAGTCCACCAGCGGGTCGGTGAACGTGGCCAGGTGGCCCGAGGCGGCCCACACCGCCGGGGGCGACAGGATGGCGGCGTCGAGCCCGACCACGTCGTCGCGCAGCTGGACCATCGAGCGCCACCAGGCGTTCTTCACGTTGCGCAGCATGTTGACCCCGAGGGGGCCATAGTCGTAGGTGGAGCGGAAGCCGCCGTAGATCTCGGCCGAAGGGAAGATGAAGCCCCGGTGCCGGCACAGGCGGACCACCTTCTCCATGAGGTCGTCCTCGCCCTGGGGCGCGTCGTCGATGGCCTGGGATTCGGCGGTCATCAATGCAGACTACCGGAGGCAATTCGGGTGGTGACCTCGTTGGCCATCAGCCGGCCCCGCACGGTGAGCACGGCCCGGCCCGCGCGCCGCTCGACCAGACCCTCCAACTCGTCGACCCGGTCCAGGCTCCCCCACGGGACGCCGCGCGGGGTGCGCAGCGCCAGCGACAATCGCTCGAATTCCCGTTGCGCTGGCGAGAGAACCTCGCGGCCGGCCTCGGGTGGGCGCGCCGCAGCCACGGCGTCCACGTAACGCTCGGGGGTGCGCACGTTCCACCACCGCACCCCGTCAAGGTGGCTGTGCGCGGCCGACCCCACGCCCAGATAGTCCCCCTGCTCCCAGTAGAGCTGATTGTGGCGGCAGCCATGGCCCGGGAGGGACCAGTTCGAGATCTCCTCCCAGCGGTACCCGGCCCCGGTGAGGATGGCGTCGGCCTGCTCGTAGCGCCGGGCCAAGGTGTCGTCGTCGGGATGCCGGTCGCGCGCCCGGGCCAGCGGCGTCCCGGGCTCGACGGTCAGCGCGTAGGCGCTGATATGCGGCGGCGGATGGGGCAGGGACAGGACCGCGTGCAATGTCGCCCGCCAGTCCGCGTCGGTCTCGCCGGCGCCGCCGAAGATCAGGTCGAGGTTCCACCGGCTGAATCCGGCCGCCTCCACGGCGGCGGCGATGCGCTGCAGTGCGTCCGGGACATCCCGGCGACCCAGCCCCTCGAGCACGTGGGCATGGGTCGACTGCAGGCCGAAGGAGACCCGGTTGACCCCGGCGGTCCGGTAGGGGCCCAGATGCGCCGCGTCGGCATCCTCCGGGTTGCACTCGACCGTCACCTCCGTGTCCTCGCCCCGCGGTACGGCGGCCAGTATCCGGCAGAGCGTGGCGGGCGCCAGGCGCGACGGGGTGCCCCCTCCGAAGAAGATGCTGGTCGCGAGGGGGAGGCCCTCCGCTGCGTCCCAGCGCTGCAGATCGGTCACGCAGGCGTCGGCGTAGCGCTCCATCAGGTGGTCGCGGTCGGTGTAGGTGGCGAAGGCGCAGTAGTCGCACCGCGCCCGGCAGAACGGAACGTGGACGTANNGCGCAGGCGGTCAGAGTCCCACGGCGGACCGCACCGAGCGGATGCGGCGATCGAGATGGACCTCCATGGCCTCGGTGGCCAATTCGGCCACCTCGTCGGCCCCCTCGGGCGGCGGCCCGGCCAGCACGGCAGCCAGGTCTCCCCCGAGGATGCGGCGCAGCAACAGCAGGGCCGCCCCGCTCATCGGGCGGCCCCGGCGGCAGCGCCGGCACAGCGTGCCCCCCTCGACGAGATCGAATGCCACCAACTCCACGGCGCCGTCGGGCTCCCCACACGATGCACATGCATCGAGCATCGGCGCCGCTCCTTCGAGCACGAGCGCCTTGAGAAAGAAGGACGGAGCGAGCAGGGTGGGGTCGGCGCCGTCGTCGGAGAGCGCGCGCAGGGCGCCGACCAGCATGGCGTAGAGCCGCCGGTCGGGGTGGCGCTCCTGGGCCATCTGATCGGTCACCTCCACGAGCGACAGTCCCTTGGCCACCCGGGACAGGTCCTCGCGCACCGCCCGGAAGGTGTCGATCACCTCCACCTGGTTGACGATGTCGAGGTCGCTCCGTCCCTGCCAGAGCAAGAGGTCCACGTGGGTGAGCGGCTCCAGGCGGGCGCCGAACTTGCTCGACGTCCGTCGCACGCCCTTGGCCACGGCCCGCACCTTGCCGTGCTCCTCGGTCATGAGCACGATGATGCGATCGGCCTCGCCCAGGCGGTAGGTGCGCAGGACCACCCCGGTGTCGCGGAAGAGGCTCATGGGCTTGGGGGCCCGTCGGCGGGGTCGGTGCGACGGCGGCGGAGCTGGTTGGCGAACTGGCTGGCGAGTTGGTTGGCGCTCTGGCGGCGGCCCCCGTGGTGCTGTTGGCGGGCCTGCTGGCGCTGTTGGCGGGCCTGCTCCTGCGCCTCGTCGTTGGCCCGGTTCTGCGCCTCTTGGGCCGGGCGCGTCCGGGACTGGGCCATGGCGCCGTGGGAGTTCTTCCCGTAGAAAAGGTTGCCGCAGGCGATGAGACCACCCAGGGCAAGGACGGCGATCACCGGGGTGAGAGCATCGTGGACGCCGATGGCCACGGCGAGCATGAAGGCGACCACGAAGACGATGCCGGCCCGCATGGCGAATCGGGTGAACGTCATCTGCCCATTCTCACGGATGCACCGCACCGAAGCGGCGCACCCGCTGCTGGTACTCCACCACTGCCTCGTAGAGGTGCCGGCGGCGCATGTCGGGCCACAGGACCTCGGGGAAGATCAACTCGCTGTAGGCGATCTCCCACAGGAGGAAATTCGAGATGCGCGTCTCGCCCGACGTGCGGATCACCAGGTCGGGGTCGGGCATGTCGGGGAAGTAGAGGTGGCGCCGGATCGCCTTCTCGTCCACCTTGTCGGCCGAGACGCCCTCAGCCACCAGCGCCTTGACCGCATCGACGATCTCGGCGCGGCCGCCGTAGTTGAACGCCATGGTCATGGTCATGGTCCGGTTCCTCTTGGTCAGCTCGATCGACTCGTCCATGCGGCGCAGCACCCGGCGCGGCACCCGCCAGTCGCGCCGCCCGGCGAAGCGGATCTGCACACCCTTTTGGTGGAGCTCGTCACGCCGGCGCATGAGCAGGGACTCGTTGAACCCCATCAGGTAGCGCACCTCGTCGGCCGGGCGGCGCCAGTTCTCCGTCGAGAACGCATAGAGCGTGAGCCAACGCACGCCGATCTCGAGGGCGCCGTTGACCACATCGAGCAGCGCGACTTCCCCGGCACCGTGCCCCTCGGTGCGCGGCAACCCTCGGGCGTTGGCCCAACGGCCATTGCCATCCATCACGCAGGCCACATGGGTGGGCACGCGGGTGCGGTCCAGTGCGGCGGGAACGGGATCGACGCCCTCGTCAGGCGTGGGGGTGTCCACCAGTTGAACCTACCGCGCCGGCCTTGTCACCACGTGCGGGCATGATCATGGTGTGGACTTTGACTGGGACGAGGAGCCCGAGGCCCGCGCGCGCGTCAGCGACGAGGCGCGCCAGGCCGGCGACGACGCCGTCGAGGCTCTGGCCAAGGTCACGGCCGACATGGCCGACGGCGAGCAGCGACCCGAGCAACAAGAGATGTGCCGTGCCGTGGGCGAGGCGCTGGTCACCGGCACCCACCTCGTCGTGCAGGCCGGGACGGGGACGGGCAAGTCACTGGCCTACCTGGTGCCCGCCGTGCTCAGCGGCAAGAAAGTGGTGGTGGCCACGGCCACCAAGGCGCTGCAGGACCAGCTGGCCGAGAAGGACCTGCCGCTGGTGGAGCGCGGGCTCCGCCTGTCCTTCTCCTTCGCCGTTCTCAAGGGGAGGAACAACTACATCTGCCGGCAACGGGTCGACGAGGTCGGCAACGGTGGGATACAGCCCGAGCTGGGGAGCGAGCCCGAGCGCGCGCCGGAGGCCGAGGAGCCCGAGGCCTCGCCGGCGGAGGGCTCCCCCGCGGGCCTCGTCGACGAGGTGCGAACGTTGCTGGCCTGGTCCGAATCGACCGCGAGCGGCGACCGCGCCGATCTCAGCTTCGAGCCCAGCCCGCGGGCCTGGAGCATGGTGAGCGTCGGTCCCCGCGAGTGCCCCGGCGCCTTCAACTGCCCCTCGGGGAACCGCTGCTTCGCCGAGGCGGCGCGCGACCGGGCGGCGGCGGCCGACGTCGTGGTGGTCAACACCCACCTCTACGGGGCCCACCTCGCCAGCGGGCGCGCCGTGCTGCCCGACCACGACGTGGTCGTCTTCGACGAGACGCACGAGCTCGAGGAGGTGATGACATCCAGCCTGGGCGTCGAGCTCACCCCCGGCCGCTTCCGGGCCGTGGCCGTCTCGGCCCGGTCACTGGTGTCCGAGAAGGAGGCGGACACCCTGGCCTCGCTGCTCTCGCTCGGCGACCAGATCGGTGCGCTCCTGGCCGACCGGCTGGGGACCCGCGTGCTCCACGACGGAGCCCGGCCGCCGGTCGACGACAGCCCGCTGGCCGACCTCTTGGGCCGCGCCGCGGAGGTGGCGGGCCGCGTGACCGATGCCATCCGGCGCGCCGACCTGCAGGGATCGCTCCTGGCCGACGTCGGGTCCGCCTCCTCCGACCCGGACCGGGGCGCCCACAAGACCAGGGCGATCGCCGCCGCCGCCCATCTCAGCGACGACCTGCACCGGATCCTCGGGCGGCGCGACGGCGAGGTGGCCTGGGTGGACGGGACCCGACGCAACCTCCGGCTCCGCCTCTCCCCCATCGACGTGGGGCCGTTGCTGGCCGCCGGGCTCTGGGGTGAGGTCACCGCCGTGCTCACCAGCGCCACCGTGCCGCCGCGCCTGGTGGAGCGGGCCGGCCTGGACGGGTTCGAGACCAACCAGCTCGACGTGGGCAGCCCGTTCGACTACCGCGCCCATGCGTTGCTCTACGTGGCCCGGCACCTGCCCGACCGGCGGGCCCCCCAGGCCGAAGCGGCCCTGCACAAGGAGCTGGCGCTTCTGATCGGCGCCGCCGGGGGACGCACGCTGGCCCTCTTCACCAGCCGCCGGGCCACCGAGGAGGCCGCCGTGGCGCTGGCACCCGACCTGCCCTACACACTCCTCCTACAGGGCGAGCTGCCCAAGGGGCGACTGCTCGAGGCGTTCGCCGAGGACGAGACCTCGTGCCTCTTCGCCACGCTCGGCTTCTGGCAGGGCGTCGACATTCCCGGGCGGGCGCTCTCCTTGGTGACCGTGGACCGGCTCCCATTCCCCCGGCCCGACGATCCGCTGCTGCAGGCCCGGCGCGACCGCGCCGGGCCCAATGCCTTCTCGCTGGTCGACCTGCCGCGTGCGGCCACGCTCCTCGCGCAGGGCTCGGGCCGGCTCATCCGCGCCGCCGACGACCGGGGTGTCGTCGCCGTGCTGGACCCTCGCCTGGCCACCGCCAGCTACCGCGGCGTCCTGCTGGCCACGCTGCCGCCGATGCGGCGCACGGTCGAGCGCAGCGAGGTCGAGGAATTTTTACACGCGGCCCTGGCCTGACCCAGCAGGCGGCGCGCGCCGCGGGCGAAGAGGGGTCAGCGGTAAGGATCGCCCGGAGGTGGGTGGCCGGAATTGGCCGACAGTGGTATCGACCACGCAATTCGTGCTGCAGCGATTGATTGCATCTGTGTGAGTGAGCCGCACGCATCACAGACATAGATGGAGTTCCCCGTGAGCACTTCTTCCCCATCTGGTGACCAGGGTTGCCGCGGGGACAAGGAGTACGCGATGGCGGCGGGTTCGGTCACGTCCTGAAGATCTGCCAGGGTGGCGCTGTTCGAAAGAGGACTGCCGCAGGTATTCGCGGTGACAACCCTTCAGTCGATGTCGTTGAGGTGCTGTACGCGGCCCTCGCTCCTGGTGAAGAGCACGTCGTTGTACCCCTCCCCGGGGCCGACCATCTCGAAGGTCAATGGGGGGACGAAGGTGAGGTAGAGCGCCCGCCTGCCTGAAGCATGCGGATCGTTCGGTGGCGGTGCCGCGTGCAGGGTGTGGCCGTAGTGCACGGTGACGTCGCCTGGCTCTGTGGTGATCGCGACCACACGGTGCTTCTGGGCCTCGCGGGCGCTCGGTATCCGGCAGGTTCCACGATGCGAACCCGGGATCATCTGGAGCTGGCCCGTGGATTCGGTGGCGGCATCGAGTTGGATGCCTACGTTGAGCATGGGGCACTTCACCGGATGCCCGCCCATGCCGCAATCGCGATGCCATGGAAGGTCGGCCAGCCCTCCTTCAGACCCCGGCACCTTGATCACGGCACTGTTGCCATCGAGGCGATCACACGCGTCGCGGAGTTCAGGACCTCCCAATGCGGCGATGTCGAGAATCCGCGGATCGGCACCGAGCGCGGCAATGCGCGCTGAGCCGTCGTTGAGATAGTTCACCCTGTTGCAGACCTCGCGCCCGCCCACGGCCGTCCACCACGACTTGCGGTCGTCGGGTCGTGCCTTACCGAGCGCGTCACTGACGTCGGATCTAAGGGCCTCGATCTCGGCAGCGTCCAGGACCGCCCGGATGTGCACGAAGCCAACCAGCTCTAGGAAGTTCCGCATCTCCGTCGCCCGGTCCTCCAAGGTAAAGGTCTTCGTAAGATCGACTTCGCAGCCGAATTCATCCGCGATATGGGATGGGTGATCGAGGTCGAACAGGTCCTGATCGCCAAAGACCACTCGCAGCGACGGCTCCCAGCGCGCCATCTGGCCGAAGCTTCCACTACGCACCGCCAGCTGCTCGGCATACAGGAGAGCGAAGCAGGACTTGAGCTCCCAGACAAAGGAACACCATGAGTCGAGAGAAACCTCGACAACAGTCTGCGCCGCGTCGATTCCGGGCTTGACGGAGAACGTCTTTCCCTCGGGAACGTACGTATAGGCCCTCCCGTCAGAGAGTTGAAACCCCAAGGGGCGGAGGACCTCGGCATCGGCGTCGGAAAAGATAGCTTGCCGCTCGCGCAGGCGTCCGGGCAACTCCTCCAGATGGAACCAGTCGAAGTCGATCGAGCCGAATCGTTCCTGCTCCACGGGCGAAATGTAGCAGCCGATCTCTCCAGCAAACCAGGGGACCACGAATCGCCACCCTGGCCCCCGGCTCACTTTCTCGCCGGAAGACCTCTACTGGGCTTTTCAGCACGAGGTCCTCGAGCTGAGTCGCCTCTTCCGGTCATTGCGGGACGGTTGGGTCGACATCTTTGTGCCGCGTGTGACTCCGTATCTCACAATCGGCTCGTTCCGGCGATGATGGGGAAGGTGACCTGGTCGCTTGAGACTTCAGACGTAACCTAAATCGGGATGCACAAGAGCTCACCCGAGGGAGGTGCGATGGATGGAGCCGGGCCGACGGAGCAAGACGTCGGCTTCATGACGCTTCTTGTGGGGGCCCTTACAGGCCAACACGAGTTATCAGAAGCTGACCGGCAAGCAGTCGGTGAATGGATGATCGATCATGCGAATGAAGCCGAAGTCCGCGATCTCCTGATCAAGATAGTGAGGACTCAGATTGGTGATACCTCCGAGTTCCGGGTCAAGGTGGCCGAAGCAATCCGGGAAAAGTTCCGGTCAGCTCCCACCGATGTGGCAACGGAACAGAATCGCTAACCGGCCGATTTCGCTTCCGGCGGACTAGGCGACCGTTGCGACGGGAGCTGTCCTCTGGGATTCTGTTGCGTATGTCCCAGTCTCTCGAAAGCAGTACGGCAGGAACCTTGGTGTTCAATCTCGGCCCCATGGATGGACAGGAACAACCCATTGAAACGGACACCGACGAACTGTGTGTTGCTATGACCGATGGCCAGCAGCATCGTTACCTACGCACGAACGAGGTACAACGCTTGCCTGATGGCAGGTCAGCGGTGGTCTTTGACTGGGCCGGTCGTTACTACGGGCCAAAGTAACGAGTCTGAGCATCCACACGCACCATCCCGATAGGGGACACTTCATCGCCGACAGCACAGATGCTGATGAAAAGCGAACGAAGTTTCCCGGACTAGGTCGTTCAGCGGGAGCCATTGAGGGAGGGGAGGCGCACAATGACGGAACACTCGTCAACTGGCCCAGGATCGATCCATGTCCAGACAGTCGAGCACCAGTTGACTCAGGACGAAGTCGTTCCGGTTGTCTACTGGCAAGTCTTCCATCGTTGGCAGAACTGGATCCTTCCGGTCGTGGGCACGTGCCTCGTGATTGCAGGAGCGGCAGTCCTCGGTCTTGATTCGGCCGATAAGGTCGCCTGGGTGGTCATGTTGACCCTAGGCCTCGCCATCCTGCTCATTTTCTTCGTTCTCGTTCCAGTCACGCCCAATCGGATCTGGAATCGAGTAAAGAAGCAGTTTGAGGTCAGGACCCTGGAGTTTTCCGACGAAGGAATCTACCGACATACGGCACTCAATGACTCGATGATGCGCTGGCCAATGTTCTCCGAGGTGCTGCAGCGAGAAGATCTTTATCTACTCGTGGTCGGCAAGGGTCCCGGATGTTTCATGGTCCCTAAGCGAGCGTTCACCTCTGAGACTGACGAAGCGACTTTTCGCGAGCTGGCCGAGCGATCAACGCTGGCGATCTCTGATCCCGACGGCTCCTGACACGGCTGAGTGGATTCTCCTTGCACGGCCCCGCCCCCACCCGTTTGGAGACACCAGCAGAAGGTTCCAACGTGCCCGGCGGACCTCGGTCGTTGACTGCCGCAGGTGGGAGCCTGAGGCTCTGAGATCCCCTAGACGGTTCCGGCGGCGTCGATCGATCCGAACAGGGTGATCTCAGGTGGTCCCGTCGCCCCGATAGAGGCCATGACCTCCGCGACCTTGGGGTTCCCATCGAAGAAGCTCTGGAACTGCTCTGCGGTCTCCCATTCGTCGATGACCATCAGTTCGCCATCTCCGGAGACGAACCGATGATGGAGCAGGCCCGCGCCCCTCGTGGATTCACTGATCTCCTCTAGGAACTTGGCGTTGCTGTGAAGGCCCTCGATGGCCTTTGCAACGTCCGACACCGGAAAACGAACTGTGACCGTAACGCTCATGGCTCGAACCTCGGGTTCATGATCATTTGCCACCTCCATCTGAAATGGCTATGTCAATCTACGACTAAAAGTGGGCAGTTGCTTTGCCCGCCGCAGATCTGAGATGCGAGCACCGTCGACTCTTCGGAGCAAACACTCACATGCTTTCCATGCTCGGCGAGTGGACTGGTGGAGAATAGAGGGGCAGCCCTGCCTCGATCATCGGGCTCGCCTTACTTACCCTGCGTACAGGGATACCACCACCCGATGCGACAGCGGCCGAAATCAGGGAATGGCCCCGTCGCTGTCTCGCCGTATTTCGTAGAAGTCATAGGCCAACCGGTACGCCACTTCCACTGCGCTCTCCAAGGTCCGAACTCGGACCTCGCCTTTCTGCGAACCCCACTCTACGATTACCCGGTAGTCCGGGGGATCTGATTCAACCTGCAAGGTCGATCCAGCGCCATGGGTTTGCTCCACGTAGTGCTGCCAACGACCGGAAGCGTTGACTGACTCTTCAATCTCCTGGAGTCGACTGGGACTGACTCCGAACCTATCTTTCTGGCTATTCCCCATGCCACATCTTGGACCTTCTAGAGGGACCGGGGACGAGCCGGCGAAGAGGGGCAGGGCGGACCAAGTCGCCGAGGCTCTACGCGGTGGCATCCTTGGTGTTTGAGCGAAACAGCCGGCGGGCTCGCACCATGGTGCGAATGTTCCATCCGAGCCCAGCCGCGACCGCGATGCCACCGACAATGACTAACGCCGAAGTCGTGGACATTCCGACCACGATCAACATGAATCCGACGAGGGCGATCAGCCCCCCAATTCCACCCGAGCGACGCACCCGCTCTTGCCTTCTCGCGATGTCAGCGTCTTCGAGCCTGCCAAGCGGAGTGACGCTGGCCGTGTTGGGGGCGCGGTGGGTGTCGCCAGCCGACGACGGCTCGTCTGCCTCTGTCACCACCAAACAGCGAGTTGGACCGAAGAACACAAAGCAATATGCCCTGAACCCTGTCCCAACGGATTCCCAATGCAAGGACAGGAGCGAAGCGGCCAAATTTGGTCGTCGACGTGCTCGCTCCCTTGGGTTGATCCGTGAACAGGGCAATCGAATGCCCACGACACGGCGCTATGGGGGGGCATCCCGAACTGATGCCCATGAGCAGTCGATGACTGCTGGGTAATCGACGGGTCCCTCCGGAAAAACAAATTGCTCAGGAGAGAGGCTTCGTCCTATGACATCCGCACGGTGACGCCTTCAGCGCCGCGCTCCGCCCTTCAGGGCGCGGGCGAGAGGTCGGGCGGGCACTTGGGAATGTAGGCCTCGGGCGGGTTGACGAAACAGTCCGAGACCACCTCCACCTTTTTGGTGGCCGAGAGGGGGCGCCTGCCCGCAAAGGTGATCGTCACCTTGGTGAAGTACGTCCGCCCGCCGGCCCTGACCGTGTCGGAGAGCGCGAAGCGAGCCGGATAGCCATGAAACCCTCCCTGGGCGCAGTCCGGCGTGCAGTCGTTCTGCGAGAGGGTGCCCTCCCCCGCGGCACGCGTGGTCGCCCAGGTCTGCCAACGTACGTGCTCGGCCACCGCATTCCCGTCGCCGCAGGCGAGCACGATGGTGGCCGGCCGGGCCTGACCCGGGTGGATGCACCGGGCATCCACCAGCGACGGGAGGGTGTGGTGCGTCGTCGCCGCAGCCGGGCTGCCGGCACCGCAGCCGACCAGCGTCGCCAGCAGCAACAGCACCGGAACGGCCAGCGCGGCCGTGGTGACGCGCCGGGTGCCCGCGGCGACGCGCCGCGTGCGTGGTGCGGGCGCCGGGGTCACGATGCTCAGTACCCGAGCCGGTTGAGCATCTCGACGCGGTCCTGCCAGTGCTTCTCGACCTTGACGTGGAGGTCGAGAAAGGCCCCTTCGGGCAGGGTGGCGCGCACGGCGATACCCACCGACTTCAGCACCTCACCGCCCTTGCCGATGACGATGCCCTTCTGCGAGTCGCGCTCGACGATGATCTCGCAGCGGATGTGGGGCCATTCCCACTCGGTGACCCGGCAGCAGATGGAGTGGGGCAGCTCGTCGTGGGTCTTGGCCAGCAGCTGCTCACGCACCAGCTCGGCGACCCACAACGCTTCGGGCGTATCGGTGACGACGTCGTCGGGGAAGAAGGGCGGGCCCTCCTCCAAGGAGTCGACGATGTGCTGGGTCAACGCCTCGACGCCGCCGCCGGCGCGCGCTGAGACCGGGAAGTACTCGACCGCGGCCGACGGGCCGTCGGGCGTCGTGCCGGCGATCGCCTCGACCGCCGCCTTCACCGAGACCAGGCGCTCGAGCACCTGATCGCCCGAGGCCCGGTCGATCTTGTTGACGACCACCACGAGCCGCGGCCCCTCGCTGCGCCGGACCTCGCGCAGCGCGCGCTCGAGTACCAAGCGGTCGCCTGGACCTACGGGCGCCGTGGCGTCGACGAGGACGAGGACCACGTCGACGTCGCTCAGCGCGCTCGTGGCCGTGTCGTTCAAGCGTTCCCCGAGGACGCTGCGGGGGCGGTGCAGGCCGGGCGTGTCGACGAAGACGACCTGGGCCCCAGGGCGGTGCAGCACACCCAGAATCCGGTGCCGGGTGGTGTTGGGGCGCGAGGAGGTTATCGAGACCTTGGTCCCCACCATCTGGTTCACCAGCGTCGACTTGCCCACGTTGGGCCGGCCCACCACAGCGACGAAGCCCGAGCGCACGAGGTGCTCAGCGCTCCTCGTCGTCGAGGGCGGGGACGCGGGCCGTCGGGGCAATGCGCACCCGCCCGATGCGCCGCCCCCGCACGTCGAGCGCGGTGAGCCGGAAGCCGTCGACCTCCACCGAGTCGCCCTCGTCGGGCACCCGGCCCGCCAGGTCGAGCATGAGGCCGCCGACCGTGTCCCACGGCCCCTGGGGCAGGTCGGCCCCGAGCAGGTCGTCGGCATCGTCGACGGCGTAGCGCGCGCTCACCACCACCGATCCGTCCGGATGCCGTTCCACGCCCGGCTCCTCCACGTCGAATTCGTCGACGATTTCGCCCACCAGCTCCTCGAGCAGGTCTTCCAGGGTGACCAGGCCCGCCGTGCCACCGTACTCGTCGACCACGATCGCCATGTGGAACTTCTCCTCCTGCATCTGGTGCAGCAGCGCCGGTACCCCCTTGGACTCGGGGACGAACACGGGCGGGCGGGCAGCCTCGCGCACGGGGTGCTCCCCCTTGCCCGCCCGCTCGTCGCGCATCAGGTCCTTGGTGTAGGCGATGCCGGTGATGTCGTCGATCTGCCCCTCGTGCACCGGGATGCGGCTGAAGCCGGCGGCCAGCGCCGTCTCGAGCGCCTCGGTCACCGAGCGCTCGGACTCAATCGTCACCATGTCAGGCCGGGGGACCATGACCTCGCGGGCCACGGTGTCGCCGAAATCGATGACCGAGTGGATGAAAGTGCGCTCCTCGTGCTCGATCACGTTTTCCTCGTGCGCCACGTCCGCCATGGCCTTGAGCTCGGAATCGGTGATGTACGACGGGCGCAGGCCGTCCTCCCCGCCGCCCGATTGCCCGATGATCAAGTTCGCCAACCCGATGAGCAGTGACGACACGAAGCGGATGGGGGGAAAGCGCACGACGGCGGAGACGACCGGGGCGCTGAGCAGGGCCGCCCGCTCAGGATTGTGCACGGCCCAGTTCTTGGGGACAGCCTCGAAGAAGACGAAGATCACGACCACCTCGAATGCCGCGCCGACAAGCACGCCGATGCCGCCGAGCAGGTGCTCGGCCACCACCCCGACCAAAGTGGCGGAGACCAGCTGGCAGATGAGCACCAGGAGCAGGATGGGGTTGAGGAATTGGGCCGGATGCTCAATGAGGCGCGCCAACTGGCGGGCCCCCCGGCGCTTCTCGTCGACCATCGCCTTCGCCTTGATGCGGTTCATGCGCACGAGGCTGGTCTCGGCTAGCGCCAGCATGCCCGACGCCGCCAGCAGCACCACGATGACGATGACCAGGGCCAGGTCCTCGGAGTGGAAGCCGGCGACGGCGAGCGGAGTCACGCGCCCGGTCCCGCCGACCGATAGTCAGTCCGGTAATAGCGCGTGAGCAGGTCGCGTTCGAGGGCCTCCATGCGTTCCGCCTCGACATCATCCTCGTGATCCATGCCCAGCAGGTGGAGGAGGCCGTGCACCACCAGCAGCGCAAGCTCGTCGTCGAGCGACACCTCGTGCGCGACGGCGTTGCGCGCCGCCACGGCCGGACAGATCACGACGTCGCCGAGCAGGGTGAGCGCGCCCTCCTCGGGGGAGGACCCCGGCCCGCTCCCGCCGAGGTCGGGCGAGCGCCCGGTCGGCCCGGGCTCGTCCTCAATGGGAAAGGAAAGGACATCGGTCGGGCCGCTCTTGCCCAAGAACTGCTCGTTCAGCGCGGCGATGGCGTCCTCGTCGACGAAGAGCAGGGAGACCTCGGTCTCGCCCTTCACCCCGCGGGCCGTAAGCACCTTCTGACTGAGGTCAGCCCAGCGGCCCACCTGAATCGGATGATCCCCCTGCTCATCGGCGGCGAAGACGTCGATGCTCACTGCGTGGATCCCGCCCGCCCTTCCGCCACCTCGTAGGCGTCGACGATGTCGGCCACGATTTTGTGCCGCACCACGTCGCGCCGGGTCATGTGCACGAAGGCGATGTCCTCCACCGCGCCGAGCACCGGCTCGAGGCCGACCAGCCCCGAGCGCCCCCCGGGCACGTCGATCTGGGTCACGTCACCGGTCACCACGCACCTGGAGCCGAAGCCGATGCGGGTCAAGAACATCTTCATCTGCTCGGGTGTCGTGTTCTGCGCCTCGTCGANNCGTCGTAGAGCGGGCGCAGGTACGGGTCCACCTTGGCCATGAGGTCACCCGGTAAGAAGCCGAGGCGCTCGCCCGCCTCGACCGCAGGCCGGGTGAGGATGATGCGCGCCACCTGGCGGGTCTGAAGCGCATTGACGGCCTGCGCCACCGCGAGATACGACTTGCCCGTGCCGGCCGGGCCGATGCCGAACGTGATGATGTTGGTGGAGATGGCGTCGGTGTAACGCTTCTGGCCGGCCGTGTTGG
>PKYA01000137.1 GCA_003133545.1 Acidimicrobiaceae bacterium | reverse complement strand
CGACCACCACGGTGTCGGAGTCGGCGTCAACTGCAACATACGGCGTCGAGAACGCGTCCGGAGTGAAATTCACGGTCACCGTCGCCGCGAGCAACGGTGAAACCGGCCCCAACGGCGACAACGTCACCATCAACGTCGGCACGGCGAATTGCGTCGCCACCTTGTCCAGCGGTTCGGGCACCTGCCAGATCGGTGCCATTGGTCTGCCTGTAGGCAGCCCCTATGCGGTTTCTGCAACATTCAACGCCGACACCAATTTCACTACGTCGAGTTCCACCAACTCGGTGAACTTTGCTGTCACACCAGACACGTCGACCACGACGGTGACCTCATCGGCTAACCCCTCTGTAGACAACCAGGGAGTGACCTTCACCGCTACCGTGGCCCCCGGCAATTCCGGGTCTGGTACGCCGACGGGAACAGCGACATTCACGATCACCGGGCACATCGGGGGCACAGTGGGCTGCACGACAACCAATGCTCCGACCTTGTCGTCTGGCCAGGNNATTCTCCATACACGGTATCGGTCACCTACGGCGGGGACACGAACCACTCAGCCTTCTCTGGCTCGCTGAGTCCCACCCAGACAGTGAACGCCTTTGGAACGGCGACCAAGCTTGTGTTTACTACCCAACCAGATGGAGCCACTTCCACTACCACGGCGTTCCCGATCCAGCCCGTTGTCACGGTCGAAGACGCATTCGGCAATACGGTGACGACCGCCGCGACCGTTACATTGAGCAAGGCAACTGGTTCGGGGACCCTCAAGGGTTGCACCAGCGCAGTGGCAACGGTGAATGGGACGGCTACCTTCTCGGGTTGCACTTGGAATACAACAGGCAACGGCGACAGTGTGATGGCCACGAGCGGTTCGCTCAATGCTACGAGCAACACCTTCAATATCACCGGCAACGCCAGTAAGCTGGTGTTCTCGACCCAGCCGGGCGGCGGAGCTAACGGCTCAGCATGGACCACCCAGCCCGCGGTCACCGTCGAGGACAGTGGGAGCAACGTAGTCACCGCCTCTTCCGCCTCGATCACCTTGGGCATTGCCAGCCAGCCGGGAACCGGCGCAGCTCTTTCGTGCACCAACCCAGGCGGACTCATCGAGGTGGCCTCTTATGGTGTGACCACTTCCACCGGGTGCCAGATTGTCGGCCCAGCAGGCACTACCTACACCCTTAACGCAGCGGCCAGCGGCTTCACCACGATCACAAGCAGTCAGTTCGCCGTCACCTTCGGCACCGCCACCAAGTTGGCCTTCACCACCTCACCGGGCGGGGGTGCCAACGGCGCGGTGTGGGGTACCCAGCCCGTCGTTACGGTGCAGGACAGCGGCGGCAACACAGTCACCTCGGGGACGAACTCCAACGCGTCGATCACTTTGGCCATTGCCTCGGGGAGCGGTGCCCTCAGCTGTACTACCAACCCGTTGGTGGCAACCGCCGGTGTGGCAAACTTCGCCGGGTGCAAGATCAGCGGGACAGCAGGTAGCTTCACCCTAAGCGGCACAGCCACAGGGCTAACCTCAGGCATCAGCAACTCGTTCACCATCACCGTCGGAGGCATTACCCATGTTCAAGACGCCGTCGCGGGATCGGCGGGTGGGTCCGGCAATACCGTCGAGACCCCGACGCTTTCGAACGTGCCCACCAATGGCAACACCTTGATCCTCCTGGTGGGCGATGACGGTAATACCAGTGGCAGCAAGGTTTCCTCCGTGACAGGTGGTGGCGTCACCACCTGGAACCTCGTGCAGCAGGTCAATGGGAGCGGTTCGCCGGACAAGGGGGAGGCGGAAATTTGGTACGGGCTCATCACCTGTTCGCCTTGTACGAGCAGCAACGAAGCGGTGACCGTGACGATGAGCTCTAACACGAATGTTCAGCTCGCCAACGTTTCGGAATGGTCGGGCATAGCAACGTCCAGCCCAGTCGACTCATCGACCAGTGCAGTAGGGACTGCCTCGGGCACGACCTTCACCTCAGGACCCATAAGTCTGAGCAAGACGGGTGATCTCATCGTCTCCGACGCATGGCTCGAGGCTGGCTCGTTTGGTTTCAGCAGCCAACCAGCCCCACCCTCCGGTTTCACAGCACTTTCCGAAACACAGGCGGGAGGTAGCTTGTTCCGGGGCTTGGACGCCTACCAAATCGACTCGTCCGCTGGGTCGATCTCCGCAGGCTGGACGGAAAACGCGTCGGGCGGAGCTTACGCCACAGCCATCGCTGCGTTTGAGCCGTAACGATGGCGCAGGCGCACAAGTAGCGAGGTTTGAAAAAGAAATCGAGAGGGAAAATCAGATCGGCTCCACACTGCTTCGGGAGTGGGGAACCCCAGGGTACGGGGGTGGCCTCGGGACCGAGCGAAGCAGTGAGCCAGGCTTGACGGGGGTCCCCTTAATGGGGACCCCATCGGCCTATTCGGGATCAGAGCAGCGGCGCTGATCGTTTCACAATGGAAGCCACTCAGGACGTCTCTTGCTACGACACCGACAGGCTCACAAGCCAGTGGACGCCGCCGTCCTCCTAATTCCGACGGGTCAAGAGTCGGACGGGGTGATGACGGCTGCATTCAGCGGAGCCCTGTCAGTCGAATCCGACGTAGAACCGCCCGACCCGGCCGCAACAACCCGCCAAATTGTGTTGCAGTTGGGCAGGGATGGTCCGCCGGGAGATATGCGGAGCGCATGCTGGGTGCCTTGTACGTATTCGTCACCATTGCGACAACTGTGGGGTTGCAGCGCAACCACGGGCTCGTCCGGTGAGGAACCGTCGCAATTTCTGGATTGCAATGGCCATGTTGCTGGTCGTCGTTGGCACCGCCGGATCGATCGTCGGTGCCAGGCAGGTGGCCCAGGAAGACAGCAACAACTCGCACCAGGTCTTCGTCACCTCGGCGAACGGTATCGCTTCGACCCTGAAGCTGGCTGTCCAGCACGAGCAGGATCTCACCATCAGCGCGGGGGCCTTCCTCGCGGCCAATCCCGAAGCCACCGACGCCCAGTTTATGCAGTGGACGAGATCCGTGCGCGCCTTCGCGCGCTACCCGGAGCTCCAGACCATCTCCGAGCTCGTCATGGTCCCGGCCTCGCAACTCGGCGCGTACGCGGCACGCCAGGTGGCCGACCCCTCTGGGACGCTGGCCGCCAACGGGACCTTCGAGGTCTCTCCACCGGGGAACCGTCCCTACTACTGCCTCTCGCCGGCATCCCAGGCGCGGAGCGTCAAGCAGGATCTACCTGACGGAATCGATTTCTGCGCAACCGTCCTTCGTTCGGAGCTCCTCGGCTCCCGGGATTCGGGTAAGAACGAATACCTGCCCTACAAGTCGGGTAAGACCGAGGAGCTCGCCGTCGGCGCCGCCATCTACCGCGGTGGCGTAGTGCCCAGCACGGTTGCGGCGCGCCGAGCCGCCTTCATCGGATGGACCGGGACGGCGATCCTTCCTGGCGTCATCCTCGACACCGCACTCAAAGGACACCCGGACACCGCCGTGGCGTTTCACTACGGGGCGGGTAGATCAAAAGTCACCTTCACTGCCGGCACTATGCCGCGCGGCGCACAATCGACGACTATCAATCTCCGCAACGGATGGTATGTGCAGGTCTTCGGCGCCGTGGTCGGGGAAGGGCTACTCACCAATCGCAGCGCGCTCGTGTTGCTTATCGGCAGCATCGCGCTCGTCTTGCTCCTCGCGCTCTTGATCTACGTGCTGGGGACGAGCCGCTCGCGGGCCCTGGAGCTCGTCGACGAGCGCACGAACGAGCTCGAGCACCAGGCCTTCCACGACGCGCTCACCGGGCTTCCCAACCGCGCCCTCATCCTCGACCGGATCGACCACATGATGGCGCGCGCCCGGCGGGAGCAGACCACGGTGGCCGCGCTCTTCCTGGACCTTGACAACTTCAAGGACATCAACGACACCTTGGGCCACCGGGCCGGCGACCAGCTCCTGACGGAGGTGGGGAAGAGGTTGGTCGGCGTGCTCCGTGGCGGAGACACGGTCGGACGTCTCGGAGGCGACGAGTTCGTCGTGCTGACCGAAGGCTCTTCCCGGTCGGACGTGGGCCAAGGCGTGGCGCAACGGGTCCTGGCGGCGCTAGATCCTCCCATCGAGATCTCGGCCAGCGATGTCCCGTTGACCGTCACCGCGAGCATCGGCATCGCCTCCGGTGACCGCGCCACTCCCGAGGAGCTGCTCCGCGACGCCGACATCGCCCTCTACCGGGCCAAGGCAGCCGGCAAGCATCGCGCCGAGGTCTTCACGCCATCCATGCTCGTCTCCGTCGACGACCACCGAAGCCTCGATGTGGACCTGCACGCTGCTCTCGGGGCCGATCAATTCTTCTTGCTCTACCAGCCCACCATCGACCTTGCGACGGGTGCCTTGACGGGCGTCGAGGCGCTCCTGCGCTGGCGCCACCCCACCCGCGGGGTCGTCCAACCCCTCGACTTCATCCCCGCGCTTGAGTCGAGCGGCCTGATCGTCCCCGTCGGCCAGTGGGTGCTCGAGGAGGCCTGCCGGCAGGGGGCGCACTGGCACGCGCAGGGTCATCGGCTCGTGGTCTCGGTCAACGTGGCGGCCAAACAGCTCCAGCGCGACCGCATTGTCGACGACGTCCACGGTGCCTTGACCGCAAGCGGGTTCGATCCCGCCCTGCTGGTCCTGGAGCTGACCGAGTCCGCGCTGATGCAGGATGTGGCGATGACCGTGGACCGGCTCAGGATGCTCAAGGCACTCGGCGTGCGCATCGCCATTGACGACTTCGGAACCGGCTTCTCCTCCCTGGCGTACCTCCAACAGTTCCCCATCGACATCCTCAAGATCGACCGGTCCTTCGTGGCGAGTGTCGCCGAGACAAGCACGTCCGCGGCGATCATTCGCACCTTCGTCCAACTGGGCAAGGCCCTTGCGCTCGAAGTCATTGCCGAGGGGATCGAGAACGATGACCAGCGCATGCGGCTCGCTGCCGAGAAGGTCGACACCGGGCAGGGATTCCTCTTCGGCCGGCCGCTCGACGTCGAGGCCGTGCATCGATTCCTTCAGCACTCACGAACGGTGTCAACCGCCTGATTCAGCCGCCTCGGCCTCGGCCAGCCAGGTCTCCTCGGCATCCATGAGCGCAGCCTGCACGTCTGCGAGGTCGGCGCCCAGCCGTCGCAACTCCACGTGGTCGGTCACGCCGGACAATGCCTCCGAGAGGCTGTCCCGCTGCCGCTGCAAGCGGTCGATCCGCTTCTCGGTCTCGCGCAAGAGCCGGGAGTGGGCGCTCCGCTCGCGCCCGGAAACCCGCGAACGGGGCGCCGGAGCGGTCGGGCTGCTCGAGGAGGGATGACGGAGGGCTCCCGCGCGCCGCGGTTCGCCGCGCCCCACCTCGGCCATCCACCCCGCCATGCCACCTGGCACTTCGCTGACCGAGCCGTCAGGCCTGACGGCCACCACGCGATCGGTGGTCCTCTCCAAGAAGGTGCGGTCGTGGCTCACCACCACCAGCGCGCCGGGCCAATCCTCCACGAAGTCCTCGAGTATGCGGAGCGTGTCGAGATCGAAGTCGTTCGTCGGCTCGTCCAAGAAGAGCACATTGGGCCGGCCGGCGATGACCGACAACAGCTGCAGCCGGCGACGCTCGCCGCCCGAGAGGGTACCTACCCGTGCGAAAGGCAACTCGCCGGTGAACAAGAACCGCTTCATCAACTCGATGTCGGCCAACGAGCCCGCAGAGCGCTGTGGCCCCGCCACGACATCTTGCACACGAGACGTTTCGTCAAGGTTCACTCCCAGCTGGTCGTAGTACCCGCGTACCACGGTCGGCCCCACTTCGATTGTCCCGACCGTGGGCTGGAGGCGCCCCGCCAGGAGGTCGATCAGCGTCGACTTCCCCGATCCATTCGCCCCCACGACGCCCAAGCGGGCGCGGCGCCCGAGGACGAGATCGACACCAGCCAGCACGGCAGGCCCGTTGCCGTAGGCGAAGCCGACCCCTCTGCACTCGATCACCTTGTCGCCCAGGCGCGGCGTTGCCCCGGAGCGCTCCAATTCGGTGACCCGGACAGCCTCGGACGGGCCACCCTCGAGAAGGCGCACCGCCGCGTCGATCCGGGCCTGGGGCTTGCGGGTCCGCGCCTTGGCGCCCCGGCGGAGCCACGCCAGTTCACGCCGGGCCAGATTGCGCCGAGTCGCCTCGGC
>PKYA01000225.1 GCA_003133545.1 Acidimicrobiaceae bacterium | reverse complement strand
ACGACCAGATGATGGAGCCCAAATGGGTCATCTCCATGGGCGTCTGCGCCTCGACCGGGGGCATGTTCAACAACTACGCCATCGTCCAGGGAGTGGATCAGATCGTGCCGGTCGACGTCTACGCGCCGGGATGCCCGCCGTCGCCCGAGACCCTTCTGCACGCCATCCTCACCCTCCACGAGAAGATCCGGACGGGGGAGATCACCCACCGCGCGGGCAGCACCGTCCCGGCGGGTGAGCAGGCGACAGGGGGCTGGGTGCCCACCGTGCCCGATGCCGTGCGGGTGGCCACACCGCGGTGAGCAATGCCGGATCGGAGACGGGTGCGGGTGCCCAGGCCGGGGCGCTCCTGGCCGTTCTGCCCGAGGTGCCGCGCCTGCCCGACCGCTCGGTCGTGCAGCTCGCCTTCCCGCACCGGGAGCGCTACGCCGAGATGGTGCAGGCCTTCCGGGACGCCGGCTTCGAGACCTGCGCCGACCTGTGCGCGGTCGACTACCTCACCCATCCGGGCCGATCGCTGCCCGACGGCGTCAAGGCGGAGCGCTTCGAGGTCGTCGTGAACCTGCTCTCGCTGTCCATGCGCCAGCGGGTCCGGATCCGGGTGCAGGTGCCCGAGGGCGACCCGGTGGTGTCCAGCCTGGTGGACATCTACTCGGGGACCGAGGCCATGGAGCGCGAGGCCTTCGACATGATGGGCATCATCTTCGAGGGGCACCCTGACCTGACCCGGATCTTGATGCCCGAGGACTGGGAAGGCCATCCGCTGCGCAAGGACTACGGCGTCGGGCGGGTGCCGGTGCAGTTCAAGGAAGCGCCGGGACCCCGATGAGCGAGCACGACGAGGACACCGAGGCCACCGACACCGAGCCGGACACCGAGGCCGAAGGTGCCCGGACCGTGGGCACCAGCCGCCACTTGGCCGAGGCCGCCGCCCTGAACGCCGAGACCTCCGAAGGGGCCCAGGAGCTCATGGACCGCAGCAGCACCGGGGCAGGCGAGCTACGGCGCGAAGTCGGGGCCGTGCTGCGCCTCCCCGAGGGGAATTTCGTCAACCCCGACGACATCGACATCGAGCGGCGCGACGACGACACCATGATCATCAACATGGGGCCGCAGCACCCGTCGACGCACGGGGTCCTGCGCCTCATGCTCGAGCTCGACGGCGAGACCGTGCTGCGCACGAAGCCCATCATCGGCTACCTCCACACCGGGATGGAGAAGACCGGGGAGGAGCTGACCTACGTCCAGGGGGCGACCAACGTCACCCGGATGGACTACCTGTCGCCCCTCACCAACGAGCTGGTCTTCTCCCTGGCCACCGAGGCGCTGCTCGGGGTCGAGCTCCCGCCGCGCGCGGTATGGATCCGCATGCTGATGGCCGAATTGCAGCGGGTCTCGTCACACCTCATGTGGATGGCCACCAACGGCATGGACCTCGGGTCGACGTCCATGATGATCTACGGGTTCCGCGAGCGCGAGATGGTCCTGGCCTTCTTCGAGAAGACGACCGGTCTGCGCATGAACCACAACTACATCCGACCGGGAGGTGTGGCGGCCGACCTGCCCGACGGCTGGCAAGATGACGTCGACGTCATCTGCGACACCGTGATGGCCCGCACCTTCGAGTACGACGAGCTGTTGACGGGCCAGCCCATCTTCCGTGAGCGCACCGAGGCCGTGGGGAACCTGACAGCCGAAGAGGCACTGGCGCTCTCGGTGACGGGCCCGATCCTGCGCTCTACCGGGGTGCCCTGGGACCTGCGGCGCACCATGCCCTATCTCGACTACGACAAGCTCGACTTCGACGTGATCGTGGGCACCTACGGCGACAACTTCGACCGCTACTCCATTCGCCTGAATGAAATCCGCGAGTCGATCAAGATGATCCGCCAGATCGCCGACCGCATGCCCGTCGGCGACTACCGCGTCCAGGACCGCAAGGTCACCCCCCCGCCGCGGGCGCGCATCGACGAGAGCATGGAGGCCTTGATCCACCATTTCAAGATCTTCACCGAAGGGTTCCGGGTGCCCGAGGGCGAGGTCTACGTCGCCATCGAGTCGCCCCGCGGGGAGCTGGGCTGCTACATGGTCTCCGACGGGACCTCGAAGCCGTACCGCATGCACATCCGCGGTCCGAGCTTCGTCAACCTGCAAGCCCTGCCGGTCCTGTTGCGCGGCGGTCTGATGGCCGATGCCGTGGCCATCATCTCCTCGGTGGACCCGGTCATGGGGGAGGTCGACCGGTGAGCCACCTCTCGACTGAAGTGCAGGCCCAGGCCGAGGCCCTGATCGCCCTCTATCCCGAGCGCCGCTCGGCGTTGATCCCCCTGTGCCACCTGGCCCAGCAGCAGGACGGCTGGCTGCGCCCCGAGGCGATGCGCGAGATCGCCGAGCTCGTCGGCGTCACCGCGGCCGAGGTGCAGGGCACGGCCACCTTCTACGACATGTTGCACACCGAACCGGTGGGGACCTACGTGGTGTCGGTCTGCACCAACATCGCCTGCCTGCTGGGCGGCGCCCTCGAGCTCCTCGAGCATGCGGAGTCCTCGCTGGGCGTGCGCGCCGGGGGCACCACTTCCGACGGGGTCATCACCCTCGAGGAGTCCGAGTGCCTGGCCGATTGCGATCGCACCCCGTGCGTACAGGTCAATCACCGCTTCATGGGTGGCCACACCCCGGACAGCTTCGACCAGCTGATGACCGGACTGCGCAACGGGTCGCTGTCCGACACCGTGCCGCCGCACGGCACCCTGGTGCGGGTCCAGAGGAACGTGGGCCTCATGGCGGAAAAAGAAGCGATCGTGGCGGAGCGCGCCGCCATGGCCGAGGCGCAGGCCACGCGGGCCAAGGCGGCCGAGGCCGCAAAGGACGCCGCCGATGCAAAGGCCGCGCCGCCCGCGCCCGCGCCCGGCCCCGCCCAAGCCCCGCCCCCCGACGCCCCGAAGGTGGCGGGACCACCCCCGACGACGACCTCCGTCCCCGCGTCCACGCCTCCGTCCCCCACAGCCAAGAAGCCCGACGCCGAGAACAAAGGTCCCGCCTGATGGCGCTCACCGATCCCCCCAAGATCGTCACCGCCCGTCTCGGCCACGAGGACTCGCACACCCTGGAGCGCTATCTGGCCACAGGGGGGTACGACGGCCTGCGCAAGGCGCTCACCATGACGCCCGAAGCTGTGGCCCACCAGGTGGACACGGCCAGCCTGCTCGGCCGGGGCGGCGCGGGCTTCCCCGCGGGGCGCAAGTGGTCGATGCTG
>PKYA01000108.1 GCA_003133545.1 Acidimicrobiaceae bacterium | reverse complement strand
CAGCCCTACATGGTCCACTACGTCACCTCCAAAGCGGCCCTGATCGGCTTCACGAAGGCGCTGGCCCTCGAAGTGGGGCCCATGGGGATCACGGTCAACACGATTCCGCCCGGTTTCGTCGACACCCCGATGTTGCGAGGATCCGAGCAGCGGGGCCTCCTCGGCGNNGAGGACATCGCGCACGCGTGTTCGTTCCTCGTGTCCGAAGGGGCCAGCTACGTCACCGGCCAGGTGATCGGGGTCAACGGCGGCCGCAACACCTGACATGCCTTCGTCCGGGGTGGGTGAAGGGTTGGGGCAGTAAGGTACCTTCTACGCCAGTGAAAATACCATTCTCGGAGGAGTCCGCCATGCTCGATGCCAAAGAACTCATCCTCAGAGCGCTGCGCGCGAGCGCGCCGGGCGTCGCGGCCGCGAGTTGACCACTCCGATGCAGCAGATGGCTCTGGTGGGGTTCATGCAGGCGGGCAACGCCACGGTGTACGCGGGATCGTGGCGTCATCCCGCCACCGAACACGGGTTCCTGACGTCGGGCTACTACGCCAAGCTGGGACGCACGCTCGAAGAAGGCTGCTTCGACATGATGTTCTTCGACGACCGGTTGGCCATGCCCGGCATCTACGGCGGTTCGGTGGCCGAAGCGGTCCGTCACGGTGCCCGTCCGGTCAAGCTCGACCTGAGCATCGTGCTCGGGGTCGTCGCCGGGGCCACTCGGTCGATCGGACTGGGCGCCACCTACTCGACGACCTATTACTCGCCCTTCCACGTGGCGCGGACATTCGCAACGTTGGACCACCTCACGGGTGGACGGGCAGCGTGGAACGTGGTGACGTCCGTCAACGACAGCGAGGCCCAGAATTTCGGTGTCGAAAAGGTGCTGGGTCACGACGAGCGCTATGACCGGGCCGACGAGTTTCTCGAGGCCACCACTGCTCTGTGGGACAGCTGGGAAGACGACGCTCTGGTGCTGGACCGAATCAGTGGCGTTTTCGCCGATCCGCAGAAAGTTCATGAGGTCAACCTGGCGGGTACGTGGTTTTCGGTGCGCGGTCCCTTGACCGTGCCACGCTCCCCTCAGGGGCGACCGGTACTCCTGCAGGCCGGATCGTCGGGCCGCGGCCGGGATTTCGCCGCTCGCTGGGCCGAGGTTATATTCACCGGCGACCCCGATATCGACGTGGCGCGTAACCACTACAAGGATCAGAAGGAGCGCATCGCTGAAGACGGCCGGGATCCTGACTCGGTGAAGATATTGCCGATGGCGTACACGGTGGTGGGGGAGTCGAAGGCCCAGGCCCAAGAGCGCGAGCAGATGTTTCTTCACGATTTCGTCGACCCGATGGCGTCGTTGACCTTGTTGTCCGAATTGATGAATTACGACTTCGCGGGTATGCCGCTCGATGCGCCGATCACCGATGAGCTGATCGGATCGGTATCGGGTATCCGGGGACTGGTGCAGAACCTCCGCGCACATATCGGCGGAGACACCGTGACCCTGGCCGACCTGGCCGGTCATCGTGCCACCTTGCTGCAGGGCCCACGCTTCGTCGGCACGGGTCCCGAGGTGGCCGATCAGATGGAGGCGTGGTTCACCACCGATGCCTGCGATGGTTTCGTCATCGCCGCCACGCACTCCCCGGGTGCCTATGAGGACGTGGTCCGGCTCGTCGTTCCCGAGCTCCAACGCCGTGGGGTCTTTCGCCACCGCTACGAGGGCGCCACGCTACGCGAGAACCTGGGGCTGGCGCGTCCCGAGCGCGTCGCCCATGGATGACGCCAGAGGCCCGCTGCGCGGGCTGCGGGTTGTCGACGCCGCGACTCTCATAGCCGGACCGATGGTGGCCACGGCGCTCGGTGAATTCGGTGCCGAGGTGATCAAAGTGGAACAGCCGGGCATCGGCGACCCCCTGCGTACCTGGGGTGACCGCAAGGATGGCATCGGCCTCGTGTGGAAGAGCGTCAGCCGGAACAAGCGCTGCATCACCCTGGACCTCCGCCAGGCGGAGGGCCAGGACCTCTTTCATCAATTGCTCCATCTGAGCGACGCGCTGGTCATGGGCAACCGACCTAGCGCCTTGGTCCGTTGGGGTCTTGACTACGACTCGATCCACGCACGGCACCCAAGACTGGTGATGCTGCACATGAGTGGGTACGGCCGCGGCGGCCCATCCAGTGACCGGCCTGGATTCGGGACCCTCGCCGAGGCGATGAGCGGGTTCGCCCAGGTGACCGGGCAACCCGATGGTCCGCCGACCTTGCCGCCGTTCATGCTGGCAGACGGAGTGGCCGCCCAAGCCGCGACGTGGGCCGTGATGATGGCTCTGTACCATCGGGACGTACACGGTGGGGCGGGTCAACTGGTCGATGTCAACCTCATTGAGCCCCTGGCCCGCCTCATAGAGTCGTCGACGCTTTCCTTCGATCAGCTCGGTGTCAGTCCGGCCCGGGTCGGCAACCGGCTTCCGGCCAGTGCACCTCGTAATGCCTATCTGACGGCCGACGGCAAATGGCTGGCGATCTCGAGTGCATCGTCGAACATCGTCCGGCGCGTCTACCGGACCATCGGTCGGCACGATCTGGCCGAGAATCCCGACTATATGGATCCCGTGCGTCGGCAGGAGCGAGGTCTGGAGGTCGATGCGCTCGTCGCCAAGTGGGTGCAACAGCGCACACTGAGTGAAGCCATGAAGGTCTTCCTTGACGCAGAGGTCGCCGCGGCTCCCGTCTACGACGCCGAGCAACTCCTCGCCGATGAGCATCTCGTGGCCCGGGGGACCTTTCCCCTCTTCGACGACCCGGACCTCGGGCCGGTGCGCGTGCAGGCCCCCGTTGCGCAGCTCAGCGAAACTCCGGGGAGCATCGCTCATCTGGGCCAGTCCCTTGGCGCCGAGAACGAGGCTGTCTACGGCGAGCTACTGGAGCTGAAGGCCGACCGAATTTCCGCCCTGCGCGCTACCGGCGTCATATAACCCTTTCGAGCGGAGGCAACGTTGTACGCACCCCGAGCACGACGATCAGAGCTCGCCACCCCGGCCAGCAATGCACGCATGTGTGAGAAGGCGCCGAGCTCGGGTGCCGATCTCGTCTTCCTCGACCTCGAGGACGCCTGCGCGCCGGTCATGAAGGAATCGGCGCGGGCCATCGCCGTGCACGCTTTGACCAAGCTTGACTGGGGCCGCACAGTACGGGCGGTCCGGGTCAACGGTCTGGAGACGCCGTGGTGCTACGGAGACGTGGTCGAGGTCGTGACCGGTGCTCGTGAATCGCTCGATGTGATCATCGTCCCGAAGGCCCGCACCGCGCGAGACGTCTGGTGGTTCGACGTCCTGCTCACCCAGCTGGAGTCGAAGCTCGGATTACAGAAGCGCATCGCTCTCGAGGTGCTGATAGAAGAGGCCGAGGGCCTCTTGAACGCGGCCGAAATCGCTCGGGCAAGCGACCGTCTGGAGGCGATCATCTTCGGAGCCGGAGACCTCTCGGCCTCATTGCACTCTCGCGTCGACGGCAACTTCGATCCGGTGAGTGATTACCCAGGCGAGTTCTGGCACTTCGCCCGGGTCCAGATCCTGGCCGCCGCCCGCGCCGCCGGGATCGACGCCATCGACGCGCCGTATCCGGCCTACCAGGATCCCGACGGCTACCGCAGGGCCGCCGAGCATGCCGGCCTGCTGGGATTCGACGGCAAGTGGGCGATTCATCCCCGCCAGGTTCCCATTGCCAATGCGGTGTTCGCCCCAACGGACGCCGAGATCGCCGAGGCGAAGGACTCGATTGCCTCCTACCGTAAGTCGGAAGCCGAAGGGGTCGGAGCAATCGGGCGGGATGGCAGGCTGGTCGACGCGGCCCATATGCGCCTCGCTGCCAACGTGCTGCACAAGGCGGCCCTGGTCGAGTCGGACAAATCGACCTGAGGTGAAGGCGAGGCTCTACGATCCTTCTTGATCGGGCGGGGCCCCCATGAGCCGGCGAACGATATCGGCATTCATCCGTTCCTTCGTCTTGGCGAAAACCCGAAGATCCGCCGCCGCGATATCCGTGGCCGCGGAGAGCGCTGCGCCCAAGGGATCCGCATCCAGCCGGTCGAGGTAGCCGAAGGCACAGGCCTGGTCGGGTGCCACGACGGTGGCGAAGAGAGTTGCCGCGGCGAGGTGGTTCCTGCTCAAGCGGAATCGAGCCATATCTATGGCCTCTTGGGGCAGCGCGATCCCGATGCGTGTCTCGTTGAGGCCCACTTGGTACGTCCCTGGTTGCCCGATCTTGTAGTCCGTGGCCAACAAGAGGAGGGCCCCGGCTGCGAGGGCGTGGCCCGTGCAGGCAGCCACGATCGGGATGGGTGCGGAAAGCATTTCGCCGAAGAGCACAAAGCCCTGGCTCGAGAGAGACGCCACGAGTTCGCGCTCTCCGCTCCGCATGACTCCGAGGTCGAATCCGGCGCAGAAGTATCCGCTCCGGCCCGTGAGCACCAGGGCAGCGTTCACCTCGACGGCCATGCCCAGAGCGGATCTGAGCTCGGAAATCGCAGTGAAGGTCAAGGCATTGGCCTTGCCGTCGTCGAACACGGCAGTCACTACGCCTTCGTCCCGCTCCACGCTGACCGTCACTCGTCGATCCTCTCCGGTGGCTCCATCTGCTGCCTTGGCAAAGACACTAGGAGGATTGTGGCGTCGTTCCCAGTTCGCGATCACCCTCCAGCTGGCGGATGAAGCGCTCCACGAAGGCGACCGTCTCGGCGTGCCCGCTGGACATGCCGAGGGTTTCGTGCTCAATGACGAGGAACCGGGAGACGCTGGACATCAAGACGGTGCAGACAATGGGTGGGCACTCGTCAGGGTCGATCCCGTAACGCTGGAGCACGTTTTGGAATCCCTTGAGTTGTTCGGCGCGGAAGCGCTCGGCCGACTTGGCGATTTCGGCGCGGATCTCCTTGCGGTGGTTCGCCAAGGCGATGAATTCCATGGTCAGGGCCGTCCCCCGGGGATCGCGGCTGAATTCCCATAACGCCCACAGCGGCTGCGCAGAGGCCAGTGCCCGGGCTTGACGTTCGAGGCCTTGTTCGGCACGGCCACGGAACAGCGCCAAGAAAAGATCATCCATGGTACGGAAGTAGTAGTGGACGAGTTGGGGTTTCAGTTCGGCCGCAGCAGCAACGCGCCGTGAGGTCACCGCGGCGTAGCCCTCCTCGAGCATGAGTCTCTCGGTCGCCTCGAGGAGCGCGGCTCGGGTCTTCGACGTCTCGGTGCCGATGCGGCGACTCGCGCTCACCATGTCATGTTACGGCCGGGGCGATCTGTCCCGGCCCTCTGGGGGATCGATGACGCGCAGAAGAGCGCGCGGATGCGCACGGTCAGATGTACATGCCTCCGTTGACGCCGATCAGCTGGCCCGTGATGTAGCTCGCTCGGTCCGAGCACAAGAAGGAGCAGGCGGCTGCAATGTCCTCTGGGCACCCGGCGCGCCCGACGGGCACCATCTTGCCGATCTGATCGACGCTGGGGATGTTTCCGATCTTCTCAGCGTGCCGTGCCATCGGCGTGTCGACGAGACTGGGTGGGATGGTGTTGACGGTGATGCCATGGCCGGCGAGCTCGCGGGCCAAGGCCTTCGTAAGACCGACGACGCCGCCCTTGGAGGCCACGTAGTGGGCCATGTTGGGTGCGCCGGATTGGGCGCTCGAGGACGAGATCGTCACGATGCGACCCCACCCCGCCGCGATCATGTCCGGCACCGCCAACTGCACGCAGGTGAAGGTACCGGTGAGGTTCACGGCGATGATCCGTTCCCACTTCTCGGGGGTGATGTCGAGCACCGGGTCGAAGGCTTCGATTCCTGCACTGGTGACAAGGATTGTGACCGGCCCGAGCTCGTCCCGCACGGCGGCGAAGACGCGCTCCACTGCGCTGCGCTCAGCGACATCCACCTCGAACGGCGCCGCTCGCAAACCCCGCTGCGTGAGATCCGTGGCTGCCTCACGAAGGCGGTCGCCATTGAGATCGAGTAACGCCACGGCGTCGCCGCCCGCAGCCAACTCCCGCGCGATGGCGAGCCCCATGCCGGAGGCTGCGCCCGTCACCACCGCCACCCGTTCACTCACTTCGTCGCCTCTGCGGGAGTGAATTCTATGTGGAGCTGCTGCAGTCCCCGTAGGACCCAGGTCGGTACGTACTCGAAGTGTCGTGCACCTGGTGGGCCGTGGTGCTCCTCGGAGAGTCGTATGTCTCTCATCCGGTCGAGGATGCGCTCAATGCTGACCCGGCCTTCGGCGCGCGCAAGTGGGCCTCCCGGGCAGGAGTGGGCGCCACGCCCGAAGGCTATGTGATCCTTGGCGTTTGGCCGGTCCAGGCGGAATTCGGATGGGGATTCGAATCGCCTGGGGTCGCGATTGGCGGCGCCATTGAGGAGCATCACAGGCGTTCCCGGTGCAACCTCCACCCCGCCGACCGTGGTGGCGCGGCGGGCCAGGCGGAAGTCCGCCTTCACCGGGCTCTCAATGCGCAGAACTTCCTCAATGAAGTCGGGAATGCGCTCCCGGTGGGCTCGGAGCTCACCTTGGAGCTCAGGGTACTCGCAGAGGTAGCGCACGGCGACGGCGAGCAGGCGAGCAGTCGTCTCCTGTCCGGCTGCGAACAAGAACGTGGCGGTCCGCACCACGGCGGTCACCTCGGGCGTCGACCCATCGGGATAGGTGCTGAGCGCCAACTGGCTGAGTACGTCGCCGCGCGGCGTGCGTCGGCGCTCCGCGATGTAGGTGGCGAACCAGTCGTCGAGCCACTCCAGCGCGTTGAGTTGGTAGTCGGCCTGCTCGCCGCCCACCTCCCCGGGGGTCTGGCTCAGCCCGAAGCCTTCTCGAAACCTCTGATGATCAGCCTCCGGCACCCCGAGGACGTCGGCCACCACCAGCATGGCGAAGGGCTGTGCGTAGGCGCTGATGAACTCGCAGCGGCCGGTGCCGGCGCACTCGTTGAGCTGCCTGTCGGCCAGCCGCCACATGAACGCCTCGTTTTCCTTCAATCGCTTCGGCGTGAGCAGCCGCATGATCAGCGCTCGTTCCTGGGTGTGGGTCGGTGGGTCCATCGTCACCATGTGCTCGTTCATGGGAAGCTGATCGCGGTAGCGCTCAATGATCCAGCTGATGTCCTCGCCCTGGAGGGGCACCGGGAACGACGCAAACGGGCCGATCACCGAGATGCAAGAAGAGAACGTGTCGATGTCGCGGTAGATCTCTGTGGCTTCTTCGTACCCCGTCACCGCCACCACCCCGTAGTGAGGGGTCGGCTGGACCGGGCACTTCGCCCGCAGATGGTCGAAGTACGGGTACGGGTCCTCCACGAGCGACTGGTCAGTGAAGAAATCAACCGAGTCGTAGTTGTCCACGGCAGCTCCGATCCTCCTGCACCCAATGCTGTGCAGTTGCTTAGCATGGTGCTGAGGGTGCGTCAACCGCTCCTGGCACCCGAGCGGGTGCGACGAGCTCGCACGTGCGGCCTGCGTGCGGTGCTTTCGCGCTGGATGCTGTACCGACCGGTCTCCTATCGTGCGCGCATGGACTTCTCGCTGACTGACACAGAACGCGACCTCGCTGAGCTCTGCCGCCAGTTCGCGACCAACGAGATCGCCCGGCGGGCGCCCGCGGCGTGGGAGAGGGCCGAATGTCCGACCGATCTCCTCCGCGAGATGGGCCAGTTGGGCCTGTTGGGCATGCTGATCCCGGAGGAGTGGGGAGGGATCGGCATGTCGACGGTGGGCTTTGTCGCCGCTATGGAGCAGATCGGTCTGGCGGACCAATCGGTTGCGGCGGCATGGCAGGCCCACGTGACGATCGGGTCGCTGCCGTTGTACCTGTTCGGCAACGACATGCAACGCGATCGCTGGCTGCGACCGCTGGCCGAAGGGCGTGTGCTCGGCGCCTTCGGGCTGACGGAGCCCGATGCAGGCTCTGACACGCGCAGTATCACCACCCGGGCGAAGCGGCACGATGGCGGTTGGCTGATCAACGGGAGGAAATCATTCATTTCCAACGCCGGCACGGACATGTCGTTCGGAGTGACCTTGCTGGCACGGGTGGAATCCGGCGAGGAGCAGGCGCCCCGGTTTGGCAGCTTCGTCGTGGAGAAGAGTACGCCGGGCTTCACGATGGGTCCCAAGATGTGCGGAATCGGTTGGCGGGGACTCGACACGCGTGAGCTTTATTTCGACGATGTCTGGGTGCCCGAAGATCACCTCGTCGGCGATCCGGACGTTGGGTTACGACAGTTCCTCGCGGCCCTCGAAGTGGGGCGGATCTCGATCGCAGCGCTCTCGCTCAGCCTGACGCAAGCCGTCCTCAACATGGCAACCGACTATGCCCGGCAACGTCACCAGTTTGGCCGGCCCATCTCGCAATTCCAGGCGGTGCAGTTCAAACTGGCCGACATCGCCACGGAACTGGAGGCGGCTCGCTGGCTTACATATCGCGCTGCCTACCTGCGCGACATCGGACAGCCGTTCTTGAAGGAGGCGTCGATGGCGAAGTTGAAGGCGAGCCGGGTGGCAACGTCGGCAGCTTCAGAGGCCGTCCAGATCCACGGGGGAGTCGGTTACATGCTCGATTCTCCCGTCGCTCGCTTCTACTGCGATTCGAAGGTTCTCGAGATCGGAGAAGGTACCAACGAGATTCAGCACGTTGTCATCGCTCGAGCGTTGGGCTGTTGAGTCTGGCCCGCCAAGATGGAGTGTGCACGGAGCACTCCTCTCGCGTCGGTCCAGAAGGCGCCTGCTACAGTGCAAGCTACGGTGGCCAGCCGATAAGGAGCCAGTAGCACCGCACCCAGCGTACGAGATGGGTGGTCAGGTTACGCGGCGGACAAGGCGAGAGGATGCCCCAGGTTAAAGCTCAGGACGACTCCCGGCGCAGTGCGAAATGGCACATACGCCGAGAGTCCATTGTCGACCTTTCTGCGAAGGTGTTCGCCCAACGCGGCTACCACGCGACCAGCACGATCGAGCTGTGTGAAGCGAACCAACTCGGGAAGGGTGCCCTCTACTACTACATCGGCTCCAAGGAGCAGCTGCTTGCCGCCATCCACGATCGCGTCATGGACGAGGTCATGCTCGGTGCAGATCGGGTGGCACTAGCCGGTGGCTCGCCGGCGGATCAACTGGCGATGCTCGGCCAGGAGTTGGTGGACGTCATCGTCCGCTATCCCGACCACGTCTGGGTGTTCTTGCACGAATTCCACGCCCTCACGGGTGAGCGGGCCGAACAGTTCCGGAAGAGGCGACGGGAGTACGAACAACGAGTCGAGGCTGTTTTCGAGGCGGGCTCCAAGTCCGGCCAGTTCCGCCCGCTCGATGCGCGGCTGTCAGCTCGTGCGTGGCTCGGCATGCACAATTACACCTACTTGTGGTTAAAGGCGGACGGCCGGCTCTCCGCTAAGCAGGTTGCTGCGTCCTTCGCGGAGATTTTCGTGTGGGGAGTGGCAAACTCGTCGCCGGTGTCGTCGCTGGAAACGGCGGACGGGGTGACGCGAGTCTTCGCCGACACGCTCTAGGGAGTTGGCCGGAACGTTGCTGAAACTACGGCGCCGCGTACCCGCCGTCCACGACGATTGCTGAGCCGGTCGTCCAGCGAGACGCATCACTGGCGAGATACGAATAGGCACCCACGAGATCGGTCGGCATGCCCAAACCCAGCGGATGCTTGCCAGCGATCGCATCGATCGCAGCGGGAGGCAAATCCACGTGCATTGCCGACAGGAACGTTCCGGGGCACACACAGTTAACGCGTATGCCGTCGCTTGCATACTCGACAGCAGCCACCTTGGCGAGGTGGATCACCGCTGCCTTGGTCACGCAGTACGGAGATGCGTGCGTCCACGCAGTGAGACCAGCCACGGAGGCGGTGAGGATGATGGAGCCCGATTCTTGCGTGCGCATCGCGGGGACCGCGGCACGGATCGCGTTGACCGGGCCCATGACATTGACTCGGAAGGCCCGCTCCCAGTCCTCCGCAGTCAGATTGTGAATCCGGCCGTTCGGCGAGGGGACGCCGGCGTTGCTGACCAGCACGTCGAGGCGGCCGAACCGTTCCAGAGCTCGCGCGACCACCGCTTCGACTTGTTGGAAATCGCTGACATCCGCCACCGCGGTCTCAATAGAGGCGCCATCGACCGACAAGCCTGCGATCGTGGCCTCGAGGGACGGAGCACTGATATCGCTCAGTACCAAACCGGCGGGCGATTCGCTGGAAAATTGCCGGGTGAGGGCACCGCCGAGAGCTCCGCCGGCACCGAGGATCGCAATGACGCGTTGCTCGGTGCCCATCACGCTCCTCCATTCCTAGGGTGCCGGATCCGCGCGTCCGACCAGACCAGAGCCCTCATCCGAGGAGGTACCCCCCGTCGACACTCAGCACTGTGCCGGTAACGAATGCCGCCGCGTCGGAGGCCAAGAACTGGAAGGCACCGGCGAGATCAGCCGACTGCCCCCATCGCGCCAGCGCCGTATGGCCCAAGATGAGCGCAGATCGCTGGTCATGGCGCGTCCACGCTTCGGTCAGGGGTGAGTCGAACCAGCCAGGTGCGACGACATTGACGGTGATCCCAGAAGGGCCCAGATCGAGCGCCAATCCCTTGGCCATACCCACGAGGCCGGCCTTGGACGCGCTGTAGGCCGCGAGACCCTTGCATGGCCGCTCACCCAGCACCGAGCCCGTGAAGATCAGCCGGCCGCCGTCACGCATGACCCGAGCCGCAGCACGAGCACCGAGGAATGCGCCCGTGAGGTTGACGTCCATCACATCTCGCCACACCTCCGGAGAGGTGTCGAGTGGTCCGGCGACGATCGGCGAGATTCCGGCGTTGCAGATCCAGACATCCAGACCGCCCCACTCGGACACGGTCCCGTCCGCCACAGCCTCGTTGAAATCGGCGTCGCGCACGTCACCGCTGAACACCAGGGCCGGCCCTGGCAGCATGTCGGCGACGGCCTTTAGGTCACGCTCGGTGCGCGCGACCAAGGCCACCTTGGCCCCCGCCTCGGAGAAGGCGTGCGCGATCAATTCGCCCAGACCGCGCCCGGCCCGGTGATGACGACACGCTTGGCGCTGACGTCTCTCACGCTCGGGAACAAGTCAGGTATCTCAATCCGTTCTGGCATTGCCGTTCCCCACGCGCGTATGGAGCCTGTTCGGCCTGACTCTATCCTATGTTCCGACCAGTCGTTCTATAATTCAATAGATCAGGAGAGATGTCGGGCGGCACGGCCAGGAGTTCCTTCGATGAGCAGAGAAATGGATGAGCCGGCGGATATCTCGGTGCGGTCCGGACCACAGTCTTGGATGAGTCCCGACATGAGCTGGCTCGGCGTCCTCGAGCACCACGCACGACGCACGCCCGACAAACCGTTCGCTACTTTCGGGGACGACGTCGTCACCTATCAGGGGATGCTCGAGCGATCAGCTGCGCTGGCGGGTGGGTTGGCGGCGCGAGGTGTACGCGCAGGCGACGTTGTTGGATTGCTCGCCTACAACAGCATCGAGTTCTTGGCCACCATCTTCGGCGCCAATTTCCTCGGAGCAATTGCGATGCCGCTCAACTGGCGGCTTGCCGCGCCGGAGCTGGTGTTCATCCTCGAGCACTCCGAAGCTCGCGCCCTGGTCTGCGACGTCGAACTCGTTGAGCTCGCCAATGCCGCCACGACGGGACGTGACGACCTCGTCCGTGTGTGTATCTCACGCACCGAATCGGCGGGCTGGGAGTTCTTCTCCGACCTGTGCGCCGGATCGGCTGTTCCGGTGCGGGCACCCGTCCATGGGGACGACGTTCATCGACTCATGTACACGTCGGGCACGACCGGCCGACCGAAGGGAGTGATGATCACCTACGACAACTTGGCCTGGAAGAACTACGCACACATCGCTGAATTCGAGCTCAGCAGTGCTGATATCGGTCTGGCCTGCGGGCCCTTGTACCACGTGGGAGCGCTCGACCTGACCACGACCTCCTTGATTGCCGTGGGGGCAACCATCATCATCCACCAGAGCTTCGATGGCGAAAAGGTCGTCGACGAGATAGAGCGGTCGCGCGTGACGACGGTGTGGATGGCACCCTCAATGGTTCGGGCCGTCCTTGATCTTCCCGGAGTCGATGAACGAGACCTTTCGTCGGTCCGATTGCTCATCGGTGGCGGAGAGAAGATGCCGATCCCCTTCATAGAGCGGCTGCAAAGAGCGTTTCCATCCGCATGGTTCGCGGACGCCTACGGTCTGACCGAAACCGTTTCGGGCGACACCTTTTTGGACAAGGCGAGCGCCCGGACAAAGGCCGGAAGCGTCGGGAGGCCCTGTCAGTATCTCGAGGTCGACATCTGGGACGAGAATGGAAGCTCATTGCCAGCGGGTGCGCGTGGCGAGGTTGTCCTGCGCGGCCCAAAGGTGTTCAAGGGCTATTGGCGCGATCCCGACGCAACGCGCGCGGCGTTCGGCGGTGGGTGGTTCCACACAGGGGACATTGGACTGAAGGATGACGATGGGTATCTCTACATCGTCGACCGACTCAAGGACATGATCGTCTCGGGCGGGGAGAACATTGCCAGCTCCGAGATCGAACGCGTGCTCTATGAGCACGACGCAGTCCTCGAAGCGGCAGTGGTGGGGCGCCCTGATACGCAATGGGGGGAAGTCCCTGTCGCGTTCGTCGTTTTGACCCGGGCCGCGACGACGACCCCGGACGAGATCGTCGAGCACTGTCGCCAGCAACTGGCGAGGTTCAAGATCCCAAAAGCTGTGGTCCTCGTCGATGCGCTCCCCCGGAACCCTTCGGGGAAGGTGCTGAAGCGAGAACTACGGGCCCGGATCTGAGCAACGGGCTACCAACGACGAGAGGCCGATGCGGCATGGTCAACGGGATCGGCCTCGGTGTCCCATGTAGTGCGCCGACCAGTCCATGAGATCCGCCGGTACGTAGTAGCCGGTCTCGTCGTTGATCTTCGCCCAGTTCTCCGCAACGGCTTCGATCGTCGCCTGCCCCGGTTTCGGGTCGAGGAACCCTTGGGTGGCGGCGATGAAAATGCGTGCAAACCGCCCGGCCCCGGCCATGTAGATCTCGCCGCTGACATCGCAGGCTTCATGCGCCAGGTAGGCGACCATGGGTGCCACGAGCTCGGGCTCCATGTGTGGGGCGGCGGGCGGTGGGACGTACCCTTCCGCAGGGCGCGAGGCCATCCTCGTCCATGCGTTGGGCGCGATGAGGTTGGTCCTGATGTTGTGCGCTGCACCGGCGACCGCCAGACTGCGGGTCATACCGATGACGGCAGCCTTCGCCGTGGCGTAGCCGAGGTTGTCGGCGAGGCCGAACATCCCCGTCGAAGTCGTCATGACGACGCGGCCGTACGCGTGCTGCACCATGTGCGGCCAGGCGGCACGGGTCGTGTTGAACGACCCTCCGACATGTACGGCGAGGTGGCTCTGGAGATTGTCGGCGTCGGCTTCAGGAAGGCCGCCCCATCGGATGGTGCCCGCGTTGTTGATCAGTATGTCGACACGCCCGAACTCTGCCATCGCCGCCTCGATCAGCGAGTGACCTCCCTCGACGGTCGACACGTCGCTCGTATCGGGGATGGCCTTTCCCCCCGCTTCGAGGATCTCATCGGAGACGCTCCGGGCCGGCTGGGGGTCGGTTCCGCCGCCGTCCATGGCGCCTCCAAGGTCGTTCACCACGACATCCGCGCCGCGCTCGGCGAGCAGAAGCGCGTAGGCGCGCCCGATGCCGCGGCCGGCGCCGGTAATGACCGCCACCCGCCCGTCGAATCTGTAGGTGTTCAGCTTCTGCACTCTCGCCTCCTCACCTACACGCCGGCAAGCCGCCGGAGCGCCGCCGCGATGTCCTCACGATCGGGCAGCCACACCTTCTCGAGATTCGGTGCATAGGGAGGGGGAGTGGGCGCGGCGCCTACTCGGATTATCGGCGCGTCGAGGTCCCAGAACGCTTCACGGGCCACGACGGCGGCGATTTCCGCACCAATCCCGAAGGGTACGACCGCTTCGTGGGCGATCAGGAGGCGGCTGGTCTTGTGCACCGACTCGAGGACGGGTGTCATGTCGAGGGGAGCCACGGTCCTGAGGTCGATGACCTCGACGGAGATGCCTTCGCCGGCGACGACCTCGGCGGCAGCGAGCGCCTCGTGGACCATCCGTGAGACTGACACGACAGTGATGTCGCTCCCGGTGCGCACGACTGCGGATGTGCCGATGGGAAGGATGTAGTCAGAGGATGGCTGTGGGCCTTTCATACCGTAGAGGAGCCGGTTCTCAATGAAGATCACGGGATTCGGGTCCTGGATGGCTGCTCTCAGTAGGCCGTACGTGTCGGCAGGAGTCGATGGCATCACGACGCTGAGTCCTGGAATATGGGCGAGCAGCGCTTCGAGGCTCTGGGAGTGTTGACTTCCCGACGAGCGCCCGGCGCCGAACTGCGTTCGGACGGTGAGGGACATCTCGGCCGTTCCGCCCGTCATGAACGGCATCTTTGCGGCCTGGTTGAGAAGCTGGTCGAGGCAGACGCCGATGAAGTCGAGATACATGATCTCGACCACTGGGCGCATACCTGCCATGGCAGCACCGACGCCCAGACCCATGATCGCCGTCTCCGAAATGGGCGTATCGCGGACGCGGTCACCGAACTTTTCGTGGAGCCCCCGCATGAGGCCGAAGACGTTGCCACCTTGGGCCACGTCGATACCAGCGAGGAACACGCGGTGGTCGCTCGCCAGCTCGAATTCGAGGGCGGAATGGATGGCGTCCATCGTGCGGAAGATCGGTGCATCCTCGGCCGGCCGCAACGGCTCGGCGATGTGGGGGCGAGGGCGGGTCACGAAATATCCGATCGTGCCGGCGTCGGGTGGGGCGAGCCCCTGAGCAGCTTCGACCGCTTCGTCGAGCTCTTGGGCTACTGACGACTCCAGCGATGCGATCCGCGCCGCACTGATCCCCGCCGTCTCGAGTCGTTTTGCGTGGAGGACGATCGGGTCTCGATCCTTCCACTCTTCGAGTTCCGCGGGCTCTCGGTAGCGCTGGGGGTCACCCTCATAGTGGCCGTGCCAGCGGTAGGTGCTGGCCTCGACGATCGTCGGACCCCGTCCGTCGCGGGCCCCTTCCACGACCCGACTCATCACGCTGGCCGTCGCGGCGACGTCGTTCCCGTCGACGGCGACGTAGGCGGCGCCGTATCCCGCGGCACGGCGTTCGAGGGTTGCCGCGTGCTGTGTTGCCGACGGCGAGAACTCTGCATACCCGTTGTTCTCGCACCAGAAGATGACCGGGAGCTGCCACACGGCCGCGAGGTTCACCGCCTCGTGGAACGCGCCCTGTGCCACGGCCCCATCTCCGAAGAACGCCACCGCCACACCGCCATCGGCGCGGAGCAGCGACGCCACGGACGCTCCCACGGCAATCGGAATCCCGGCGGCGACGATTCCGTTCGCCCCGAAGATCCCAATACTGGGATCGGCGATGTGCATGGAGCCACCCCGACCGCGGTTCGTGCCCAGGTCCTTGCCCATCAACTCGGCAAACATGCCGAGTGGTGCAAGGCCCTTCGCGAGGCAGTGCCCATGGCCGCGATGAGTCGACGTGATGACGTCGGTCGACCGCAGGGGCCAGCACGCCCCGACGGCGGAGGCCTCTTGCCCCGTGGAGAGATGGACGAACCCCGGCACCTCGCCGTTGCGGTACAGGGTGGCCACCCGCTCCTCGAAGCCTCTGATCACCAGCATGCGGCGGTGCATCTCCAAGAGGTCGTCACCCGAGAAGGCGACCTCGCACACGTGGGCGGAGTCCATCGGCCGTGAAGTGTACTGATCGGTACAGGCCCCTACGAATCTGGCGGGACGGCGGGGCGAGGGGTACGGGCCCACCCCAGTCGCTCGGGCCATGCCGGAGGCAAAGCTCCTCAGAGCCGATGATAGATTATGTAGGTAACATAGTTAGCTTTAATGACCAGGATACCCCAACGGGAACGCTCCCTCCCCGGGTCGGCGGGTACGGCAGACTCGAAGCAACCGGACAGGCCACGCTGGCGGCGGAGCGCCGCTCCACCCGGCAGGGGTCGAGACCCCAGAGCCGGGAGCACGTACTCGACCCCCACAACACGGAGGTGCGCCAGATGACGACCACGGAGAATCGAAGGTCAGCCTCGGCTCTCGAGGTGCCGGACAGATGGCGCATCGGTCCCGACTTCGTCCCCAAAGGGCGCTACACCGACCCGGAGTTCCTCCGTCTCGAAAATGAACGCCTTTTCCCGAGGACATGGCTGAACGCCTGTCGCTTCGATGAGGTCGAGCGGGTCGGCGACTACGTGGATTTCCAGATCGGTGACCAGTCGATCGTGGTCGTGCGGACCGAGGAGGGCCTCCGTGCCTATTTCAATGCCTGCCGGCACCGCGGGACCAGGCTCGTCCAGGGGCAGGGGAGGATCGGTGAGTTCCGATGCCCGTTCCACGCCTGGCGCTGGAATCTCGACGGCTCGCTCAAGTATCTGGCCGACGAGCAGCATTTCGATCCCCGCCCGGCTGAAGAGCTGTGCCTGCCCGAAGTGAAGGTTGGCAGCTGGGGTGGCTGGGTTTTCGTGAACATGGATCCGAACGCCGAGCCGCTGCTCGACTACCTCGACCCGATCCCGTCCAGGATGGAGGGCTACAAGCTCGAAGACATGCGGATCGCCTGGTACAAGTCGGTACTGGTCAACGCCAACTGGAAGACCTCACTCGACGCGTTCATAGAGAGCTGGCACGTCCCGGGCACGCATCCACAGCTCTTGAGGGCGGACAAGCAGACCACCCCTCCGACGATTGCCGAGTGTGAGAAGTACGGCCAGACCTTCAACGAGTTGTTCCACTACCACTCCCGGCACGCCGACGTTTTTCGCTACGGCAGCGAGGGTGACTCCAAACGGCTGCGCCCTGAGTACGGGGTCGATCCCGACGCCGTGTACAACAACGTCGTCTACAACTTGCGCGAGCTTCGCAGCCTGTATTTGCCGACCGACCTCGGAGCGGCGGCGGAGCTCCGGACCGTCCCTGAGGCCAGGGGACCCGAGGGGAACGCCATCTACCAGGGATTGCGCAAGAAGCACGCCCGCGCCGCCGGGGTCGACTACCCGGACCTTTCCGAGGCGCAGCTCAAGGGCGGAATGTACGACTGGCATGTCTTCCCCAACACGGTGTTCCTCGTGGATTTCGGGACATGCCTGACCTATCGCGCCCGTCCGTACAGGAACGATCCCGACTGGTGCATCTTCGACGTGCAGGGCCTATGGCTTCCACCGACCGAAGGCATCGAAACCGCCACACCAGAGTTCTTCGAGAACTGGCGGGAGGCTTCGTTGGGAGCGATCCTCGAACAGGACTTCTCGAACATGGCAGAGGTCACCGTCGGCCTCCATTCGCTGGGTTTCGACGGCTACCACCTGAATCGGACCCAGGAGATGACGATCTGGAACTACCACAGGGCGATCGACGAGTTCCTGTTCAGGTCGTGATGGTCTCCGCGCGTCAACGGAGGACGGCGGGGTCGTAGCGGACGACCCGGCGCGCCGCTGCCGCGAACCAGTTGTCGAAGTTCCCGTTGGCAACTGACTTGGCGATCCTGGCACCGAACGCACTCGCCACGTCGTCCGGTAACGCGACGCCGGAGCCGAGAGCTTCCGCGTGCCAGGCTTGACGGCTGCGCCACTCCACCACAGCAGCGCGGAGGTAGGCCTCTCTGACGTTCTGGCCGATGACGAGCACGCCGTGGTTCACCATGAACGCGACGTCGGCGTCCCCCAACGACTTGACGACCTCGAGGGCGTTCGCCGTCTGGTTGACCGCGCCTTCGTAGGAGGAGTCGATGGCGATCTTGGCGCCGTACAGGGCGCTGGTCTGGTCATAGACCGGCGGAATGCGGTGGCAATCGGCCCAGATGGTGCCCCAGCGAGGATGGTTGTGGATCACGACACCGGCATTGTCCCTGTGCCGATGCAGCACGACATGGAGTTGCACGGCCGGGGAGATGATCCATGGTCCTTCGAGGTGGTTGCCGTCCGCGTCCATCCGCGCCACGTCGCTGGCGCACAGTTCGTCCCACGTCAGCCCGAGGGGATTCACCAAAAAGGTGTCGTCCGGGAGGCGGTAGGTGATGTGGCCGGCCAGGTGGTCGTCGTAACCCTCTGCATGCAGCATTCGGGCCAGCAGCGCAAGTTCCTGGCGGGGGGTGAGGTCGAGGGGCGGGAAAGGCTGCGGCCCGGTTGGTACCGCCGACGACGTCACTGGTCCTCCTTGCGCACACCCATCGGTCAGAAGGCTAACGTAGCTATCTAATATCATCAATCTCGCGGTTGGCACGATATGCTCGGGTCGTGCCGGAGCCCGTCAAGGAAGCCGAGGCGCACGCGGACGCGTATGGCCAGCTGGCACAGCCTCTCCGCCTGCCCAAAATGGCGGAGGTCGTGGCCGAGTACATCCGGCGTGACATCGTCACCGGCGTCCTCGGGGAGGGCATGTCGCTGCCGCCGGCAGCGGTCCTCATCGCACGCTTCGGGGTGTCCAAGCCCACCATTCGAGAGGCGTTGCGGATCCTCGAGTCAGAGACGCTGATCGAGGTCCGTCGCGGCGCCGGTGGCGCCCGCATACGGCTCCCGAACGAGGCGGCGGCTGGTCGCGCCGTGGGGATCCTCCTGCAACTCAATCGGACCACTCTGGCGGACGTGTCACAGGCCCGCATCACGTTCGAGCCGCCACTGGCCGCACTCTTGGCAAGGTCCTGGGATGGCGACGACATGGCCGAGCTGCGCGACGGCATCGAGAGGAGTCGCCGGACTCTGTCCGATCCCGTGGCGTTCGCCGTGAGCCAGGCCGACTTCCATCAGCTTGTCGTGAAGCTCGCGGGCAATCAGACGCTCACGCTGATGGCTCGGCTGCTCAACGAGGTCATTCGGCGCCATGAGACCGCCGTCAACAAGGACCCGGAGCACGATCCTCTCCGAGTCGCCGCCCTCCAAGAGCACGAAGCATTCGTCGAGCTCGTGGCGGAACGTCGAGATGCTGACGCAGAGGCCTTCTGGCGCGACCACCTCCGGACCAACGCCGAGAATTTGCTCAGCGCGTCGGGTCCGCACACGGTCCTCGACCTCTACAACGACATTCAGGCGCATCAAGAGTTGAGACTTCGTCTCTAGGGGGTGCACACGTTGGCGCAGCGATCATCGTCCTGCCGGGTCGTCCAGTGGGCCACGGGCAATATCGGTCTCTGCTCGCTGCGGGCCGTTATTGAGCACCCGGCCCTCGACTTGGTCGGCGTCTATGTGTACTCGGAGGCAAAAGAGGGTCGGGACGCCGGTGACCTTTGCGGTTCGGCTCCGACCGGGGTCTTCGCCACCCGGGAGATCGAGGACATCTTGGCCTTGCGGCCTGACTGTGTGCTCTACATGGCGGATCGGGCCAACATCGACGACCTCTGCCGCCTGCTGGAGGCGGGGATCAACGTGGTGACGACGAGGAGTGAGTTCCACCGTCCGCAAATCATGAAGCCGGACGTGCGCGAGCGGATCGAGGCCGCCTGCCGCCGAGGCGGCGCGTCCCTGCACAGCACGGGTTCGAGCCCCGGGTTCATCACGGAGGCCATGCCTCTGGTGTTGACGTCGATTGCGCGGCGGCTGGACCGGCTCACCATTGAGGAATACGCCGACATGTCTTCACGAAACTCCCCGGAGTTGATCTTCGGGCTCATGGGTTTCGGACGTGATCCCGAGACCTTCGATCCCCGGGGGGCCGAGGCGCACGGGGCCTCGGCCTTTGCGGGCTCGCTGGGGGTCGTCGCCGACGCCATCGCGATGCCGCTGGACGACGTGTCGGCGGTCGCTGAGGTCGCGGTGGCGCGCCACGCGGTGGAGATCGCGGCAGGAAGGATCGAGGCCGGCACCATCGGCGCCCAGCGGATGCAGGTCACGGGGATGCACCAGGGGCGGCCGCTCCTGCAATTCAGCGCCAATTGGTACCTCACCTCTGAGGTCGAACCGAGCTGGGATCTGCGCCAGACCGGTTGGCATCTGATGGTCGAAGGCGACCTACCCCTTGATGTCGAGATCCACTTCCCGGTGTCCCCGGAGGAGTGGGCGGCCACCTCGCCGGGGATCACTGCGCACCGCCCTGTGAACGCCATTCCATACGTCTGCGCGGCGGAGCCCGGCATTCGCACGAGCGTCGATCTGCCCCAGATCGTGGCCAATCTGGGTTGATTGAGGGAACCGCCGGCAGCCCCGGAGTCCCCCCGGGGGGCACGACCCGAATCGGGTATTCTCCGGAATGAAGAATATAATTCTCCACCGGGTTCGGCTTGGAGACCTGACACGGAGGAGAGCCTCATGAGCGACTTCGACAGCATCGATTTCTTCCGCGGCAATGAGCTTGTCGTCGACCCCTATCCCTATTTCGAGTACCTCCGGGAGCAGTGCCCCGTCTGGCGGGAGCCGCACCACGGGGTAGTGATGGTGACGGGCTACGACGAGGCGGTCTCCGTGTACACCGACACGGCCACGTTCTCGTCGTGCAACGCGGTGACAGGGCCATTCCCCGGCTTTCCCGTCCCCCTCGAGGGCGACGATGTCAGCGATCTCATTGAGCAGCACCGGGACGAGCTGCCCTTTAGCGACCAGATCACGACCTTCGACCCGCCGAAGCACAAGGCGCACCGGGGCATGTTGATGCGCCTCATCACGCCGAAGCGGCTCCGGGAGAACGAGGAGTTCATGTGGCGTCACGCCGACCGGCAGATCGACGAGTTCGTGGCCAAGGGGGAGTGCGAATTCATAAGGGACTTCGCCGCTCCTTTCACGCTGTACGTGATCGCCGACCTTCTCGGTGTACCGGAATCCGACCACGCGTGGTTCCGTCAGGAGTTGCAGGGGGGCCACCGCCCGGATCAGGGGCTCGGAAGCACCGGATCGGGCTCGCTGGGCCATTCTCCCCTGGAGTTCCTCTATGAACGCTTTTCGACCTACGTCGAGGAACGCCGGAGTGAACCGCGCGACGACGTGCTGACAGGTCTGGCGACGGCCACGTTTCCCGACGGGTCCACACCTGAAGTCATCGATGTGGTGCGCGTGGCTGCCAACCTGTTCTCCGCCGGTCAGGAGACCACCGTTCGTCTCCTCGCTGCCGCGCTCCAGATTATGGGTGACCATGAGGAGCTGCAGCGCCTGCTGCGCGAGGACCGCGATCGGATCCCCGGCTTCGTGGAGGAATGCTTGCGGGTGGAGAGCCCGGTGAAGGGGGACTTTCGCCTCTCCCGGCGGGCGGCGACCGTCGGAGGGGTCGAGATCCCGGCCGGCACCACGCTGATGGTGCTCAACGGGGCCGCTGGACGCGATCCCCGCCACTTCGAAGATCCGGCCGAATTCCGAGTGGACCGGGCGAACGCCCGTGAGCACCTCGCCTTCGGGCGGGGTCCCCACACGTGCCCCGGGGGACCGTTGGCCCGCGCCGAAGCGCGCATCAGCATCGAGCGGATCCTGGCGCGCATGCACGACATCAGGATTTCAGAGTCGGCGCACGGCCCGGTGGGTGAGCGACGCTACGAGTACGCCCCGACCTACATTCTGCGCGGCCTCCAGCGCCTGCAGCTCGAGTTCACGCCTGTTGGCTGAATGGCGGAAACGCCACCGTGCGACCCGCCACCTGCCACAATCAGGTTGTGGTCCCGCACCGAAGGCTCGTGTTGATCATCATGAGCGCGCTGATCATCTGCGGGATTCTCACACCGGTTGGTCTGGGCGTGGCCAGAGCAGCAGCGTCATCTCCGGCGGTGCTCACAACCGGGAGCGGACCGGCCCCTAGGTACGACTGCTCCTTCAATGTGGAGACCGACGCGTTCACCGGCGCGGACGCCTCGGCCTCCGCCATCGGTTGGGAGGGCAACCACCAGGGTGTCGTGACCTGCCTTGGTGGAACCTTCCTGGTGTTCGACGGCATCAACCGGCAGTTTGGCTTCGGCATCTACAACGGCGGCTCCACGAAATGGACGGACGCGGACGGGTACCTTCCCGCGCAGACCACGAGCTTCCGGCGATCGGGTGCCGCTGTCTCCATCACGGAATTTGCCGACAGGGTGGTGCTGGGTGGTAACGCCTTCGTGGCTGTCTACAGCCGCGTTGCCATCCACAATCCTACCGACAACGTCATTGCAGCGGATCCCGATCCGACCTCGGGGATGGTGGAACTCAACTCGGCTCCCACTGCGGTCAAGCCACACACATCGGTGGTGCATGACTACGTGGTGGCCGCCGACCGGTTCGGAAACGACTACCCATGGCCGAGCGCCGAGGCGCTGGCATCTGACGGGAGCTTCGGTCAACACTTCGCACACATGCGAGCCTTCTGGAACGGGCAATTGGCTGGCATCGCCGAGATCGATGTTCCGGTGTCCTCGTTGAACGCTGCCTATCGCAGCGGTTTCGTTTACACGCAGATCGCCCGGAGCGGGAACGACCTGAACACCGGAGTCAATGGTTATGCCAGTGAATTCAGTCACGATGTCATCGGCATTCTGACCAACCTCTTCACGCAGGGCTACTTCTCCAATGCACATGCATTGCTGCGAGAGGCGCGCAGTGTCGTTGGCGGGGCGGGTCAGTACGACGATGGGATCTGGACGTACGCCGTGCCGTGGGCCGTCTATCTGATGAAGACGGGTGATCTCAAGTTCGTCGAGCAGAACTTCACCACCCAAGGTCCGATGGGTGGCTCCCAACCGAGCATCGAGGATGCGGCGCATGTCATCGCTGCTGATCGCACGGGGCCGGCGGGGATCATGGAAGAGACGGACGACATCGATACCAACGGCTACTGGACCACCGATGACTTTGCCGCGCTCCTCGGTCTGGCGGCGTACCGCTACCTCGCGCAACGCGTCGGCGATCGCTCCGAGGCGGCGTGGGCACTGCAGCAATACGACAGCCTTCTTGCGGCAACCAATACGACGCTGAACGCGACCATGCAGCAATACCGACTGGACTATCTACCCTGCTCAATGCTCCAGCCCAATACGGCCAACCGCTGCGTCCATCCCGAGGATGCAAACTGGTCGTCGCCGTTCGGTAACTGGGCGTGGGAGGGCTACCTCCTGGGAGAACTTCGCAGCGGCCCTGGCATCTCCATGATCGATGCCACGTACGCCTACGGATTCGCGCGCCTCAAGGGCAAGCTCCCGCCCGGCACCTTTGGCGGCTTTCCAGACGACTACTACTCGAGCGGCTACAACGCGGCAAACGGAGCCACGGGATTGGCCAGTAAGGACTTTCGGGACCAGGGGATACTGGGTTATGAATTCATGATCGCCAACAGCCAGAGCGGCCCCTATTCATGGTGGGAGAGCTCGACTGCTCCCGTCGCGAAATCAGCATGGATCGGGAGGCACCCTGCGGCCGGTCAAGGGTCTTCTCCGCACGCCTGGGGAATTGCCGGGGCCAACAAGGTCTTGTTGGACTCTCTCGTGGCCCAAATGTCGGACGGGACGCTGATCGTGGGGCGAGGCGTCCCCACCAAATGGCTGGAGAGTGGCTCGCCCATCTCGGTCACCAACTTCCCGACCACGGGTGGGAGGAGGCTGAATCTCAAGATCTCCTCGCGGGGGCTTTCGGTTTCACTCGCCCTGAGCGGTCAGGCGCCCTCGGGTCCCGTCCTCTTTCAGCTTCCGTCGTTCGTCAACAACATCGCGAGAACCTCCTCCGGGAGCGTCACGCAGAGCACCGGAACCGTGACACTGACAGCGCGTACGAGGAGCGTCACCGTGCAGCTCCGCAACGCCCCAGCTCAGTTGTGTCACCCCCCGGCCCGCCATGCCGCTGAGGGGTGTTAGCGGAGGGAGGCGGTGCAACTGGCGGCGGACGGCATGCACCTGGACTGCAACTTCCTTGCAACGCTATTACCAGATATTCTGGGTAGGGCCGAGGCATGGACTCCCTGGGATACCGCGACATGGATCTCCAATGCGTCCGGCGTCAATTGGATGCGCTGGCCGACGAGCGTTTGAGCGGGTGGGGCCCCAACGACGAGCTTCGCTATCTGGAGCTGGGCAGGAGAGAACGCGCCTTGTTGATGGAGATCCAAGAGCGCCACGTCTCAGGGGCCGGCGCGAGACCGTAGTCATGGCACTGCCCGTTGGAGCGTGACGGGCGAACCATGGCTTCAACTGCCCACATCAGGTCGACCCGAGTTGCCGCGCAAGGAGGGGTTTCCACAGGCGGATCTCAGGGTATTCGTGTTCGGATGGTCTCGAAGCGGGCCGGCCTCGAGGCGCCCTCCACGGAAGCCATCTCCCGGTGGTACGCAAAGGCGTCGTCGGTGTGGGGGCCACTCATGTTCCCCGAGACGCGCTTTCGCACCCCGTGGATCGACGATGAATTTGCGATGACGATCCAAAATGCCCGGCAGTGGTTGAGAGCGAATCCGTGCCCGGATCCCGAGATAGGTCGTCGCTGCTTGGCAATGCTCGATGCCTACGCCGAAATGACCACGGCTACCGTCGGACGTCTCATGGAACTACGGAACGACATCTTGGAGAACGCCATCGCTGTGGATCGGCGCAACGTTCCTCGGTAGGTCCCCGCAGGTTCGGGTCACCGGCTTACCGGATGTGCGATTGACAGAGGACGATTTAGGACAATCTCCCCGTGAATAGGTGCAACCGACGCGGTGGTGGCGGTTATATCCGGTGGTGCCTGGTCTGGGCGTGAGGGTCTCGATCGTCTTGATCGGACGGGTCGGTGTGCACGATCGCCTCGGTGAGCCTCGGAAGCTGGTGCAGGAGCTGGTGGTAGGCCCGCTCGGAGATCTCGTGGGCTTCAGCTACACCGAGCTGGCCATCGACCACCAGCCGTATCTCGGCGTGAAGTTGGTGTCCGACCCATCGGATGCGCACGTCACCGACGCGGATGACGCCATCGACATGTCCCAAGATGTGTTCGGCTTCACTCAGGAGAGCCGGGTCCACGGCGTCCATCAGCCTCTGGCCGATACTGCTGGCTGTCCTTGCCAGCACGAGGAATATGAGGAGGCTGATCAGGAGGCCGACCACCGGATCGGCCCAGCCCGCGCCGAAAGCCACACCGACGGCACCCAGCAGCACGGCAAACGATGCGATCCCGTCGGTGCGCGCGTGAAGGCCGTCAGCTTCCAGTGCCGCCGATCCGATCCTCTGGCCGATCCGCAGCCGGTACTGGGCCACGACCTCGTTTCCGACGACGCCGATGGCGGCTGCGGCCATGACGAACGGAAGGTGGTGCACATGCTGGGGATGCACGAGGCGCGCCACGGACTGCCATGCCGTCAGGGCGCCTGAGAGAGCGATCAGCAGCACCACGCAGATGCCGGCCACGTCCTCGGCTCGACCGTAGCCGTAGTTGAACCGTCTGCTCGGTGGCCGGTTCCCAAGGCTGAAGGCCATCCAGAGGGGCACCGCCGTAAAGGCATCGGAAAAGTTGTGCAGCGTGTCACCCAGCAGCGCAACCGATCCACTCAGCACCACGATGAAGCCCTCGATCAACGCGGTCAGGCCCAGCACCCCGAGCGAGATCTTGACCGCACGCACGCCCTGGCCGCTGGCCTGCAGTGCCTGATCGACGCTGTCGGCGAAGTCGTGGCGGTGGGGGACGAAGACCGATCGGACGAGGGCCTTCAGGCCGGTCGGGTGCTCGTGGTCACGTTCCGGATCCTTGTGGTCGTGCTGGTGCGGCGCGCCCGTCATGACCACAGCTTCCCCCTGCGATCCATCCGATGCACGTTGCGAACGACACGCAATTACGATTCGGATGCCATGGGGGCAGGGTCAGGAGTGAGGGCCTCCGTCTCCCTCCGGGCCGTGCCAATCGGCTTCGTGGGAAGTTACCGCCACGTGCCGGTGTTGTACCCCCTGGTGCTAGGCCAACGGGGCTTGCGCCGAGTCCGCGAGGAGTCGAAGTGCCGCACACGTACGAGAGGGACCCACAAGCGATTGCCCAGCTCACCCCCCGCCAGAGCGAGGTGACCCAGGAAGGGGCCACGGAGCCACCGTTCGACAACGAGTTCTGGGACCACAAAGAGGCCGGGCTCTACGTCGACGTCGTCTCGGGTGAACCGTTGTTCGCTTCAACCAAGAAGTACGACAGTGGTTGCGGCTGGCCCAGCTTCACCACTCCGGTCGACCAGGGCAATGTCGTCGAGAGGCCGGACCGGGGGATCGGGATGATCAGGACGGAGGTTCGCTCGAGCCATGGTGACAGCCACCTCGGTCACGTCTTCGATGACGGACCGCCCGATGAGGGCGGATTGCGGTACTGCATCAATTCTGCAGCCCTTCGCTTCGTGCCATACGATGATCTCGAGGCTGAGGGATACGGGGAGTACACCAAGCTGTTCGACGACGGAACAACGACCAAGGAGGTGGTGGACCAATGACCAAGGCCACTGAGAAGGCGATCCTTGCCGGCGGCTGCTTTTGGGGAATGGAGGATCTCATTCGGAAGCGCCCCGGCGTTCTCACCACTCGGGTCGGATACACGGGGGGTGATGTCGCCAACGCGACGTACCGCAATCACGGGACGCATGCCGAAGCGATCGAGATCACATTCGATCCCGAGACGACCTCCTACCGCGAGTTGCTCGAATTCTTCTTTCAGATTCACGACCCGACGACGAAGAACCGTCAGGGCAATGACAGAGGCACCAGCTATCGGTCTGCGATCTTCTACCTCGACGACGAGCAGCACCGGGTGGCCGAGGACACCATCGCCGACGTGGACGCTTCGGGCCTGTGGCCTGGCCGCGTCGTCACTGATGTAGTCCCGGCCGGCCCGTTCTGGGAAGCAGAGCCCGAGCACCAGGACTACCTCCAGCGCTACCCACAGGGCTACACCTGTCACTTCCCACGACCGGGCTGGGTGCTCCCTCGCCGGAGCGACAAGGTCGCCCGTTGACCTCGTCGCCGTAGAGCGGCGCATCCGCCTCTTTTGCCTGACCGGAGCCGTGCCGCCATGGAACGTGGCCCGCGATCGCTGGACGGGTCGCGCTGATGGAGCTCCGAGTCCCTGTCGATCTCGGGAGCGGCCCGACCATCGTCATCCTTCATGGCTTCGCCATGAGCCCGAACACGTACCGGGCCACCGCGGAGATCCTCGCCCGCAGGGCTCGGGTCGTGATTCCGGATCTTTTCGACGTGGAGCGACCCTGGCGATATCCCGAGGTGCTGGCTGCGTTGACCGGCACTCTGGACCGCGTCGGGCCCGGACGGGTCACCCTCATCGGTCACTCGTTCGGGGGCGGTCTCGAACTGGGATTGGCGGCGGCCCAACCTGATCGAGTGGAAGAGCTGGTGTTCTCCGACACACTGGCCGTCTCGCGGGAATGGCGCCTGGCCGACGAGGCTCTCCGGCATCCGCTGGGACTCCTGCACCTCGCCACACCTCTGGCGGTCGGTGCCTTCGCCCGCTCCTGCGTGACGCATCCCAGGCAACTGATCGACGCAGCCTGGTGGGCATTTGTGAGCGGGCGAGCGAAGGAGATCGAAGAGGTTGCCGCTGCCGGTCTGCGCTCGCACGTGATGTGGGCCAATCGCGACTCGCTCCTCTCCCGTGAGGACGGGAAGGAGTTCGCCCGAGAGCTGGGAGCATCGTTCACCGTGGCCGAGAGCCCGTCCGGCGCGCCCGTCGACCACGACTGGATGTTCCAACAGCCCGAGCTATTCGTGCAGCACCTGCGCCAACTCGACCTGCGCGCTCTGCGCTGAGCCGACCATCCCGCCGGCATCACGGCGGCGTCGATGCCCGTGCTCAGGCAGTGCGGTAGGCGGAGACCACCTCGGTTGAGCGCTTCGCCTCGTACATCGCCCTGTCGGCCCGTCGGATGAGACTGTCGGGATCGTCGTCGGCCGCGGAGTGCGCCACGCCCACGCTGACACCCACCGTGTGTGCGGCGCCCCCCTGGCAGCTCACCGGATCGGTGAACAGCGCGATGATGCGCTGGAGATAGGCATCAACGCCGGGTTGATCGTTGAGTCCGTGCGCCAGCAGGACGAACTCGTCGCCGCCGAAGCGGCCGGCGGCGTCACCGGGACGAAGTCCGCCCATCAGCCTCTCCCCGATCACCTGGAGGATTTCGTCTCCCCGGTCGTGCCCATGGAGATCGTTGATCGCCTTGAACCCGTTGAGGTCCAAGAAGACGAGTGCCGGCCGGCGCCCGGCGGCCAGCGATGAGTTCAGCTCGCGCAGGAACGCCGTCCGGTTGAGCAGCCCCGTCAGCCCGTCATGGGTGGCCTGGTAGGCGATCTGTCGCTCGGCCGCCTTGCGATCGCTTATCTCCCGCACGGTGCTCACCGACCCGAGAACCGTGCCGTCGTCATCGCGCAACATCGAGACAGTGACCTCGACCAGGAGGTCTCGGCCATCGAGCGCCCGTTGCGTGAGCTCGCCGTACCACCGTCCCTCCCGCGCCACGACGCCTGCGATCTCATCGACGCTGACCTTGCCGACGGTGTCGAACATATCGAGCAGGTCCAAGAGATTGTGCCCGACGGCATCCTCACCGGCGATGCCGTAGAGCTTCTGAGCGGCCGGATTTGCAAACGTCACCCGGCTGGAGGTGTCGGTGGCGACGACGGCGTCGGACACATGCTCGAGGATCCGCCGGAGATAGCGCTCCGCTTGGCTATAGGGGGTTGACACCGTTCACATGCTCCATCGTCTCGCCCACACAAACACGCCGATCGTCTGCGGCGAGCCGTGCCGGGATGGCTGTTTCGCCGGTGGCACAAAGGATGGAGGCGTCGAGTCTCAGGAATCCCAACGGTGTCTCAACACGCAATCAAATTGCCTCGTCCAAAAGAGGGAGTCTGCCCGGCGTGCCGGCGACCCCGTGACGCGGCCCCTATGTGTTGGCGCCGCGGGCGGCCACGCTCCAGCGGTCGACGACCACTGCGTCCTCCATCACCACCAGATGGTCCGCCAGGTTGACGGCGTTGCAGACGTGATTGGGGATGACGGAGAGCCGTTGCCCCCAGAGTTGGGCCGATGCGTCGAGCTCGACCACGCCGTGATGCTCCCAACAGCGCGCAAAGTGGGCACCAGGCAGCCCGACGATGATGCCATGCCCGTCGACGTAGGGCGGTCGATCGGTGCCGAGAACCTTGGTCCCCCCGTCGAGAACCAGGCGGTGGGGGGTGGGGGTGCTCACGACGGTGCAGAGGGCGAACAGGGCGACATCGGTCACCTCGCAGGTGCCCAGGGCCACCTGTTGGGCGTCGTTGAGGGCGTAGACGCCCGGGCGGAGCTCGTTGGCGCCCGCACCGGTGAAGGCGGCAGTCGGGGTCGACCCCCCGCTGCGTACCGGGCAGTCGATCCCGGCCCTCTCGAGGTCTTCGGCTGCCTCTTGGAGCGCCCGGGTCTCGGCGTCCGCCGCGTCCGCCGCGGCGCCCGGAGCGTACCCCTGTCCGGGGAACGTGAAGACTCCGGCAATGCGCAGACCCGATCGCAAGACGGTGTCGGCCACCTCGCGGGCCAAGTGTGGGGGGACCCCGCTGCGGCCCAGTCCACATTCCACTTCGATCATGACCTCGAGCGGGATCGATGATCGCAGGTGCCGGCCGAGCGCCACCGCTCCTTCGGACGAATCGACTCCGACGATGAGGCGGGCCCGCTCGGCGAGGTCTCTGAGCCGCCGGGCTCGTGCGGCGTCGGCCAGCACCGGATAAGCGATGAAGATGTCGGCACATCCGGCGGCGGCGAAGACCTCGGCCTCCGAGACCGTCGCCACACTGATGCCGACTGCTCCCAGCTCCAACTGGCGGCGGGCGATCTCCACGCACTTGTGTGACTTGGCATGGGGCCGGAGAGCCAAACCTCTGTCTTGGCAGAAGTGGGCCATGGCGCGCAGGTTGGCCTCGAGCACGGAGCGCTCGACCACGAGCGCCGGTGTGGCTATCTCATCGGGCCATCGCACCGAGCCATCCTGTCAAACCGGACCGGGACACAGGTGCGTCGCTCCCGCCGACCCGCCCCGGCTTGACCGGAATCATTAGTTCCGCTTATCCTGACCCGGAAGCGGAATCCTCGATTCCGCAACCAGGAGGTGGCATGGCAGAGAAGCGGATTCACTACGGCGCGACGTTCGTCGTGCTGGCCACCGCTGCTCTGGCCTTCAGCCTCCTCCAGTCACTGATCATCCCGGCCATACCGCAGCTCGAGCACACCCTGCACACCGGCACCAGCGGAGCCAACTGGCTCCTGACCGGGTATCTGTTGAGCTCTGCCATCGCCACCCCCATCCTCGGCCGGATGGGTGACATCGTTGGCAAGGACAAGATGATCGTCGTCGTGCTGATCACCCTCTCGGTAGGGGTGGTGATCAGCGGCCTGGCCACCACGCTCCCGATCATGCTGATCGGGCGCGTGGTGCAGGGGGCGGGAGGAGCCGTCTTCCCCCTCGCGTTCGGCATCATAAGAGACGAGTTCCCGAGCCGGAAGGTGGCAGGGGCGATCGGCGTGATGTCGGCGATACTCGGCATCGGAGTGGGCGCCGGCATCGTCCTCGCCGGACCGATCATCGAGCACCTTTCGTACCACTGGCTCTTCTGGATCCCCCTGGTGCTGTCCTTGGGGGCCACCGTGGCCACGTTCGCGTTCATTCCCGCATCACCGGTCCGCGCGCCGGGCAGAATCAACTGGCTGGGAGCTTCCCTCATGTCGGCGTGGTTGGTGGTGGGTCTGCTGGGCGTCTCCTATGGCCCGACATGGGGCTGGAAGGACCCGACCGTCCTGGCGTTTTTCGGCGCGGCGATTGTTCTGATGGCCTTGTGGGTCTGGTCTGAGGTCCGGTCTGATTCGCCCCTGGTCGACATCACGATGATGCGGATCCCGGCCGTGTGGACAACCAACCTCGCTGCCATCCTGTTCGGGTTCGGCTTGTACGCCATGTTCGTGACAGTGCCCCAATTCGCCCAGACTCCCACCCGCGTCGGCTACGGGTTCGGCGCATCGGTGACGAAGTCCGGCATCTACCTGGTGCCCTTCGCCATAGCCATGCTGGTCATCGCTCCGCTCACCGGCGGACTGGCGAGGCTCTTCGGCTCCAAGATCGTTCTGGTCGTCGGCTCGCTGTTCAGCGCATCGAGCTATGCCGTGTTGGTTGTCGCCCACTCCCAGCCCTGGAACGTCTACGTCGCCGCGGGCCTCCTCGGCGTCGGCATGGCATTCGGGTATGCCTCCATGTCGAACCTGATTGTCGAGGCCGTGCAGCCCGATCAGACGGGTGTGGCCACGGGCATGAACACCAACATCCGCAACATCGGCTCGGCCCTGGGAAGCGGCATCGCCACCAGTCTCGTGGTCAGCAAGCTCCTGCCCGACGGATTTCCCGTCGAGCACGGTTACGAGCTGGCCTTCATCGTGTGCGGCGCCTCGTTGATCGTGGCGGCGCTGGTGGCCCTGAGGATCCCAAAGAGGCAGGGACCGTCGGCGGTCGCAGCGGAGAGCCACCCGGGGCTCACCGCCGAGGGAGAGGTATTCGTCGGCGCCATTGCCTACACGCGGGAAGAGACGCCATGACATCGAAAATGAAGGGGGTGCGTCACGACCACAAGGGAGTGGGGGAGGAGAACGAATCTCACCGGGCCAAGCCCCTGCGGCGCGATGCCGAATTGAACCTGGCCCGCATCATGGAGGCGGCCCGGGATGTCTTCGCTGCTTCCGGATACGACGGGTCGATGGAACAGATCGCCGCCAGAGCCGATGTGGGGATCGGGACCCTCTATCGGCGCTTTCCGGACAAGGAGCAGCTCTTCAACGCCGTGACGGATGTGGCCAAGGAGCGCACGATCAGAATCGCCGAAGAGGTCCTGGCCGACGTCCCGGCGGAGGACGCGCTCTCGGAATTCCTGCGCCGCTGCATCGCGGCCCCATCTTGTTGGAGGGTGACCACGACCCGGCCGCCGTGGAACGAGAGCACGGGAGTCAACTCGGTATTGAAGGAGATCTCGCCCGCCGTCGAGGCTGTCCTGCGGGTGAGCCAGCAGGCGGGAACCGTCCGCGGCGACATCGTCTTCTCCGACGTCGTCCTGGTTCTCATGTCCGTGCGCGCCGTCGCCGACCTCTGCGGCGCCCGGGCACCCGACGCTCCGCAGCGCTTTCTCGAGCTCTCCGTGGACGGGCTCCGTCCGGGCGGCAAGAGCCCCGTCACCGCTCCCATGAGCCGGCTCGCGTTGAGCAGGGTGCTGACCCACTCGCAGTCCTGAGCCCGCGCGGCGCGCTCAGCTCGTCCGCCGCGATCGCCAGGCTTCGGCCCGGAACGACACATCGACGGTCACGTCGCCCTCGACGCCCAGGAGGTCCGACAACAGCCGGCGCGCCTCGGACAGCAGGCGGTGGCGCGCCGGCTCGGGCATGAGAATGACCCAGCTGAAGGTGCCCAACAATCCGATCAGGTCGTCGGCGTTGAGTGGGACGTCCCAGGTGAGCACCTTGTGCTCGGGTTGGTCGAAGGGAACTCCGGGCGGGATCGCCAACCCCATCGAGGGGCGGTTGCCGTCACCTTGGATGAACGTGGCGAACTCGCTCTCGTCGAGCCCGCCGTCACCTTCGCCTGCCGGGCCGGCGCCGCCACGGGCGCGGTCGGCCAGCAGGGCCCGTGCCTGCATGAGGAATGGGCCCTCAGGGTCTGGACCGGACCACACGGCGCCCAGGACGCCGCCCGGAACGAGGACCCGGCCGACTTCGAGAAGGGTGGGCAGCGGATCCATCCAGTGCCACGATGACGACGCCAGCACGGCATCGGCAAAGGCATCGGGAAGTGGCATGGAGTCACCGCGACCGGCCACTGCACGGGCTCGGGGTACCTCCCTGGTCAGCACCGCCCTCATGCGCGGGTCAGGTTCCACGGCCACGACCTCTGGTGCCATGTCCACCAGCATCCTGGTCAGCGCACCGGTCCCGGCTCCAAGGTCGACGATCCTCTCGGCGTGCGCAGGGAGCATCCATTCGACCGCCTGCAGCGGCGGCCCCGGCCGGTAGCGCTCGTAGAGCGAGGCGACTTCCCCGAAGCTTTCCGACCGGTCCATTTCCGTCCCCTTCCCGCCGCGCACCTCGGAGCGCCGCGCGAACTATCTCGATATCAAGAGAGTATCGACCGAAAACATCTTGATGTCAAGATATAATAGCGGGTGTTCCCGGCTCCCGGAGGGCGTGCATGGAAGACGAAGTCGACCGCCTGGTGCGGGGATGGCGGACGGCGGCGCCGGCTGTCGATGTGACACCCCTCGAAGTCCTCTCGCGCGTGTCCCGGTTGGGCCGACACCTCGACCGCCAGCGCGGTGTCGTCTTCGCCCGCCACGATCTCGAGATCTGGAGCTTCGATGTGCTCTCGGCTCTCCGCCGTTCCCCCGCGCCACACCATCTGTCACCCGGACAGCTCCTGGCGCAGACCCTGGTGACGTCGGGGACGATGACGAACCGGCTGGACCACCTCGAGGGGCGCGGGCTGGTGCGCCGCCGCCCTGACGCCACCGACGCACGTTCGGTGCGCGTGCAGCTGACAGCAGCCGGCCGTCGTCGTGTCGACAGCGCCCTGGCGGATCTCGTCGAACGCGAGCGCGCCATCCTGGGAACGCTCGACGGCACCGAACAGTCGGCCCTGGCCGATCTCCTCCGGCGCGTCGTGGCTCCGTTCGACGCCTGAGCGGGGCTACCCGGGTGAACGCCTCCTGCTTCGGCCGATCGCGCCGGCCTGTTGCACTTCGGTCACCTGCTCCTCACGGACCGGTCACTGAAGACGTCAGCACGCGCACCACGCCGGGCGCGCCATTTCGGAAAGGCACCCGATCGGCAACAGAGCGCGACCGATCGGTGGTCAATGGGCAAGGGTTCGGGAGCCCTGGCGGTCCCGCGCACCTCGCCGGCTGAGGACAACCTGTACCTGGCTGATGTGACCAAGGCGGACGAGGCCCTGATTCCCTATGTGCAGAAGCGGGGTAACGTGGCCTTGCGGGTGCTTCTCACGGACGGCGCCGCCTTCTGCGCTTTCTTGCCGCGTGGAGGGGGCATCGACAACGCGTTGACGTCTCTGGCCGTCGCCGCCCGCAGCGTGGAGTCCCAGACGCACCTTCCCCTCAAGGTGGCGACGTTCAACACCATGGAGGCGGTGGCGCTCCTGACGCTCTGCCCTTCGGAACAAAAGCTGCTTCCTGCGGCGGACCGCTCGAGGATCCGCACCCTCGGCCAGGAGCTCACCAAGCCGGGCTGACGCCCTCTGTGGTCGCCGCTCCACTGGTGTGCGACGCCTTCCTCGGCGCGCGGCAGCGTGGGGACCCGGAAAAGGGGGTATGAAGCCAGGGCAATGCGCGCCCAGCCCCTCGCGAGGACACCGATGAGCTCGACGGCGCCCTGGGGATGGTACCTGGCCGCGGTCGGGTCACTCGGAGCCGTGGCGGCCGCGATCTTCGCCTCGCCGCGGGCCGCAGAGGCGGCGGCACAGACCTGGTCCCCTTTCGTCTTGGTCAGCGGCCTTCTGCTCATCGGACTGGTGGCCGAGGAAGACGGGCTGTTCCGCAGCGCCGGGAGCCAGCTGGCCCGGTTGGCCCCGAACGCGCTCGCGCTCTTCGGAGGGGCCACTCTGCTCATCGTCGTGGTCACGGCAACGCTCAACCTCGATACGTCGGTGGTCTTTCTCACGCCCGTGCTCATCGCCGCGGGCCGCGCCCGGGGCGGGGGAGCGCGCCCGCTGCTCTACGGGTCCCTCTTCCTCGCCAACGCCAGTTCGCTCTTCTTGCCCGGATCCAATCTGACCAACTTGATCGTGCTCGGGCACCGGCCCCTCTCGGGAGGGGCGTTCCTGGGCCTCATGTGGCCGGCCGCCCTCGGCGCGGTCGTCGTCACCGCGGGCTGCGTGAGCGTGTGGGGGCGTCGGGACCTGCGGGGGCCCACCACGCCGCTCGTCGGGGCGGACCGGCCGACGCTGGGGTTGGGCGTCCTCACCGTCGCCCTCGCCGTGGTGCTCGTCGTCGCGCTCCGATCGCCTGCTCTGCCCGTGCTGATCGTCGGCATGGTCGCCGCCGTGGTGCGGACGGCCCAGCGCCGGGTCGTGGCGCGACAGGCGGCGGGTGCGCTCGGCGCACCGGTCCTCGTCGGGCTGTTCGGCGTCACGATCGCGCTCGGGACCCTGGGCCGGGCGTGGGGTGGCCCGGCCACGCTCCTGGCGCACGCGGGGGGTGTGGGGACAGCGATCGTCGCTGCCGGTCTCTCAGTGCTCTGCAACAACCTCCCCGCGGCGGCGTTGTTGGCGGCCCGCACGGCGCCCCACCCGACCGACCTGCTCGTCGGCCTCAATCTCGGTCCCAATCTCTTCGTGAGCGGCTCCTTGGCCTGGTTTCTGTGGCTCCGGGCGGCACGCGCCGCCGGCGCCGACCCGTCGGTGCGCCAGGCCAGCCGTCTCGGCGTCATCGTGGTGCCGCTCTCGGTTGCCGCCGCGCTGGCCGCCCTGGCGTGGGCCGGCTCAGGTTGAGGGCGTGGCCCGGTTCGGTCCCGCCTCCATGAGGCGCTCGGGATGGGCGGGAGCGGCAAACCCGAACTTGGCGTAGAGAACGTGCGCGTCCTTCGTCCCGAGCAAGAAGCGGAGTCCCTCGACTTCAGGGTGCGCAGTCGCCACCCCGATCATGAACACTCCCAGGCCGTTGCTTCTGTGGGCCGGTGCGACGAACACGTCGCAGAGCCAGGCAAACGTGGCTCCGTCGGTGACCCACCGGCAGAATCCCACCTGGCTGGCGTCGGCGTCGTAAAGGCCCAGGTTCAGCGACCGGTCGATCGCCATCTCGGTGATGTGGCGCGGCCTGTCCTGGGCCCAGTAGCTCAGGGTCGACAGCCACTCGTGTACCCGGTCGATGTCGATGAGGGATGGGTCGTCGCTGGCCCAGTACCCTTCCGGTCCCGGCCAGACCGTCATTGTTCCCGGCTGCCGTGCAGCTCCACCCGCACTGCGACCTCCGGATACACCTTCAACATGAGCATGCTGGGTGGTTTCATGTTGAATTCGCGGATGTCGAAGACGTCGTCACCCTTCAACGCGATGGATGCCTCGTCGGGAAAGGTGATGGTCATCTTGTGCTCATAGCGCCGTGTCTTTCCGTGGAAGGAGAGGTCACCCGACACGAGGTAGCAGTCCTTCACATCCGTCGCCGCCACGGCGACAACCTCCCCTTGGATCAGGGGATAGCGCCGGGCATCGATCCTGCGCTTCAGCTCGCGGTCGTAGAGGTGGTTGCCCGACGAGAGGCGATCCGTTGAGAGCTCGAGTTGCCCCCTGACCGGCGCCGACAGGTCGAGCGTGCCATCAGGCCCGGCGCCGACTTCGATCCAACCGTTGAGCCCGCGAGTCTCGGTGTTGATGGGGTGCAGGTTGGACCGGGCGTCGATCCACACGCACGAGCGGACCGCATCGAAGGCATAGCGCTGAGGTGTCACGTCTTTCTCGGGCTCCTCGACAATGTTGGGTTTTGGTCAGACACGCTCGGGTACGATCACGCGGGCACCACCATAAGCGCAGCCAGGTCGCCGCCGGCACCCACTCAGGAGTCGAACGCCCCGTCCCGCTCGCGCACGGCGTTGCGCAGCCCGATTTCGCCGATCCGATCGGAGAAGGCCAGCGCTTCGGGTGCCCGGTGCCCGATGGCATCGTTGAGTGCGGAGAACTTCTGTAGCTGCGATCGGCCCATGAGCTCGATTCCCATGTTGACAACCCGCTTGTTGGCGATCAGGAGGTCACGCCCGATCAAGGCCATCCGTGCGGCCAGGTCGAGGACGACCTGATCGAGCTGTTCCGCCGGCGCGGTGGCGACGACCAGCCCGATCTCCTTGGCCTCACTTCCGGTGACGCTGTCACCGGTGAGCAGCAGCCGCTTCGCCCACTGCGGGCCCACATGGTAGATCCACATGTGGGTCGGAGGGACGCCCATGGAGCGAACAGGCGGGAATCCGATGCGCGCATCCTCCGCCGCCACCACCAGGTCGCAGTGCAGTGCGAGATCGGTGCCACCGGCCAGGCAGTTGCCCTGCACCTGGGCGATGACGGGAATGGGGCAGTCCCATAGGTGCGCCCAGGTGGAGGCCAGACCGAGCATGGCCGTCACGTCGTCCTCGATGGCGCCGTGGCGCGCGAAGTCGCCTTCCTCGACGTCCTCGGGCACGTAGCCGTAACCCGACGAGAAGGAGCGGCCCGTGCTCCGGATGATCAGCACGCGCACCTCAGCCTGCGCGCGCGCCTCTTCCACGGCCCGCAGAATCTCCCGCATGCTGCGGGGGGTGAGTGGGTTGTGGTGTTCGGGGCGGTTCAACGTGATGCGCTCGACGTGCCCGATGCGTTCCACGGTGAGGGTGGCGAATTCGGCCGTCATGGGGTGCTCGGCGGGGCATCAACGGTTGCCAACTGTGACTTTATGACCTTGCCCGCTTCGTTGCGCGGGAGAGCGCCGACGAAGGTGATCCGGCGTGGCACCTTGTAGTCGGCCAGGCGTTCGAGCAGGAATGCCCGGATGCCGTCAACCGAAGGGGCATGGCCCTTGCGGGGCACGACCCACGCCGCCACGTCCTCCCCCAACACCGGGTGGGGGATGCCCGCCACTGCGGCTTCCGCGACATCGGGGTGCGTGAACAGGGCCGACTCCACTTCGCCCGGCACGATGTTGTTTCCGCCGCGGATGATGATCTCCTTCGACCGGCCGACGATCCACACGAAGCCGTCGGCGTCCACATAGCCGAGATCACCGGAGTGCAGCCACTCCCCCCTCCAGGTCTGGGCCGACGCGGCGGGCTCCTTGAAGTACTCCCGCTGGGGACGCGCCCCGGAGATCACGACCTGGCCCACCGCCCCTGTGTCGAGTGGCCGGCCGTCGTCGTCAATGATGCGGATGGTGACTTCCGGCAGAGGGAGGCCGACCGATCCCAGGTGCCTCCCACCGTCGCCGAGGGGTGTCGCCGTCGCGGCGCCGAACTCCGTCATGCCGTAGCCAACCATGATCTCGGCTGCCGGAGTGCGTGCCCCGAATCGGCGGAGGGTCTCAGAGGCAATCGGGGCGCTTCCCGTGCTGACGATGGCCAGGCTCGAAAGGTCGGCCTCCTCGAAGTGCGGGTCAGCCACAATCAGTTGCATCATGGCCGGAACCAGGAATGCCACCACCGGGCGCTCGGCCTCCACCAGGTGCAGCCAACGTGCGGAGTCGAATTTCGGCAGGAACCAGCCGGTGAGCCCGCCGCGCATCGGGCCGCAGACGAGCAGCGATCCGCTCGTCGTGGAGAAGGGCGAGGACATGACGAAGCCCTGACCGGACCATTGGTCCGGGACGCGGTCGTTCGACGAGAGTCCCCCGTGGCGCACGAGGACACCTTTGGGCGAGCCCGTGGTGCCCGAGGTGTACATGATGTCAGCCAGATCATCTGGCGCGAGGCGAAGATCGAGAGCGGACGGGTCCGGATCGAACAAATCGCTCCAGGTCAGGCCCGAAGGCCCCGCGGCGCCGGTGGTCGCCACCACGGCGCCGGCCACCTCCTCGTGATCGAGCACGTCCGGGCTGGACAAGAGCACCGTCACCTCGGCCAGTTGCAGAATGCGCCGCAGCTCGGGGCGGCTCAAGCGGGTATTGAGAGGGACGGCCACCCCGCCCGCCTTGTGCACACCCATGTACGAGATGAGATATTCAAGGGGCTGGTCAGGGGTGATGGCCAGGGCGACCTGCCCGCCGCGCTCGAGCCCGTGCGCCTGGAGGCCGCGGGCCAGCTGATTGGACCGGGTGTGCCACTCACGCATGCCGAGGGCGCGGCCGTCAGCCACGTTCTTCCAGGCGACGGCCTCGGGGAAGGTCTCGGCCAGGTGCGCCAGCAGGTCGGGTTGGAGGAGGGTCATGGGAGGGGCCGAAGGTATCTGTTGGTCAGTACGGTGCGCCACCCTCGAGGATGGTGCGTGGATTCTCCACCATCATGCGCTGGATGTCGCGTTCGCGCAGGCCGCGCGCACGCATGACCGGGAGTACATCGATCGGGATGTAGGTCCAGCGCCAATCCTGAGCCGCCTCCATGAGCGATCGGGGAAACCAGTCGACGAAGCACATAGCGTCATGCGAGAGCACAATGCGCTCGGCACATCCCCTTTCGCACAGCCGCACCACCGCGTCGACCCGCTCCTCCAGCGTGAAGCCGCCGGTGCCGAAGTGGTCGAAGCCGAGGAAAGAGCCGTTCTCAATGAGCTCCAGGTGATAGTCGGTGTTCAGGGTGCCGCCGCTGTGGCCGATCACGACGCGCGAGAGGTCGACACCTTCCTCCTTGAAGATGCGCTGTTGATGGAGACCCCATGGCTCGGGAGGCCTCGGGGTGTGGGTCGTGATCGGCACACCCGTGGCCCGGTGCGCCTGGGCCACCGCCCGCAGGACGCGTTCGACACCCGGAGTGATGCCGGGCCGGTCCGATGCGCATTTCAAGATGCCAGCCCGCACGCCGGTATCGCCTATGCCCTCGCGGATCTCGCGGATGAACATGTCCACCATCGGCTCGGGTCCACCCAGAACGGTGTCGGGTCCCCGGAAGTGGAAGTACAGGGGTACTTCGTTGTAGGTGTACACCCCGGTGGCCACGACGACGTTGATCTCAGGCACCTGCGCCGCCACGGCTTGGATGCGCGGGAGGTAGCGGCCCAGGCCGATCACGGTGAGGTCGACCAGCGTGTCGATCCCCTGCGCCTTGAGCTCCCGCAGCTTGGCCACGGCACCGGCCTGTTCGGCCGTCTCGTCCCACTCCTGCGCCGTTTTTTCGATCTCCGGGCTCAGGACGAAGATGTGCTCGTGCATGAGGGTCGAGCCCAAGGCCGCGCCGTCAATCGGCCCCTGCACCGTGTTGACCTGGGGCATTTGCCCGCCTCTCGTCGTCCCGTCCACCTGTGTGCGGCTGCGGCGCGGCGATCGTAGCGGCGCCGGCCGGCCGCTGCCTGGCGTCTCGTCGCACGGCAGGGCGGGTCGCGTCACAATGGCGCCGTGTCCGTGTGTCCCGATTGCGATTTCCGTTACGGCGCACTGCCCCGTCACCAATTGGTCACCGCGCTACGCGCCGGAGGGGAGGCGTATGCGCCAAGGCTGGCCACGGACTCCACCATCCTTCGCACGCGGCGCGAGCCCGGGGAGTGGTCTCCCCTCGAGTACGCCTGCCATGTGCGCGACGTCTCGCTGATGCAGCGGGACCGCCTCTATGTCGCTCTGGTGGAGGACGAACCGTCCTTCAAGCCCATGTACCGTGACCAGCGGGTCGCATTCGACCGTTACAACCTGCAATCGCCCTCCGCGGTCGCGGCCGAGGTCGCCATGGCCACCGCGCTGTTCGCGGGGGCGTTCGAAGGCTTGGGCGACGACCAGTGGGGCCGCCCCCTCATCTACGGCTTTCCCGAGGCGACGCATCGCGATGTCGAGTGGGTCGGCCACCACACCTTGCACGAGATCACCCATCACCTGGCGGACATCGATCGGATCCTGGACGCGTCGTGAGTCGGGCTGTGCCGGAGGGTGACGTGGTGATCCGCCCAGCCGAAGAGGCCGACATCGAGACGATGGTCGCGCTCTTTGCGCACGGGTCCCTCGAAGCGGGCAAGGAGGACCCTTCCGATCTGGGACCGTACCGCGCGGCGTTTCGCGAGATCGCACAGGGTCCCGGCGCTCTCCTCGTGGCCGAGGTGGACGGACGGGTGGTCGGCGTGTGCCAGCTCATCGTCTTTCGGCACCTGCAGTCGAAGGGTGGCCTCTGCGCCGAGATCGAGTCCGTGCACGTGCACCCCGACCTTCGTGGCCGTGGGATCGGCTCCATCCTCATGGCCGATGCCCTGGAGCGGGCGCGCGGGCTCGGCTGTTATCGCGTGCAGCTCACCTCGAACAACCAGCGACCCCGTGCGCACCGCTTCTACGAGGCCCTGGGTTTCGCGTCATCGCATCAGGGATTCAAGCTGACCCTGCGGTGACGACATCGTGTGGTGCGATCTCCCCGCACCGCAGCTGGCACATGTACTCGACCTGGACCAGGGACCAGAGAGGGGAACGGCCGCGGCCAGGTCGGGCCGCGGGAAGCCGCGGTGAGCCGGGGAGCTGGTGTCAGAGCGGCGGGCAGCGTGGGCCAGGTACCGCGCTTGCCTCGACGTACGTAATTATGTAATCTAGTAATCATGAAATCTCATGAGGACTTTGCAGAGACCGTAGGGCGGGCCCGTCGAGGGGGTCGGCGCCGTGGGGGCGAGGCCCCGCGCTCGGGGCCCGAGCAGGAGCGCTTGATCACCGCCTGGTTCGCCGGCCGCATCCCGGAGGACTGGTTCGAGGGCCCCGCACAGGTCGAGGTGGACCCCGACGAGATCCAGGTCGTGGGGACGCTGCCCCCGCCGACATTGGCGGATGGGGCCAGCGAGGAAGAGGTGCGGGTGGCCGAGCACTCCCGCATCAGCGGCTACCGGGAGGACAGCCGCGGGGCGCGCATGCGCATCGCGGAGGAAGCCCAGCCTGCGTTCCGACGCGCCGTCTCGTGGGGCGCCCAATGTGGCAGCTCGCGGGTCCTGTTCACCACGGCCGGAGTGCCGGTGATGACACGGCTCCGCCTGGCCGACCGCCGGGTGCTCGACACCCTGATCGACGCGGGAGTGGCCCGCAGCCGCAGCGAGGCGCTGGCGTGGTGCGTACGCCTGGTGGCGCAGCATGAAGCCGATTGGATCAAAGAGCTGCGCGATGCGATGACGGCGGTGACCGCGGTCAGGGAACGCGGGCCCCGAGGTGCCAGCTCGGACTGAGCCGCCACGCGCCCTGCCGCGCTCGTGACCGTGGGGGCCGGCACCCCGGACCTGCTGACGTGTCACCATGCAACATGGAACATTTTCATCAGGTCACCGATGACCTCCGGGCCCCCTACCGCGAGCTGACCGAGGCCATTCCCGGTGTCGTGGCCGGCTACAACGCACTCCACACCGCAGCCATGACGGAAGGGGCGCTTTCCATGCGCATGAAGGAGCTCATCGCGCTGGCCATCTCCATCACCCGGGAGTGCGACGGCTGCATCGCCGCCCACGCACGTGGTGCCGCCCGCCGGGGCGCCACCCTCAGTGAGGTCACCGAGATGATCGGCGTGGCCATTGCCATGAACGGTGGGCCGGGTACCGTGTGGGGTCCCCGCGCCCTTGCCGCCTTCCACGAGTTCGCCGAGGCGCCGCCCGGAGCGGCCCCGCAGTGACGCACGCCCCACCGCAGCGGGCAGACGGGTCAGCGGGCTGGGGCGACCGGGGTAAAAGCGCAGTCGAGGTGCTTGATCCCGTTGATGAACGATGAGCGCAGGCGGTCCGGCTCGCCAGTGCTCCTGATGTCGGGCAGGCGCGCGAAGAGCTGGCGGAACATCACGGCGATCTCCTGGCGGGCCAGGTGCGCCCCCAGGCAGAAGTGCGGTCCGGCCGCGCCGAAGCCCACGTGCGGATTCGGGTGGCGCCGCACGTCGAAGGTGTAGGGATCGTCGAAGACGTCCTCGTCCCGGTTGGCCGAGTTGTAGAACAGGATCATCTTGTCGCCGGGGTGCAGCTCCTCGTCGCCCAGCACGGTGTCCGCGGCGACGGTGCGCCGCATCCAGATCACCGGGGTGCCCCACCGCACGATCTCGTCCACCCCGGTGGCCGCGATGCCGGCCGGATCGGCCAGCCACAGCGCCCGCTGCTCGGGGTGCTCGGTCAGGGCCAACAAGCCGTGGCTGATGGCGTTGCGGGTGGTCTCGTTCCCGGCCACCACCAAGAGGATGAAGAAGGACGCGACCTCGGACGCCGTGAGTGACTCGCCGTCGATGTTGGTGTTGACCAGGGCTGACGTGACGTCATCGCTCGGACTGACCCGGCGTGTCTCGGCCAGTTCGGACATGAGCATGCTGAGATGCTGCCCGGCATTCATGAACGCCATCAGCGGGTCCGCGCCCTCGGGGACGTACTCGGGGTCGCCGGAGCTGAGGATCACGTTGGAGGCGCTGAAGACGGCGTCGTAGTCGGCGGGGCCGATGCCCATCATGTCGCAGATGATCTCGAGGGGGAGGCGTGCGGCCACCTCCACCACGAAGTCGCAACCGCCCTGCGCGGCCACCCGGTCGATGACCTGGCCGGCCACGGCCTCAATCCGCTGCTCGATGCTCCTGATCCGGTGGGGATTGAATGCGGCCGAGACGATGCGGCGCAGGCGGACGTGCCGCGGGTTGTCGGTGCTGATCATCGAACCGAAGAACTCGAGCATCTCCTCGGGCATGTCGACAATGCTGGTGGAACCCTGGCCCGACTGGTAGATCTCGGGGTGACGGCTCACCTCGGACACGTGGGCGTGCCGGGTCACGGCCCGGTAACCCGGGCCCTTGGGAAGTACGAACGCCAGCTCCCCCGGGAGCTCGGGCTCCTCGAAGAAGGCAAGCGGGCGCTCCCTGCGCAGGAGTTGGAACGCCGCTTCGCGCTCGTCCCACGGACGGGCCCAGAACTCGATGTCCGACAGGTCGATCTGGTCCAGCGCCAGGACGGGGCGGGGTTCCACGAGGGCCAGACTACCCAAAAGAACTTCGTTACTACCCCGCGCGTTCTGCGCGGAGGGGGAGGCGCGGCGGCGGAATGATGGCCACAGCCACATTTGGCGAGGTAGATCTTGGAGATGGGTCCGGGGCCTCCACCTGGCGCACGCGAGAGAGGTCACGTCGCCCCTCCGTCAACGGCCACGCGCGGGAGAGCACCGAGTTCTGTTGGCGCCGAGTATGGAGGATGGCGAGCTGGGACCGCACTTCCAGCCGGGAGGTGCAGCCGGGATTGGGATTGTTCCCTGTCATCGATGTTCTCGAGCGCCCTGGGTCCGGGGTGGGACGGGTCAGGATGACTAATCTGTGGCGGTCAGGCCTGCTCAGGGCATGGAGTGAAGCCCAGCCCAGCTAACCCAGAGCCCCGAATCTCACGTCCAAAGGATCCCCGTCCATAGTGACCGACATTGTGAAAAGTACCGACCACCACCCGGGGCAGTCACCTGACGGCAAGCCTGCCTCACTCTTGAAGGCACTCGTGAGATTGGCCCGCCCGCGCCAATGGATCAAGAACCTACTGGTGTACATGGCAGCCGCCTCGGCGGGGGTGCTCTCCCACTGGAGCATCATTTGGCATTGTACGGCTGCATTCGGCATCTTCTGCCTGGCCGCCTCCGGTACCTACTACATCAACGACGCCATCGACGCGCCGTCCGATCGAATCCATCCGACCAAGCGCCGTCGACCCGTCGCCGCCGGGCTCGTACCGGTAGAGGTCGCAGTTTCGGCCGGTGTCGGCATGTTGGTGGTGTCCATCGGGCTGGCGACATGGTTGGCCGGATGGCACCTCGGCGTGGTGATGGCCGCCTACGCGATCATCAACATCGCGTACTCACTGGGGATCAAGAACGAGCCAATCCTCGACTTGGCCGCAGTGGCCAGTGGCTTCGTCCTTCGTGCCGTGGCGGGTGGTCTCGCCTCGAAGATCTCCCTCTCCGACTGGTTTCTCATCGTGGTGTCGTTCGGCTCCCTCCTGCTCGTCACCGGCAAGCGGTCGGGTGAGAAGCAGCTACTGACCGATGAGAACGCTGGTCACGCCGCCATTCGCCAGACGCTCGATGAGTACACGGTTACGTTTCTGCGGACAGTGAGGGGCGTGACAGCTGCAGTCTCCGTCAGTGCATACTGCCTTTGGGCCTTCGAGCGGGCCAGCCATGTGCACCCCGGCCACAATCCGATCTGGTTCCAGTTCACGATCGTGCCCTTTGTCATCGCCCTGCTCCACATCCTTCGTCTTCTTGATTCCGGCGCGGGAGCGGCACCCGAAGACCTTGTGCTGCGCGACCATCGGCTACAGATTTATGGTCTGTGTTGGATCTTTCTCTTCGCCATCGGCGCATACGTTTCGTGAGCGCGCAGCGTAGAAGTTGGTCCATCCTCACGGGATGGGGCCGGACCGCTCCAACCGCGACTGATCTCATCTGCGCCGTCGACCTCAACGTGGTCGAACAGGAAATGCAACGCGCCGCGAAGGCACAAGCTGCCGGTGGTCGGGGCATCATCGCCCGGGGACTGGGAAGGAGCTACGGTGACGCCGCCCAGAACGCAGGGGGAACGGTACTGGACACCAACTGGTTGGACGGCATACACGAGGTGGATCTCGTCTCTGGGGTCATCACGGTGGGAAGTGGCGTCAACCTGCAGACGCTCATGGAGCGACTTGTGCCATTGGGGTGGTTCGTGCCGGTGTCCCCGGGCACCCGCCTGGTGACCGTGGGGGGTGCCATCGCGGCCGACATCCACGGGAAGAACCACCACGTCGACGGCAGCTTCTGCTCGCATGTCCTGGAGTTTTCGATGGTCACGCCGAGCGGGGCGAAGACGGTGTCGGCCTCGTCGGATCCGGATCTGTTCTGGGCCACCGCCGGTGGCATGGGCCTGACCGGCCTCATCGTCAGCGCCACCCTGCAGATGATCCCGGTCGACACCAGCTACATGCTCGTCGACACCGAGCGAGCGGCGGATCTCGACAGTGTGATGGACAAGATGCTCACCGGGGACGATGCCTACAAATACTCGGTGGCGTGGATCGACTGCCAATCGACTGGGGGGCGATTGGGCCGCTCCATCCTTACCCGGGGAAATCATGCTCGACTGGACCAGCTTCCGGCGGCCTTGCAACGGTTACCGGACAAGGCGCGTGCCTTCGTGCCCCGCACCCTGGTGAACGTGCCATTCACCATGCCCAGCGGACTGCTCAACCCGTTGACCGTGGGGGCCTTCAACGAATTCTGGTTTCGCAAGGCTCCGCGAAGACAGCTGGGCGCGCCGCGCCACATGACCAGCTTCTTCCATCCCCTCGACGGGCTCGCCAACTGGAACCGCATCTATGGAAAGAGGGGATTCCTGCAGTACCAATTCGTCGTACCCGATCAGGCGGGCGAGACGGTGCGTCGGATTCTCGAACGTCTGACCGAACTCAGGCTGGCATCATTCCTGGCCGTGTTGAAGCGCTTCGGACCCGGCGATCCGGGACCGCTCTCGTTCCCCGCACCCGGATGGACGCTGGCGCTCGATTTCCCCATCGGCTCCCACGAACTGGATCGGCTCCTCGATGCCCTCGACAACGAGGTGATCGAGGCCGGAGGCCGGATCTACCTGGCCAAGGACTCCCGTGTCTCGCCGGCGTCGTTCCGCGCCATGTATCCCCGCCTTGACGATTGGCTGGAGGTGCGCCGCCGTGTCGACCCGGACGGCCTCCTCCGCTCCGACCTCGGTCGGCGGCTCGGACTCTGCTCAGACCGACCGGTGAGCGCTCCTGTTCCCCGCCGCGCTTCGCGTCTGGGGGGAGGTGCTGCGCCACGCCGCCCCAACTCGAACGGCTCGTCCCGTGCCACCCGCAAGTCGGCTACGCCAGAACGGACAGGAACATGATCGACGCCACGGGACGGCCACAGTCCGTCCTCGTGCTCGGGGGATCCTCGGAGATCGCGCAGGCGATCGTGGACCGACTGATCGCGGCCAGGTGCCGGACCGTCGTCCTGGCCGGGCGGGAGGGAGTCAGACTGACCGAGGCCGCGAAACGTGCCAAGGCCGCCGGCGCCGAGGTGGTCGAGACTGTGACCTTCGAGGCCACCAACGTAGAGCACCACGCCGCCTTCGCCGAGAGCGTCTTCGAGCGATTTGGCAACATCGATCTGGTCATTGTGGCTGCGGGTTTGCTCGGCGACCAGGATGATCTCGAGGGCGATCCGGCCGGGGCGGCGGCGCTGATCACTACGAACTTCACCGGGTTGGCGGCCGCCATGCTCGCTGTGGCTGGCCACATGCGCCGGCAGGGCCATGGGCGACTGGTCGTCCTGTCATCGGTGGCCGGACTTCGGGCCCGCAAGGCGAACTTCATCTACGGCTCGTCCAAGTCGGGACTCGACGCCTTCTCGCAGGGCCTCGGTGATGCCCTGGAGGGAAGCGGCGCGACGGTGACGATCGTACGACCAGGGTTCGTGATCGGCCGGATGACGGCGGGGATGAAGGCGGCTCCATTCCCCACCACTCCAGACGCGGTGGCCGATGCCGTGGTCAAGGCCGTCCAGTCGGGTGCCGCCGTCGTCTACGTCCCCTCGACCCTCCGCTGGGTGTTCGCCGTGATGCGAATTCTGCCGCGCGCTGCATGGCGCCGCATGCCCGCCTGAAGATGCACACAGAGAGAGGCATGACATTGTCGGACAATCTGAGGACCCGTGTACGGACCACGGCCATGGATGGAAAAGGTCAGCGATGGCTCGTGCTCGGTGTCATCTTCATCGCGGCGGTCGTGGTCGAAGGACTTGTGGCGCTGTTCATGAGATCCAAGGGGGTCAACCTTACGGGAGACTCGCCGTCCTACATCATTCAGGCCCAGTCCTATGTCCACCTGACCCCCCACATCTTGCCGACAATCAAGTCGGATCTCAGGGCGCACTCCCTGACTTCCTACGCGGTGGGTGCACCGACCAACGTGGTCGCGCAGTTTCCGGGACCCCATGGCGTGATCAGCCCGTTCGAACCCGGCATGGGCATCCTCCTCATCCCCTTCGTCGCCTTCGGACGTCTCTATTTCGGCGCCACGCTCGGCATGCTCTGCTACACCACGGCCGGGCTCATCCTCCTACACCAGCGGGTGAAGGCGTTGACCGGACTGAGCCGCCGTGGGCAGGTGCTGCTGGCTCTGTTGTTCGTCGGTCCGGCCATGCTGGTATCCGTCAATCAGATCTACCCCGACCTGCCGTCGGGAGTGCTGATCGGCTGCGCCCTGGTCGAGTTGGCACTGATGGAGCGCAGCGGGAAGGTCACATGGGTGAGCTACGTGGTGGTGACGGCCTCGGCGGCAATGCTGCCCTGGCTCCAGATCAAGAATCTCGTTCCGGCCCTTGTGTTGCTGGTGGCCTTTGCCTTTGTCGCGATCGGCAAGAAATCGGCCCTGCGACCGCTCGCAGTGGTCTGCGCCATTTGCGTGCTGTCGTGGTTGGTGCTGCTCTGGTACAACGAGCACTACTTCGGCCACCTGCTCGGACTTCCCGAGGCGGCGCCCAAGTTCACCAGGAACGGTGTGGAGTACACGCTCGGCCTTCTCTTCGACCGCGATCAGGGCCTGTTCGTGCAGATACCGTTCGCCCTGATCGGGCTGATCGGTTTGTGGCTTTCCCGGAGGAAGCTCCCGGTTGCGGTCGTCGCCTCGGTTGTGAGCCTCGGAGTCATTCTGGTGCTCAACGGCACTTACATAGTCAACCCTTACGGTGGCTTCTCGTTGGCCGGGCGCTTCATGTTGACCTTGATTCCGGCAATGCTCATGTGGACGGCGGTGGTGATCGCCCAATGGGAGGATGCTCGCCGGTTGCTCTGGGTGCCCATTGGAGTGGTGATAGTTGCGTGGATCTACATGGCCGTCCCGATTCTGCGGGGCCAACACGTCTATTACAACGTCTTCAGCTTCACCACACCTCCAACGAGCCTGTCCGCCTGGCCGGGTTGGTGGCCGGGTCTCGACCGCGTCCTTTCTCAATTTGAGCTGCCCGGGCACTTCCTTGGCGCCCCTTCCTACGCCGTCGTGGTGGAACTCGTCTTTGCCGCGATCCTGATCGTCTGCGCCTGTCTCTACCTGCGTCCCGCTCCGGAACGCGCGCTACAGAGCGAACGGAGAATTCGCGCAGCAACCAGCCGGCCCGAGAGGTGAGACCGATCGTCCGTTCTGCAGGGATCACCACGGGCCGGGGGACCCCCACGGTCCGGTGGAATTTCGACCACGCTTTCATGTCGCGGGTGTTACCACGTGGCATGGCCGCGCCATCCCCGGCTAGCGCGCTCGATACTATGTAGGACGAGGTGCGTGTGAGAGGGGTCGCATTCGCTCTTGGGATGCGAGTTCGGAGGGGTCACCGTGGGTGCAACGCGCCGTGCACAGCCAGAGGTCGGTCGTCGTGCCACGCCAAAGTGGATGTGCGACATCGCCAGGTTCTCGTTGGTTGCCCTGTCGTTGACCATCACAAGCATCTTTGTCGTGACCACCCCGACGGCGTCGAACGCTGCGGCCTCGCCGGTCCCCCATGCGGCATCGCCGAGCTTCAGCCTCGTCTGGAGTCAGACAATGAACGGGCAGAACGGCAATCCCAACGATACGGGTAATCCCATTGTGATCTCGTCCCCGAACGAGGCTGTGCTGCAGGGGCAACCGGCGGTCGTTGTGGGTGACCGGGCCGGATACGTGATGGCCTACAACATGAGCACCGGGATGAGCATCCCCGGATGGCCGTACTACGACGGCGGGATGCCCATAGATGCCTCGCCCTCGGTCTCCCCGGCCGGCGATCCCAGCACCGTCTATATCGGACTCGGCAACTCGAGTAAACCGACAGCCGGTGGCTATCTCGCCCTGAACCAGTCGGGAAAGCAGGTCTGGTACGTCGTCCCGACCAATCCCTCGACGGATCCGACCCGGACGGCCGGCGTCACCGCATCCATGGCCGTCGGTGAGCTCGAAGGTCAGACAGCGGTCACCTCGGGGTCCCTTGGCCAGGTGCAATTGGCGATGAACGCCTCGGATGGTGCCGTTCTGCCCGGATGGGACCCGTGGCTCTCCGGTGACACCGAGGTTTCGACGCCCGCCATTGCGGACCTGTACGGGACCGGCCAAAACGAAGTCATAGAAGGCATCGGTACCTCGGCCGGCACCCTGTTCGGTCAGCAGTACAGCCAGGGTGGCCACATCCGGGTGATCACTGAGAACGGGAACACCGGGCAGGAGTATCCCAATGGCGGGCAGGTGTGCCAGCTGACCACGGACGAGGCTGTGAGCTCGTCACCGGCGGTCGGTGCGTTCCTCGCCAACTCTGCAGTCGGCATCGTCTCGGGCACCAGTGACTACTACGGGAGCCAGGGCGAGCCCGGAACGGACACGGACGCCGTGATAGCCATGCTGCCAACGCTGGGCGGCAACTGCGCACAGCAATGGTCGACGAAGCTCGACGGAGACACCTCCGACAGCCCGGCGCTGGCCGACGTCCTGGGCAACGGCTCCCTGCAGGTGGCGGAGGGAACCTCATCACCGAACACGCTGTCGGGGAGCGTGTACGTGCTCAACGGCGCCACCGGTCAGGTCGAGTGGACGCGAGCCGCCGCGGGTGGGGTGATCGGGTCCATCACCACGGCGGACCTGAGCGGTCGCGGTTACCAGGACCTCATCGTCCCCACCGTGGCCGGTGTCCAGATCTTCGACGGTCAAAGCGGGGACGTGATCGCCACCCTAGGCCCAGGCGACGGGTTCCAGAGCTCCCCACTCATCACCAACGATCCCAACGGAACAGTTGGCATCACCATTGCCGGGTACAGCTATGCCGCGGATCAGGGTGTCATACAGCACTACGAGGTGACGGTCCCCGGCGATCCCACGGTCGGAGCGACGGGCTCGTGGCCACAGTTTCATCACGACCCCCAGCTGACCGGCAATGCCTCGGGCAACACCCAGATGGGCCCGAGCACGCCCCCGGTTTCGGCGCTCTTTGCACCGGTGGCTCGGGGCATGGCCTCGACGCCCGACGGAAAGGGCTACTGGTTGGTGGGCTCCGACGGCGGCATCTTCACCTTCGGTGACGCCACGTTCTACGGATCGACCGGAGCGACGGTGCTCAACAAACCGATCGTCGGCATGG
>PKYA01000038.1:4956-5167 GCA_003133545.1 Acidimicrobiaceae bacterium | reverse complement strand
CACGGAGCGAGAGAGTAGGTAGGCAAATGGACGCCCTGGTCAGCTACGACGTGGACGGATCGATCGCGACGATCTCCATGGATGACGGCAAGGTCAACGTGCTGTCCTTCCGCATGCTCGAGGAGCTCAACGCGGCACTGGACCGGGCCGAGTCGGATCGGGCGATCGTGGTACTGAGAGGCCGAGAAGGGGTCTTCTCCGCCGGGTTCGA
>PKYA01000038.1:0-4939 GCA_003133545.1 Acidimicrobiaceae bacterium | reverse complement strand
CTACCGGGTCGGCGTGGCCGGCGCTTCGCACAAGATCACCGCCAACGAAGTCGCCATCGGGATGACGCTGCCCCATTCGGCGATCGAGATCTGTCGCCAGCGCCTGAACCCTGCGCACTTCAATCGTGCGGTGATCCTCGCCGAGATCTTCTCGCCTGACGCCGCCGTTGGCGCGGGCTTCCTCGACACGGTCGTGCCGGGCGCCGACATGCCCGCCGCTGCACGCGCCGCCGCCGAGCTGCTGGCGACCCTCGNNCCCTGTCGAATCTTCGAGCGGCGATCAAAGACGATGACGCCCAGTTCCAGGCCCAGCTGTGAACGAGGCGCCCCGGCCACGTCGGTATCCCTCGTAGGGAGGGTCTAGGTCGCCAACCCGTCGAGCACGGCGTCCAATGCGAGCGACCACCTCCGGTCCACCGACGACTGGGTGGTGCCGAGCCGTTTGGCGTTCTCGGCAGCGGCCAGGCCCTGAACGAGCGCGACGAGGACATGGGCGATGTCGGTTGCGTCGCCCCGCCACGCACCAGTGTCGGTGCACCGCCGCACGTGCTCGACGATGAACACCCGCACGGAGCTACCCGCCTGGACCTCGGATTCGCTCGGCTCGAAGTCGCTGAACGGGCGCGAGAACATCACCTGGGCGAGCACGGGATTGTCTTTGATGAAGCTCCGGTAGATCTCCAGCAGGCGCACGAGGTCCGCTCGCGGGTCGTCGGAGTCGATCAGGTTGTCGAGACACCCTCGGAGGAGGCCGAAACCCTCGAAGAACAGCTCGCGCACCACCCCGGTCTTGTCACCGAACAGCTCGTACACGGCCGGGGTGGAGGTGGTCGCCTCCCGCGCCAGAGTCCTGGTCGTGAACCCCGACACCCCCTCTCGTTCGAGCAGGCTGAGCGCAACGGCCACCACGTGATCCCGGAGCTCGGGGGTTCGCTGCTTCGCTCTAGGCACCCCGGAAGGTTATCGTGACGTTGTCACGAAGCTCGTCGGGGGCCGCTTACCGATTCCATGGGGAGACTCGGGCGACCGACTGACCCCAGGCGGCCCGGGTAGCGTCCCCATGAGCACTCCAACCGAGGGCGCTCAGAGAGGCGGGCAGTCAGCCCGCCCCACGGCCTGAGAGGAGCCCAAGTGATAGGTGAGAAGGTTCTGAATTTCCAGGGGAAGCACGTCGACCTGGCCAGCCTGCAGTCGAAGATCGAGGACTACCTGAAGTCCGATGGCTTCACCGTGCAGGCGTCCGCCCCGAGCGACCACGGGACCGTGCTCCAGGCCAAGAAGGGCAAGTTCCTCTCCCATGTGATCGACGCCGACCGGGCCCTGACGATCACGTTGTCGGGATCGGCCGNNCCGCATCGGCATCGGCAAGTGGCTCGAGCACCTCGCAACCGCCGCCCTCGAGACGCTCCTGCTCTCCGAGCTGTTCCTCTTGGTCGATGTCGGGGAGACCGCCTGGAACCTCGAGATCGAGGACAAGCTCGTCAAGCAGATTCGGTCCTTCGTCGGCTAGGCCCTAGGTCGCCGGCGCCAGTTGGGCCCAGATGAGGCTCGACAGGCCCTGGATGGTTTGAATCCCCTCTTCCTCGGTGGACTCACCGTTGACGAGCACCGCGATCACATAGTTGCGACCGTCGCCGTTGACGTAGCCGATGCTGTTCACCTGCCACGGAGGAGATTCATTGTCGAGGGGCACCCACCCGTTCTTGATCGCAATCGTCGTCCCCGCGGCGACGCCATAGGAGATCCCCCAGGCCTGGGCCGGGTCGACATTGGTCATGAGGCCGAGCTCATAGTTGCGAGACGCGTCGCTCAAGACGGTGTTCGGGTAGGCGACCTCTCTCACCAACTGCACCTGGTCGGCGGCCGTGGTGGTGGACAGCCCCCAATAGCCGGCCGTGTTGGGGACGGTCTGGGTGAGCCCCGCCTCCGCGTCGAAGCGGCCCACTGCGGTGGCGCCCCCCTCGAAGTCCCAGAGGTTCTGGGCGTCGTCGTCATTGCTCTCCTCGATCATCTGCTGGGCCAACACCTGCTGGTCGGCCGGGAGCGAGACGACGCCCTGCGCCTGGGCCTCCGTGAGCAGCGTCGCCAGGATGTCCACCTTCATGATGCTTGCGCAGTCCTGCGCGTCACCCGGTCGGAAGACGGAGGTGTACCCGGTGACGTCGTCGTAGACCGCCGCAGTGACGTTGTACGGGCTGGCGGCGAGGTAGGCGGCGATCGAGGGCACGCTGAAGACGTCCTTGACCTCCGATGCCGCGTGCTTGGCGGCGGTCGTGGCCTGGCTGGTCTCCGGGGTCTTCTTCCTCGATCGCGGGGTCACCCCAGGGCTCGAGCGGACGTGGGGGGCCGTGACGCGGCCGACGACGACGAAGCCGGCCACGGACAACAGGACGGCCAGGGCGACGGTGCGCGCCAGGCGCATCCGACGGCGCCGTCGTCGGCTCCGCATGATGGCAGCTCGCCTGCCGAGCGGTGATGCCATCTGGGTCTGTGGTCCTACTGGGAGGCGCCGGGAGAGGGAGACGGTCCAGGCCCCATGGGGACAATCGTAATGAGCCGGTGACCGATGGCTGAGTCAGTTGCATCGCTGTTTGGGCGACAGGACGTGACCGGATGCGTCGCGGGGCCGGAGCGCTCAGTGCCTATCGACGCGAGCGGCACCGCCGTTGGCCATGGCGGCCTTGTGCACACCCGTGTCGCCAGAGTGCAAGTGACCCCACCAATGGCCGGTCGCCAGATCGTCACACAGTCGCCAAGATCGTCGCTACGCAGGGCATTTGGCCTCTCCGTGGTCGTGGGAGACGTCTTCGAGCGTGGGCGGTGTTTGACCTCGCGGCGGTGCCCCCGTAAAGATGTTGCGCACTGTGACTGACGTCGAGCGGCCTATAGGCCACTCCACGCCGTGGTCAGAACGGAGCGCTCGGCAGCTCCGGGGGGCGCATTGGCCTCTTCTGGCTCTTGTCGCCGTGCTTTCGGGCACGGTGTTCCCACTCATCTCTCCATCCCAGTCGGCCGGGGCCAGCCAAGTCAGCGATCTCCAGGCGAAGGCGGCCCAACTCGAGCAGCAGATCTCGGCCGAAGGCAACCAGATCGGAGCCCTCGGCGAACGATTCGACGAGGCCGAAGACCAGATCAATAGCCTCAACAACCAGATCGGCAACACCAAGGACCAGATCGCCACCGACCAGAAGCGAGTGGCGGGGGACCAGGCCAACCTGCGCAGGGTGGCGATCAACTCGTACATCAGCGATGGCTCGGTCGCGCTCTCCAATCCGCTGTTCTCCTCGAACCAGCAGACGTTCTCGGCCCAACAGGAGTACAACCAGGTCGCCACGGGCAACCTGGGGGTCGCGGTGGCCAACCTCCACACCGCGCAGGTGCAGCTGAATGCCGCCGAGGCGAACCTCGACACTCAGGACCAACAGGCCCACTCGGCTGCGGACGCGGCCAGCCAAGCCGAGGCGACGGCCAACCAGCAACAGGCGGCCCTCAACGCCGACCTCGGCCAGGTCAAGGGCCAACTGGGCGCCCTGGTCCTCCAAGAACAAGAGGCCGCCCAGAATGCCGAGAGCTCGGCGACACAGGCCGTCTTGGTCGACGGGGCCAACTTCCCGCCGCCGCCCTCGGCCGGGAGCGCGGCGGGCGCGGCCGTGCAGGCCGCCGAGAGCCAGCTGGGCGTCCCCTATGTCTGGGGTGGGACTTCGCCGCGCGGCACGCCCGGGGACCCCTCGGGCGGCTTCGACTGCTCGGGGCTCGTCATGTGGGCGTGGGGACAGGCGGGAGTCGGCCTGCCGCACTACTCGGGCTCCCAGTTCGACGACACCGCTCCGGTGCCGGTTTCGGACATGGAGCCCGGCGACATCTTGTTCTACGGTGCCGGAGGCAGCCAGCACGAGGCCATGTACGTCGGCGGGGGCGAGATGATCGAGGCCCCCGAGACCGGTGAGGTCGTCCACATCACCCCGATCCGCCTGGGCGACGGGTTCGCGGGGGTCCACCGGCCCTAGTGGCCAAGGCGGGCGGGGAACCCGGCCCCTTGGTTAGCTCGGCGAGTTGAGATAGGCCTCCGTCAGCCATTCGCAGATCTCTTGGTCGAGGTCGTCGGGGTCCCGGAGGTTGGCCACGTGGTAGTAGCGGCCGTGATAGGGCTGGACCTTCCTCGTGATCCTCGGGTGTTGGACCCGGCGCGGCAACGAGAACGACAGTGCCACCCATTGGCGCATCGGTCGGAGCTGTGCAAACGAACGGTCGCGCTTTAGGAAGATCCCGACGGAGACCGGCTCGACATGGACCGGCCCGACGGCGTCGAGATGACGCATCACGGCCTCGAAGATCGGGCGCTCACGATCGGGCCCCGTTGAGAAGTACTCCTCGAGCGACATCGCCGGCGCGCACTCGTGCGATTGGTTGACCCGTCCGAAGTGGCGACCGCAGGTCGGGCAGATCCATGCGGTCACCGCATCATCTTGTCTCGCGCCGGCCGAACGGCGCCGGGGCGCGGCGACGGCGCGGACCGATCCGGCGCCGACCCCTAGCGGGGCCGCCAGGCGTCGGGCTTGGCGACGAGCAGCGAGACGTGGTCGGGGAGCTCACCTGAGACCACCGCCGCGATCGTGATCTCGTCGAGCACCTCGCGCAGGCACGCTCGAACGGCGATCCAGATGGTTTGCAGGTTGGCCGCCGCGGCGTCGTAGCTGGCCGCCTCGGGGCGCAGGCCGCGCACCTCGGCGAGCGGGCCCTCGAGCCGGCGGAACACCTCGCCGACCGTGATCTGGCCGGCCGGCCGGGCGAGCTGGTAGCCGCCCTCGTTGCCACGCTGGCTCGTCACGATACCGACGCGGCGAAGCTCGTTCAGGATCGCACGGAGAAACCGGACCGGAAGGCCTTGCGCTTGCGCAAGCTCCTCGGCCGTAAGTGGCTCACCGCCGCGGGCCGCAAG
>PKYA01000053.1 GCA_003133545.1 Acidimicrobiaceae bacterium | reverse complement strand
CTCCGACTCACGACACTAGGTCCCGTGACAAAGTCCGTGCCGGGCGCGGGCTGGTCGGGTTCGAACGTTTACGGACACTGCGCTCAAGTGATGGCAGCGGATATCGACGTGAACCTGACTGGGAAGTTCCACTGTTGCCAGATCGCCTTGCCACACGTGGTCGCGGCAGGCTGCGGTCACTTCATGACCATCGCGGCGCCGAGCGCGCAACAGGCTCGCACCGTCAGCTCTTCGGGTCATTCTCCCGAAGCTGGCGGTCAAATCGATAGAGGATGGGAAGGACCTGGAGGTCCTTGGGCCGTCCAGCCGCTTCCTTGGACCGAATGACGTCGCTGAGATCGGCGACCATGACTTCGACGTTGTCGACTCTCACTATGTGAGCTCTTAGTGCAAGCTCTTCGTATCCACCTGCGATCCCACTCGGCATGAATGAGATGTCGAACTCACCGAAGGGGCAAATGAGATTCCAAACCAACGATGCCGCAAGTGATCGGCCATCATGGTCGAACGGGAGCCCCTCAACGACCGCATCCGTGCGAATGCGTGCTCCGAGCTCCTTCAGCGCCGCCGCGAGATGGCAGAGGTTCTTCGCCGACGAGTCCGGGGTCAGGTCGATGTCTCTCGTTGCCGGGATGGGAGCATGCTGGGCGATGGCTGCGAACGCACCGATTACTATGAATCTGACACCGTGGCGATTTAGGATCTCGACTATTGCCGCGGCATTGAGGGGCTGCGTCATCGGGAGAGATCGCTCGTAGCCTCGACGGGTTCCGCGTTCCGCCATGCTTCGATCTGTCGATCTCTTCGTCGGCGCTCTTTTGGACCACGCCTCGAATCCAGCTCGGCGAGCACATCGTCGTGAGGATCACTCGGGACGAGATGAATGCTCAGATCGAATCCGGCGGCCTTCAAGAGTCGCATCAATGTAGGAACGGTCGGTTGCCGACGGTCCCGCTCGTATGCCGAGATCATCGTCGCCGGTACCCCAACTCGCTCGCTGAGCTGTCCTTGGCTCAGGCCACTCTTGATCCGGGCCAGCTGTAACAGGGCTGCCGCCGGTGAGGGAACATGAGACGATTGTGTCATAATACGATTGTATCAGCCCATGGCGTCGTCCATCTGCTTGACCGCTATTGCGGCGCAATGGGTGGGGGGCTTTCGCCAACGCGAGTGCACCCGGCTACTGGTGGGTTCCCTTCGCGTTCTGCTACCACTCAAACGTGCCCTTCACCGACCTGTTCGGGCAATCGGTGACCACAGGGCTGCTCCCGCTGCGCGCAATTACGAAGACGGGTGTCGATCCTTGCGTCCAATCGATCAGCGAACTTCCATTTGGGATAGGAACGTCGTGGAGACCGTGGTCATCCCATCCAGTGACCCCAAGTTCGTATACAGCGAGATGAGGGGTAGAAGGAGCGGCTTGGTGCGGGTGGGTTTTCAGTCCGCTGCCATGGTGTCGACGATGAGCACTGAGCACGGTGCGCCGTGGGCGACGGAGTTCGGCACGCTGCCGAGGACACGCCGGACCCCCTTCATGCCTTTGTTGCCCACAACCACCAGGTCTGCCTTTTCGCGCTCGGCGACTCGTACGATCGCGTCGGCGGGGTTACCCGTCGCCGCATGGACCTCGGGCTTGAGACCTCGTTGCTCGACAATGCGAGACAGGCCTTCGAGCAGCATGTCAGCCGGACTGGTCAATTTCGAGTACCGGAACTCCTCGGGGAGCTCTTGAATCTGGATCGATTTCGGATCGTATGCCGTTACGATGTGGAGCGTCCCGCCGTGGAGTTGCGCGATCTCGGCGGCAACCATTACTGCTTGACGGGCCGTGCTGGAATCATCGGCTCCTACAATCACCGTCTCGAACATCCTCTTCTCCTTCTCGGCTTCCATCGAAACCAGGTGCGTACTGTGGACCATACCGTTCCGGACATCGCTCAGCTAGTGTGACCTCGTAATGGGCCCGCTGGCGGGGTCAGCAGGTCTTGGCAATCGGCACGTGACAACCAGCGGTGTGGGCCACAGTGTTTGGGACGGAGCCTATGATCCTCCGGGCTCCCTGCATGCTCTCAAGAACAAACGCTTTCACTTCAAGATCAATGGAGGAAGGTGGGTTCTTGACAACGAGCGCGACATCGATCAGCGACTGGTTGGGTCAGCGATAAATCGTCAAGACGGCAGTGATCCGATGGCTCCGATGGACGACACCGCCGTCAGGGAGATTGCGGGCCGAATTGCCGCACAGCTGAGAGGGCATGACCCTTTTCATTGATGTCAGCACTGCCTCGGGAGCGCATGACAACCGCGGACGGCTGATCCGGCTAGGCCGAGGTAGATTCGCTGAAGCCGGTTTCTCGTAGATGCATTCAGATGTCATATGAATACGTTGGGCCGGCCGTTGAACTTCCGAGCGTATTGGAGGGTTCGTGGTGAAAGTAGTCAGAGTGCAGCATGTCAGCGTGAATTGTCATGGGCGCCTCGATGCCACCCGACGCTTCTACTCGGAGTTGTTTGAGTTGCCGGACCTGCCTCGCCCAGAGATCCCTGGCATCGATGGACGCTGGCTCGGTTTGGGCGACGTGCAGCTCCACCTTGTCGATGCGCCCCAGTCCGGCGACTCGCCTGACCCGGTGGCTCCTCACTGGTGCCTCTGGGTAGTCGATATCGATGCCGCCCGCGCCGAGCTAGAGGCAGCGGGGATCGACTACATCGAGGGTGCGCAAGGTGACGTGGCGCAGATCTGGATCAGCGACCCCAACGGTCAGGTCGTCGAGTTGCAACAATCGCGCTAAAGGAAACGGTGCGATCGCCAGCGCAAACATGGGTCCATCGACCTGGGCCACGCGCGGAGCAACGGTTTCGACGGATCCCGCTGCAGCTCAGTACCGATTCGAGTAGTGGCCAGCGTTCAATCGCCTTCGCGGTCCGGCCAAGTAGAAGACGGAGACCATTGCTCCGATGATTCCGAAGAGGAACCACCCGCCGATCATCCCAGCAATCCAGAGAGCCTTCCATTTCGTTGCGAGTGCCAAGGCGGGCCGTCGTGCCACGTCGATGATTCCCCAAAGGACCACCGCGAGCGACGCAAAACTAACGAAGACCAACAGTGCGTGGGTCATGCTGCTTCCTCTTTCCATCGAAGTGCGGCTCGTTCTTGAGTCCGAGAACCACTTCGTTCATGTAGGCAGTTTCGCGGCCGAATCTCTGAGCGCCGTTAGAAGTCCGTAAATTTTTCATCAAAAGATCGCCGCCGTCTTTGCAGCTGTCGCTCTCGGCGAGATGGTGGCGGTGGCTGCTGGTCAGCGTTCGAACCTCCCGTGGTTGTGCTCTCCGGCAGCCTGCCCGCACCTCTATAAGGAGCTCGCCGTTCTTGCGTGACCGGTGGAACGTCGGGGACGTGACATTCGATCATGAGGCAGGAACGTCCGAGTTATCAGGTCATCTTGACGTTGCCATTTGGCCCCGCGCGATCCATCTGCAGGCCGGCGACAACTGTGTCGACGACGTTCTGAGCGAACCGTTCGGTCAAGGGGAGATGGGACTGTAGAAGCCGGTGATAGGCAGACCCGTACACCAAGTCGAGCACCACGTCAGAGTCCACATCCGGCGAGAGCGCTCCTCGCTCGACTGCCCGGTCGATCATGACCCGGTGTTGTGTTCGGACGGACGTGACGAAGTGCTCGCGCCAGATTTCGGCCAAGTCCGGATCCCGCTGGACCTCGGCTATTAGCGCGACCAGCGTGCGGCCCGTCACCGTTCCCTTCACCGTCTTGATCCAGTTGCGGAGAGCGCCGAGGAGGTCGCCTCGCAAGGATCCGGTGTTGGGGGTTGGTTGGCGGGCGAGGAAGTTAGCGGTGAAGGCTTCAAAGACCAATGTGCCTTTTGTCGGCCACCACCGGTAGATGGTGGCCTTGCTCACCCCACCTCGTTGCGCGACCTCATCCATGGTCAGATCGACAAAGCCGTGCTCTTCGAGGATCTCGTTGGCGGCGTCGAGGATGGCGCGGTGGGAGCGTTCGCTGCGGGGTCGACCACGTGGAGCGGAGGCCGAAGACGCAAGTTCAGTCATGGGTTGACACCTTAACAGAATAAGAATACGATACGTATCGTACCATAAATAGGAGTGGCCATCTCGTGAGGCCATCTCGAAACGCCGGAGCCTTCTTCTTGATGGGTTTCTGAGTCTCATGGCAGTTGGGTACTTCTGGAGGAAGGCGCCAGAGACCGAGCGATTGACGGGAGAGGAGATCGTGCGGAAGATGGTCTGGTGTCGCATCCAAACCGATCGGAGTGGAGTCAAAGAAGGGACAAGAAAATGACCGCTTTGAATCAGAGGAAAGAGCCGATGTCGCACGTGGCGGTGATCGGAACGGGCACGATGGGGGCTGCGATGGCCTCTCGGCTCCTCGGAGCTGGAATCGGCGTGCACGCATGGTCGCGGCATCCGGCCTCGACGGAGACCCTGGTCGATCTCGGGGCCACTGCCTTTGGGAAGGTCTCTGACGCCGTGAGGGACGCGGACGTGGTGCTCACTATGCTGCCGACGGCCGAAGCGACTGCCGAGGTCATGTTCGACGGACAGGCCCTCGGTGCAATGCGGCCCGGCTCGATCTGGGTCCAGATGGCGACGATCGGTGTCGACGCGACCGAGGAGCTGGTCACAGAGATCCGCACCCGGCGACCCGACGTCGCCTTCGTCGACGCGCCGGTTTCGGGAAGCCGGCAACCGGCCGAGAGCGGCCAACTCCTCATCCTGGCGTCTGGCCCGCCTGGGGCGGCGCAGTCACTCGAACCGGTCTTCGCTGCGCTGGGAAGAGCCACGCTGTGGCTCGGTCCGGCAGGCGCCGGCAGCGCGATGAAGCTCGTGCTGAACACGTGGTTGGCCTTCCAGACCGAAGGCGCGGCCGAGGCGGCTGCACTGTCAGAGCGACTGGGCGTGCCCACCTCCGCGCTTTTCGACGCCTTGCGCGACAACCCCCTGGCGTCACCGTACGCGCTGAGCAAGCTCGCCAGGATGGTCGATCAGGACTACCACCCCGATTTCGCGTTGGAGTGGGCCCTGAAGGACCTCGACCTCGTTACCTCTGCTGCTGGTACTGGGGCAGCGCCGATCGCTGCCGCGATCGCCGAGCGCTGGCGGGGCCTCGTGCGCGGTGGCGCCGGTGGGCTCGATGTGAGCGCGGCCGGGCAGGGTCTCCGAGGGGATACTCCGGTCGTCCGAACATGAGTCCTCCCGCCATTCGCATGGTGGAGGACCGGGTGTCGCCGAACACGCCCGAGCAGGTTCGGACCTGAGATGAGCGCCGACCAGCCCTCTCTGGCCCCGTCGGCCGCCGACGAAGCGCGCTTTCGCGCCAACCTCCAAGGCGAGATCGACTCGGCCGCCGTCTACCGGGCTATGGCCAGCGCGGAGAAGAGCGCGCAGCTCTCGTCGGTGTACGACCGGTTGGCCGAGGTTGAGGAGCGACATCTCGGCTTCTGGGAGGAGCGACTTCGCTCCATTGGAGCCGATCCCGAGCCCCGTCGTCCCTCGTGGCGAGCCCAGACGATGGCGTTCTTGGCGCGCCGATTTGGTCCGAGGCTCGTCTTGCCCACCGTGGCGACCTTCGAGCAGGTCGACCAGGGCGACTACGACGACCAGCCCGAGACAGCGGGGACCAGCATGCGTGACCAGGAGCGCTCACACGCCCGGGTCCTGCGCTTTGTGGCCGGCGGATCGCCGCAGGGCCTCGCCGGCGAGACATTGGCCCGCTTGGAGGGACGGCACCGCGCGCCGGGCGGGAACGCCCTGCGCGCAGCGGTCCTCGGTGCCAACGACGGGCTGACGTCGAACTTGGCGTTGGTGATGGGCGTGGCCGGTGCACAGTTCAAGAGCACCGTTATCCTGATCGCCGGCCTTACCGGACTCCTGGCCGGAGCCTTCTCCATGGCCATCGGCGAGTGGGTATCGGTGCAGAGCGCTCGGGAGCTCTCCCAGCGCCAGGTTCACACCGAGGCGGCGGAGATCCGCTCTGTGCCCGACGAGGAGGAAGAGGAGCTCGCCCTCATTTACGAGGCTAAGGGCCTTCCCCAAGGAGAAGCCGAACAGGTGGCCGCGCGCCTCATGGAAGACGAGCAGGGCGCTCTGGACGCGATGGTCAGGGAGGAGCTCGGTCTGGATCCGTCCACCCTGGGCGGCTCGCCGTACTCGGCCGGTGGGTCCTCGTTCGTCCTCTTCGCGTTGGGGGCGATCATCCCTCTGGTTCCGTATTTCTTCGTGAGCGGCACGGCAGCGGTCGTGGCGGCCATCATGGCCGCGGCGTCGGGGTTGTTCGTGATCGGCGCTCTGATCTCCCTACTGACCGGGCGCAACCCCCTCTATTCGGGCTCACGCCAGCTCATCTTCGGACTCCTGGCCGCCGGTGTCACCTTTGGGCTCGGTCGTCTGATCGGCGCGGCCGTCGCCTGAGGACTGTCCTTCAACGCTGAGGTCTCCTTCGAAGAGCCGCGAGCCGAATCATCGATGGGTGTTACTCCGCGCCCACGACCTTGAAGTCCTGGTTGACGAAGACGTGGTGCGGCCAGTTCACGCCGATGTAGTGGACGTTGTACTCGCCGTTACTCAACTTCACAACGCGGTCTACGATGCCCCCCGGGTAGGCGGCAAGCGCAGCTTCGGTGGCCTTATTCGCCGCCGTTCCGCTGACGATCGTCCCCGACCCCTGACTCCAGTTCGCCGGGATCTGGCCGGCCTGCTTTGAGGTGGTCGGTGCGCCGCGCTGGAAAGGGATCACCTTTGCCGCCGTGGAAGCCGTACTTTCGCCGCCAGTCGTTTGCACTATGACCTGCGCGGCCTTGATGGTCGTTCCACTGGTCGTCCCGAGGACGAGGACTCTTTTGCCCTTTGTGATGGCGCTCGCCGAGATCGAGCTCGTCCCCCTCTTGTATTTCGTGGAGGAGGCCTCATCGATGGTCACCTTCTGACCCGCTGATGTCGTGAGCGTGAAGCTCGTCGTGGACACGCTGCCGACCGTGCCGGATGCGCCCCCTGCGGCCGGTCCAGATCGCGCGTTGGATCCGCGACCGCCAGCTCCGGGACCGCCCGCGGGGTGACTGCCGGACACGGGTTGTGCTGCCGATGCCGAGGGGGAAGTGGCGAGACCGGCCGATAGTCCGATTGCCGGACCGATCGCCGCAGCGGCCAACAACAATCGCCGTATCCTTGGCCGGCGTTGCTGCTTGGCCCTGGTCATCGCCGCCGGCCGGTGTGCCGAAGATGCAGGCGGGGGAGGCACCGCAGCGCCACCGCCTGAACTCCCAGCGGCGGGCGGCCTTGATGTTGTTTTCGATACCTGGCGTGTCGGAAGGATCTCGTGGGGGGTTGTCTGGTTGTAATCGGCCATGATTCGCTTCTGTTACTCATGCAGCTTTCTCCTACAGAGAGTGCCAGCCGTTCGTGTGAGATCCCTGTAGGCGGCCTGTGGCGTCGATAGGTCTTCGCTACACATCACCGTGGCGCGCTCTGCGCAACCGACGTGCACAATCTCGAAGGTGCCGTCCCCCGATTTTCCACAACGGGTCTGACCCGCTGGCGGTACTGGGAAGGCCGGGCGTCGGCTGTTCGGCCGTTGCCCGGATCCGCGACCATCCCCGGCAGCCTTACTGCCGTAGCGCGGGAGATTGTGTCAACCTCTTCGCCCCGGCTGACGTGAAGGAGATTGTGAGGAAAGGTGGGCACGGTGCCGGCGTGTCCAAGCGCGGCACCGCAGCCAATTGCCGCCCTCCGCAGTCGGTCCTGGACGAGCGAGCCCAAGGGCGCATCAGCCAAGCGGGACGACACCGCCGCAGGCGTCGCCGCTTCTCGTGGTCCGCCGGTGTCGTGACCACCCTTGCGGTGCTCCTCGTCGGGGCCCAGGCAGTGACCGGGAGTTCCCCGGTCGGCGCGGCACGTCAGGGGGCCCGATCATCGGGGGACGGCCTTACGTCGACCAGGGTTACGACCAGGGCACAGGCCTACGCCAGCACGAAATGGGCGACGCCGGCACTCCTCTCGGGGGTGTCGTGCACGGGGTCCACGTGCGTCGCGGTCGGCACTTCGGGCGCGAGCGCGGGGAACGGCAGCGAGACTTCGCCCACCGGTGGGATGGGACAGGTGCTGACCTCTCGCACTGGCGGCGCGACATGGGTTCCGGGCTCGGTACCCGCCGGAGTGAGGGACCTCGTCGACGTGATCTGCGTCACCGAGTCGGACTGCATTGCCGTCGGACAGGGAACGGGGGGCAGCACCCACTCTGCCGTGGCGTTGCTCTCGGAGAACGCAGGCGCCTCGTGGGAAGAGCCGACGGTGCCCGGTTCCACGCTCCCCCTTGACGCGGTGTCGTGCCAGTCGGCCGTTGTCTGTGCGGCGATCGGCGAATGGCCGGTGGCCGCCTCTCGGGGTTCGGCCGGAATGGCGGCGGTATTCAGCACAGACGGCGGTCGGACGTGGTCGGCGGCCGGAATACCCCCGGCCATCGCCGGACTTTCCACCATCTCGTGTACCTCGAGCGGCTTCTGTCTCGCTGGGGGCGAGGGGTTCCGTACCGATGCCGCCACGGGGAACGTCCCCCAGGTGATCGTGGCAAGTTCCGATGGCGGAGCCCGCTGGTCCCAGGTCGCCGTCCCAACCGGGTACTTCCTCCTTGGTCATGTCCGTTCGAGCATCACCATCAGCTCCATCCACTGCACGACCGGTGCGCAGTGCATCCTCACGGGGCTATTCGCCGGGACCAAGTCCGGTGACGCCTTTTTCACCACCAACGGCGGCTCCTCGTGGGAGGAGGCACCCGGCTGGCAGAGCGCGACCGGCGACGGTCCGGGCGCTCCCTCCTCTGTGTCGTGCCCGAGTCCGACGATCTGCCTCGCGGTGGCGATGGATTTCTCGTTCCCCCAGGCGAACCTCCTCATCAGTCACGATGGCGGGGCATCGTGGAGCCCCCTGGTGGGTCCATCTGGGCAGACGCACGGGAGTGGTCCCGCGGAAATTCAAGAAAGCTTCCTGTCGCTCGTGGCGCTGTCGTGCCCCTCCTTCTCGGACTGCGTGGTGGTCGGCCAGGGCCAGTCGGATTGGCTGTTCGCTGCGGCGACCAGTGATGCCGGGACGACCTGGTCGCCGTCGCAGATCCCCGTGCCCCTCGGAGGTCTGCACGGCGTCTCGTGCTGGAACGCCCGGGCGTGCCTGGCCGTGGGGATCTCGGCCACTCGTTACGGCGCCGCCTTGTCCACTACGGACGGCGGCAGCGTCTGGCGCTCTCTCCCTGTCCCGCCGGGCATGCCTCCCCTGGCTGCGGTGGCCTGCCCGGCACCGCGGCAGTGCATCGCGGTCGGCAGCAATTGGCTGACATCGCAGTCACTCTCCGTCTCGACCGACGATGCCGGGACGACCTGGCGATCGACTCCTTTTGCGGCTGGCACTGTGGTCAGCGCCCTTGCCTGCCCCACCCCGACGGCGTGTTGGGTCGCCGGAGCCAGTGGTGGGCCCTTCGGGCGGGGGTTTCTGGCCTTCAGCCACGACTCGGGCCGAACCTGGCGGCGGGCGACGTTGCCCGCCGGGGTGCCCGGCATCGCCGCTCTCAGCTGCACCGCGCCGTCCCACTGCCTCGCCGTGAGTTCCGACGCCGAAGGGGCGTCCGCAGCGCAACAGGGCGTGGTGGTGCTCCGCCTCTTTGCGGACGCGCCCATCGGACGTTGGCAACGGGTCGGGACGATCGGGCCGTTGTTGGCACCCCTTGGACCTGGAGACTCGACCGCCGGCAGTCCGGATCTCCTGAGCTGCAGAAGCTCCAGCCGGTGTCTTCTGGCCACCGTGGCGCGATTGGGGCCCGCACCGGCGTGGCGAGGTCGTGTCGTGGCAACCACCGATGGTGGCCGCACCTGGAAGGTGGCAGGGAGGTCCCCGGACAACTACCAGGGTCTGGCCGGCATCGCCTGTCCCCGGACTGACGAGTGCATCGGGGTCGGCGGTGGTGCACCGAATCGGGGAGCGGGGATCATTACGACGAGCGGGACCGGAGCAGCGCCAGCGGTCCAAGCCATCCCCAACGGCGTCGGCAACCTCTACGGGATCACCTGCACAAGCGACCAGCGGTGCATCACGGTTGGCACCTCTGTCGGTGCCGCCGCCCTTCTCGTGACCAATGATCACGGCCAGACGTGGGACCCCGTGATCCTGCCCGCTTGGGCGGAGGGCGTGTCGTCTTCCTCCGGCTGAACGGATTCCACCATCGGACTCAGCGTCTGGTGCGAGCCCCACTCATCCCTTGGGCGGCGCAACCAGGATCGTGGCATCGGCTTCCGCAATATCGAGGTCCACATTGACCTGGCTGTGGCCGTGGAAGCTCACCTCGCTCGTGATCCCCGCGTCGTTCCATACCAGAAGGTCATGTCCCGTGAGCAACTCGATTTCGCCGGGACCGCGAGATGAATCGGAGCACTGGTACAACGTCGCCGCACTCCCATGCACCCGGATCGTTGTGGCGACCTTCATCGGTGTGCAGTAGCGAGGCACGGGAGGAACATGCTTGCCGGTCTCATGCCGCAGGTAGCCCCCAAGGTCTGGCCCGGCCATGAACACGAAGTGTCCGAGCGGCCCGCCGTTGACTGAAGGCTCGGGAACAACGGTCCCGTTGTATTGCTGAAAGGTCACGCCAACGTAACCAGCAGGTACCTGGAAGTTCGATTGGCTCAGCAGGAAGATATCGCCAGTCACTTGCATTGCCGCCGGTCCACATGCCGTCTCCCCGAGCGTTCCGAGGCACGACGCAGCGGATGACGTCGGCGCTACCGGTATCGGAACCGGGAGGAGGCCGGGACAGGGCGCTCGCCTTTTCAGATGGTCGGCCAACCTCTCGCAATCGGCCCGCTGGCTGGCGGTGATCGGAACCAGCGGAACCCCATCTATCACTTCTGCCCTGGGGTTCACAGTGGTCGGTGGGACCTTCGCCGCTGCGAGGGGAGCCAGCAATGGACCCACTCCGAAAGTGAGGAGAACGGCTATGGAGAGGGTCCCGACAGCGCGCCGAGGGAACAATGCCCCCACACGTCGCATGGGGGCTAGTCAACCCCAGGCGGTGTTCTTGAGAGACCTGACTCGAAGGCACGACGCAGGAGAGGCCCGTACAACTCGGAATCCGCGATGACCGACGCCGAGCACATCGCCACACCCGGCGCCGGGAAGAAAGACCATTCCCGAGCAACCGAGAGTACGAATATTGTGGCGTGCACTCGAGCAGGGCTGACTTGGTACGTGTCGATCATCTCTTCGGCGACCACCTTTGCATCGCGCCCGTGGGACCTATGGCCTGCCGCGAACGTTCGCCCATGGCTCCACCAACCGAGTGCCGCCCGATTGGCTTGTCGGGCCGCGAGTTGAAGTGATGGAACGTCCATCAGGCTTGCAAACGCCGGTGGGTCGAAGACCGCCTCGCGGGCCTGCAATCGGGCCCCTCGTTCGTTGGCGTCTGTCTGCCTTCCATAGGGAGGCAGATGGCTTGTTGTGCAGTCCAGGCGTACGATTCGTCTCCACCAACGGAGCCATGCGTCGGAAGCGTCAGCCAGATCTCGAGGGTCAAGCGAAGTTTCAGCTTCGATGATCCCACCGGCGAGAGGTGGGGGATTGTCTGCGTCTGCTGGTGGTATCAGCCGACACGCATCACGTACGTAGAGGACGGCATGTTCCATCTGCCCCCCACCGACAGTGACGCTCCACGACTCGGACCCAGCCGTCTTCATCACGCTAAGCCTGCCCCAACATGATGATGGAATCCATGCACGCTCTCTCTCACCCGAGTGGTGGCCGCCCGAAGGGCCCGCCCGATCCGTGCACGCTGCCACCGTAGGAGCGTGCCGATCGCATGGCGCCGGTCAGCGCCGGGTCCGTGCGCAGCCAGATCATGGCGGCCTCGCCCAAGAGCGTGAGCCCCAGGCTCAAGAGAATAGAGCTGCTCAGTGCTGCCGACGTGCCGCCGGCCAGCACTCCGCCGGCATCGAGTGCCAACTTGGCCACGACATTGACGACCAGGATCACGACCGATGCCGTACCCCAGCTCATCCAGGGCGACCCGTTCACCGTCGTCAGCCTGTCCATTCGACCCTGCAGGAGGCCGAGTGCGAAGGAGATGACCGCGCCGGCCACCACCACGGCGACATCGGCGGTGTTGCCTTTGGCGTGCGAGACATTTTGCACGCCGAGCAGACTGACGACGAGCGGAAGCAATAGGAGCTTCTTCGGTGTCGGGACCGCCTGGCCTCTGATTCGCTTGGCCAGGACGAAGACCACGAGTGCAATGGTGATGCAGATGGTGGTGACGTTCATCTCAGACCGCCAGCTCGTGCGCGGACTGGTGGCGCACCTGCGACCGGCCGAGGAGCACGCCCAGGCCGGTCAGGATGATTTCGAGGGTTGCACCGTTGCCGGCTGTGGCTACATGCTGCACGAATAGCGGAATGATGCCCGCGGCCATCAAAAGGGGCCGCATTATACGGAAGGTGCTGATTTTGCGGCGCCCGAGATCAGCTTCGAGCACCGCGAACAGCACGGCGATATTTACGATCAGCACATCTATGGGCATGGTGGCGTACTTTCGTGTGGGGTATCCGTCCACCGTCACATGGGAGGGGGCCGTGACGAATCCAGCCGTGGGTGGTTCGTAGGTGGTTTCCTCGTTCCCTCTCCACCCCTGGGTGGAGAGGGGCGCACGAAGCCCCGTCAGAGGGCCATTGCGCCCCATCCGGACGCAGGGAGGTCGGCGGGCACCGGCGACCACGAGTTCGGGGTGTGCGCATTGCGCGAACCCCGTGATGACGGTGCGAATCAGGAAGGCGAGACACGACGATGCCCGTGACCCGTCATGATGGTCGGATGGACACCCGCGACCGTCTCTTGCCTCTCGTGGGCGCCTGCAACTTTCGGGACCTGGGTGGCTACCCGACCGTTGACGGACGCACCACCCGATGGGGTCGGCTCTTTCGCAGTGACGCCCTTCATGAACTGACGGAGGACGATCTGCGATTGCTCCACGAGGTCGGTCTGGCCCATGTGATCGACCTTCGCACCCGCTCCGAGGTGGAGCGGAGTGGCCGAGGCCTGCTGGGCGAAGCCCCGATAGCGTATCTGCATGCCTCGGTACTCCAGGAGGAGGGAGGAGAATCCGCGGCCAACCCCGCTCCATCGGAAGATGATCCGGCCGAGCGCTACCTGTGGTACCTCGAGGTTGGCCGTTCCGCCCTCGCGCAATCACTCGAGGTGGTGGCCGACCCCAAGAACCATCCGACGGTCTTTCATTGCGCTGCCGGCAAGGATCGTACCGGAGTCCTTGCCGCCTTGGTCCTCGACATCTTGGGCGTGGAACATTCGATGATCGTTGCTGACTACGCCATCACCGCAACACGAATGCACCTCATTTTGGATCGCCTGCGCCGCGATCCGTTGTGGGGTGAGCGGGTGGCTGAGATTCCGCCGGAGCGTGTTCACGCAGCGCCGGAAACGATGGAAACCTTTCTCGTCCTTCTCTATGAACGCCACGGGGGAGCACGTGAATGGGCTTTGGCGGCCGGTGTACCAGCGGAGAGCCTGCAAACCATGAGTGCGCAGTTGGTCATCGACTGACGCGTCGTCGCCTCGTCGCGTCTCCCGGGGTGCACCAGCGATCCCCACGCGTGCCGGAAAGGTCATCTGGGTTGCACGGCGGTGGCCAATCGGTGGCAAACGAGCAGAACGGGGGTTGACGAGCGCCAGAAAAGCCCTAGATCCTGGTTAATTTACTGATGCGTAACCTACCGTTGTCGACGATGGGAAAGAGCCACGTCGCCGACGCATTTCGCTTCAGAGACGACACGAAGGGGTGGACGATGCCCCGCGTTCTGGCCGATGACTCCTATCCGAAAATGGGCAGCCGCCGGGCGGGACGCCGCGATGCTCTGCTGGGCGCAGGTCTGGTTGGTTCCCTCCCAGTGGCGATGCTCTCCACCTTCTGGCTGTTGTCTCCGGTGTCTCATTCCATCTTCTGGGCGTTGGGACTCGAGCTCGCTGCGAGTGCGACCGCCCTCGGGTTGCTCTCGCTCCCCTGGTCCCGATTATCCGCACGCTGGCTGCTGGTCTTTCCGGCAATTGTGGCGGTTACCTTGATCGGCTCGGCGAGCATTGACCGAGCTATTGCCAGCAATTACCTCGGGTTCATCACCCTCTCGTTTCTCTACATCGGGCTCACGCAGTCGCGCCTCGTGCCGCTGCTTGCCCTGCCCATTGCAGGCCCCGTCTATCTGCTGTCCGAAGTGCGCGTGACGCCGGCCATTGACGTACGGCTCGGGATTGCGCTCATCATCTGGCTACTGGTCGGAGAGGTGATGGCGGATCGCAGTGCACGGAGTCGCAAGCAGACCGATCTGCTTGCCGCACAGGTCAGTCAAGACGGCCTGACTGGATTGATGAGCCGGCTCGGGCTATTCCGTGAGATCCATCGGGCTCTCAATGAACTCGATGCGATGGAAGGCGATTCCTTTCTCTTCTTGCTGGACATCGACGGCTTCAAGAGCGTGAACGACACATTTGGCCACCCGGTCGGGGATGAGATCCTCATCGCGTTTGCCCAGCGCATCCGCGACACCATCCGCTCCATCGATGTGGCTGCCCGCCTCGGCGGCGACGAATTCGCCGTCCTGATCAGGGCAGCGAACTCGGGCATCGCGAGGTCACTGGGAGCGCGCCTCGTGGCTGCCGCGGCGGAACCATTCGACCTGCCAACGGGACGGGTCATCGTGACCGCCAGCGAAGGCATCGTCCAATTGACCCAAGAAAAGGGCACCGCGGACATCCTGCGGGACGCGGATGTCGCCATGTACGAGGCGAAGTCGAACGGCAGGAACCGCCTCGCATTCTTCGAGCCAATATTGCAACAGCAGGTTGCCAGCCGATCTCGATTGGAAGCTGAGCTCCACAACGCCATAGAGAAGGAGGAGTTCGTTCTTCATTGGCAGCCGACCGTCCATATCGGCACCGGGAGAACGGTCGGCGTGGAGGCCCTTCTTCGTTGGCGTCATCCAACCCGGGGAATGTTGTTCCCGGTCGATTTCATCAACGTCGCAGAAGATACCGGTCTGATCGTTCGGCTGGGGAAATGGGTGCTCGAGCAAGCATGCCGGCAAGGCAGCGCGTGGCAGCCGATAGATCTCGGCCGTCAGCTCACGATTTCAGTCAACGTGTCGCCTCATCAAATCATCGACGGTCACCTCTGCGGATACGTGCGCAACGCGTTGGCGGAATCCGGACTGCCGGCTACAGCGCTCATCTTGGAGATCACAGAGAGAACGCTCATGGTGAACTCACCTTCGATTCATCAACAATTGGACGAGCTGAAACAAATCGGTGCTCGGCTTGCCATCGACGATTTCGGCACCGGGTATTCGTCCCTCGCGTATCTGCGCTCGTTTCCCATCGATATCGTCAAAATTGATCAATCCTTCGTCGCATCATTGGACGAAGACGAGCGGGCAGTTGCCCTGGTGCGTTCCATTGTTTCGATCGCCGAGGCTCTTGGCCTCGATACCGTGGCTGAAGGGGTCGAAACTCCCTCCCAGCTCGCGTCACTTCGCCGATTGGGTTGCCAGGTCGCTCAGGGTCACTTGTACAGCCCTGCGCTCTCGGCGGAAGCTCTCATCCACTACCTGCACACAGGGGAGACGGTGGTACCAGCGCCGCTGTAGCCGACCCTTCTCGAGGTCGGCACCTGCTCGCTGAGTCGGCGGTCGGGACCGCCGGTCTCACTCGAGGACGATTTCGATCTGTCGCCTCAGGATCGTGCCGTCGCGAAGGGTGAGGCGACCGAAACTCCGGTGCGGTTGGGACCGGCGCTGGGTGGGCGACCCGGGGTTGAAGAGGATCTGGCCGTGGATACCCAACTCGTTGACCGGGATGTGACTGTGCCCGAACACGACCAGCTGCGCACCCGGGAACCGACGATGGAGCCGATTGGCGCGCCCTTTCGTCGCTCCGCTGTCGTGGACCAGGGCGATCGACACGTCTGCAAGCTCGAGGAGCTGGTGATCCGGCAGCATTCCTGCCAGGTCGCGGTCATTGTTCCCGAGCACGGCAACGATCTCCGTGATGGAACGCAGCTCCTCGAGGGCCTGGAGCGACGTGATGTCGCCGGCGTGGAGCACGACGTCCGCCTCCGCCACGGACCGGAGCACCTGATCGCCGAGGGCGTCGAGCCCCCGAGGAAGATGGCTGTCCGAGAGGACTATCACCTCCACCGTCGCCCCATGCCGTCGCAAGACATCAGGCAATGTCCGGCCCCCTAGTGATCGGGCGTCAGGGGCAGGAACTGATCCGTGAAAGTCGTCAGATCGTCAATCTGGGCCGAAGGCTCCGTTCGGCTGGCGCCGTGAATCCGTGACACTCACACCCCCGCGTGAACCAGCACGTGGCATAGACCTGTGCGCAATGTGTGTTGCGGGATGCTAGTTCCCGGCGAGCCGCCACTGTCAATGGCGCGACGGCTCGAGCGGTCAGGGCGAACCCGGGCGCGCCCGAGGCCCGTGTTTCACGTGGTCGCCCCGGCACGCGGACTTTCGGAGATCGGGATCGTCACCCCGCCTGTTGCAGGAGGTCCACGTCGAATCCGAAGACCCGCGCCGCGGTCCCGCAGACCATGGCTGCCCTTTCACCGTCGGGGACATCTTTGAATTGCTCGGCCAATGCGCCAGCGGAATTGGGCCAGGTGCCCTCTGGGTGCGGGTAGTCGTTGCCCCACATGATGGTCTCGACACCGGTGACGTACCGGTTGTTGATGGCGACGGGGTCGTACATGAAGGTGGCATGCGCCTGGCGAGCCACCAGCTCGCTCGGCTTCATGGAGAGGCGCTCCTTGAAGAACATCGAGTGGGCCTCATAGATCAGATCTGCCTGCATCATGATCCACGCCAACCAGGCCGCCCCGGTTTCCACCGTGACGATGCGCAGGCCGGGAAATCGATCGAGTGCCCCACCGGCCGCCATGGCGAGGATCACCGTCGGACCATCGAGCTGCGCGCCAAGGATGTAGTTCATGACGGCGGCCCCGGGCCCTCTGGCGATCCGGGGTTCATATCCCGTGCCGGAGTGGAACGTGAGGGGGAGTCCGAGGTCCTGCGCCACGGCCCAGAAGCGGTCGTATTCGGGGTCGTTGTAAGCCCGGTGCGGAACCCGGGCCGGCAGGAAGAGGGCGCGGAATCCACGGTTGGCCAATCTGGTTGCCTCCGCGATCGCATCGTCGAGATCGATCATCGGGACAAGGCCCACCGGCAACATCCGGTGATGGCCGCCCAGTGTCTCCAACGCCCAGTCGTTGTAGGCCCGACAGAGTGCGAGCTGGAGCCCGGCCTCATCGGAGGTGAAGCACGCCTGGAGCGCGAACGTCGGAAAGATGACCTCGGCCGATACGCCGTCCTGGGCTTGCTCCCGAAGCCGTTGATCCGGATCGGGCCCACCGACGATCGCCACATCGAGCTCGCGCTCGGTCATGAGCTTGCGCGGCTTGAGGCCTTCGACGAACAGGGTGCGCCAGCCATCGTTGTTACGAATGTGCGGCGCGCGATCGCGGTAGCTGACGTCCACGCGCTCGGCGTACAGCTCGATCGGCTCGGTGACATGTGAATCGGTCGAGATGAGGATCTGCTGGGTCTGGGTCATGAGCTGGTCTCCTTGGTCCGGCGCAATGCCGGGGCGGCAGGTCTGAACCGGAAGACGGCAACACCGTCGCCGGCATCCTCCCAGACCACCTCGAGGGGCATTCCGATGGCGACGTCGCCGACGGCCACCTCGACGAGGTTGGCCACCAGCCGGGCGGTGGGTGCTTCGTCGGGTGCCACGACGGCGATGACCATGGGCAGGTACGCCCGCAGCGGCGGTGCCAGCGCATGGCGGATCACGGTGAAGCTGTAGAGGGTGGCGCGGCCACTCAGGTCCACCCAGTCGCTGTCCTGGGTGCGGCACCGGGGGCAGAACGGCCCGGGCGGATGCCGGACGGTCCCGCAGGCCAGGCAGCGTTGGACGGTGAGGCGGTGCTGTCCGGCCGCCACCCAGAACGGCTCCGTCCATGCGTTCGGGTTCAGTGACACCATGGCCACCGGCGCCGCCAGCGCGACGTCGTCGTGGTCACTGGTACGCACGTCAGGCACCGGTCGCCTCCCTCTTGAGTATCAGGCCGCTCACCGGCAACGGCGCCGGTCCACCGGTCACCAGCGCCACTTCGGCGTTGGCCACCTGGTTGACCGCCGAACCGCGCAGTTGCTCGACCGCCTCCACGACATGGGTGAACCCGATGATGTACGCGTCCGAGAGGTTCCCCCCATGTGTGTTCACCGGGATGGAGCCTCCGAGGTAACGGATGTTCCCGTCGGCCACGAATGGCCCCGACTCACCGATGGGGCAGAACCCGTAGTCCTCGAGCTGCATGAGCACCATGCCGGTGAAGTGGTCATAGAGGAGGGCGACGTCCACGTCGGCCGGTCCGAGACCGGCCCTGCGGTAGAGGTCCTTGGCCACAGGGCGATGACCCGAGGAGGCGAATGTGTCGTCGGGCATGCCCATCCACATGATGGCCTGGCCCCAGTCTCCCGCCCCTCCCTGCGCGCTGGCCGTGACGTACACCGGCGGTTGTCGCAGATCGCGGGCCCGCTCTGCCGAGGTGGTGACCACGGCGACGGCACCGTCGCATTCGAGGCAGTAGTCAAAGAGACAGAAGGGCTCAGAGATCATCCGGGCGGCGAAGTAGTCCTCCTCGGTCAGAGGCGATCGCATCAGGGCCGACGGGCGGTTGCGGGCATTCTCCCGAGTGGAGATGGCCACCTCGGCCAGGTGCCGCCGGGTGGTGCCGTACTGGTACATGTGACGTTGCGTGAGGATGGCAAACATCTGACCCGGGCCCATCAGGCCGGCGTGGGCGATGAAATCGGACTCGGGGGTCGGGCGGGCGGCGTAGGCGCCGGGTTCCTTGCGGCCGAAGACCGAACCAAACCGCGCCGCGCCGGGCTGTTGCATGGCCATCACGCTGACGACGACGTCGGCATGCCCGGAGACGATGCCCGCAGCCGCCAGCCCCACCGCACCGGGGGCGCCCCCACCGCCCCCGGTCAGGGTGGCCATGAAGCGGACGTTGGGGATGCCGAGGGTCTGCGCCAGCAACGCGGGGTCGAACCCACCCCCCGAGTACAGCGCGAAGCCGTCGACATCGTCCGGCCGCAATCCGGCATCGGCCAGCGCCGCCAGCACCGCCTTGCCGGCCAACTCCAAGGTGCTCTGGGGGGCCGAGGCGCCACGACGGTAGAAGGGCGTGGCGCCGACTCCCACGATCGCCGTGCGGTCCCTCAGAAGTCGCCCGCTCTCGTCAGGCACTGCGATACCCCCCTCCGGGGTACCCCCCGCCTCCGTGCTCCTTGTCCAGTGCGTCGTAATCGACGGCGAATCCCTGCATGGGCAGTTCGTCGACGAACGTGATGCTGCGCGGTTTCTTGTACGAGGCGATCGCCGAACGGCAATGTGCAATCAATGCTCCGGCGTTCGCCGTTGCTCCGGCTTCGAGGACCACGATCGCCTTGACCGACTGCGCCCAGCGCTCGTCGGGGACGCCGATCACGGCGGCGGCGCGCACGTCAGGATGCTGGCGCAGGCATGCTTCCACCTCGGCCGGATAGATGTTCTCGGCCGCCGATTTGATCATGCGGGACATCGGTGCGATGAACGTCACCGAGCCATCGCCGTGGCGACGGGCCAGATCACCGGTGTGGTACCAGTCCCCGCGGAACTTGTAGGCGTTGAGCTCGGGCCGGTTGTGGTAGCCGTTCATCACCATCGGGCCCCGGACCACCATCTCTCCGACCTCTCCCACGGGCACGTCCACTCCCTCCGGATCGACGACGCGGAGATCCATGAGGGGGAACGGCCGTCCGTGCAACCCTTCGCCCCCCAGCGCGGAGAACGTCACCATGCCGCCGACCTCCGTCTGCCCCGTCCCTCCCGGGCGGCGGGCCCATGCACTGTCGTCGGGTGACACCATGGCATCCCATTGGGGTAGGGAGGCTGGCCACCGGAGGCTGCGGAGGTCACACCCCATCTCCGCGTTGAGCTGCACCAGGTCGTGGACGGTGGTGGGCATCAGGAAGGCACCGGTGCAGCGGTGATCGGCGATCACCCCCAAGAGGAGATCCGCGTCGACCCGACTCACGAAGACGTTGGTGGCGCCGAGCACCAGTGTGGCCAGGGTGCACATCCACGTGCCGAGGTGGAAGAGGGGCCCCGAGTTCAAGAAGACGTCGTCAGGTCGCATTTCGCGCACCATGGCGTTGGCGATCCCTGCCGTGACCAGCGCCCGGTTGCTCAGGCAGGCTCCGTGCGGGTGGCCTTCGAAGGCACCGGTGTAGATCATCAAGAGGGCAGAGCCGGGGGTGGCCGGCGCGAGCGTCGGCAAGGGGGGAGCGCCAGAGATGAATTGCTCAAAGGTCACGTCGTCGCTGTCGGATCCATTGCCGGGTCCATCGGCGTCGTGTCGGATCCACCGCGGCGAGACGCCGGCACCGGCACGAGCGGATCGGATCGTCGCCCCGACCTCGTCCTCCTGCCAGAAGACCACGGAGGGATCTGCATCCTCGAGGACGAAGATGAGCTCGGCGACGGACTGCCGCCAGTTCACCGGGCAGAAGATGGTGCCGATCTCGGCGCAGGCCGCCAGGGTCTCGACGAGGCGATGGCAATTCTGGCCCAACCACAGGACGCGATCGCCCGGGCGGACGCCGGCGGCGTGCAGCGCCCCGGCAAGGTGGCAAACCCGGTCCGCGAGCTGTCCCCAGGTGAGGCGGACATCCCCACAGATGGCGGCCGTCACGTCGGGACGGCTCCGCGCGTGCCCGCGCAGCAGCGCCGGCACAGTCGCCTCCGCGCCGGCGCTGCGGCCGTTCATGCCGGTGTCCCGCCGCCCTCGGCCGCCAGTTCGATGACGGGGTCGAAGCGGGCGCACGGGCAGATCTCCGCCGTCACTCGCCCGTGGCGTCCCGTGTCGAATGACCGAACGGACAGAGCCCGGGGAGCGAGGTTCGACACCCTCAGTGTCCCGCCCATCTCTTCGATGGACCACCGGACCCCGTCTATGTGCAGGCGCCGGCTCCGGCACTCCATGGCCAGCACAGGTCCGAGCAGCTCGAGGCGGAGGGCATCGACGCCGGCCTCGACCAGCTGATCACATGCCGCACCGAGCGCAACGATGACGGGTACGCCCGAAAGCACCCCTGCCGGGTCGAGGCCGCTGTCCGCCATGCCGCCGAGCATCTCCACGTTGACCCCGATGACCGCTGCTATCGGAAGGACGCGGACGAACATCGCCACCCGTTCCACGTCCCCGATCGACGCGTCGGCATTCGCCACGATGTGCCCCAGCTCGCGTGCGGCCGCCTGTACGGGGTGGAGGTGACCCATGTCGGCCACCTTGGAGACCAAGAGGATGATCGAGCGGTCGGGGAGGGCCAGGCCTCGGAGCGCGCGTACCGCACCAGCGGTGTCGTGCCGGATGTCGTCGTGACTGAGGGGAAGGAGCTGGTCGGCGCCATAGCGACCGTAGCCCCAGATCGAATCCCCGAACGCGATCTTGGGGATCTGGCCACCCGCTCTCACGAGGACACCACCCGGGGGATCTTGTGCGGCGGCCCCTGGCGCAGGAGCACCTCGTTGTCGACCAGTTCTATGTCCGGGGCCGCAATGCCCAACACGGAGGCGATGGTCTCGGTGAGGTCGGCGCGCACCGCCACCGCGGCGCGACCGGTCTCGCCCGGGTCGAATCCGACGCGCACCTTGAGCTGCGGCATCGAACGACCCGTGCGGACGATCTGGAAGTACCCGGCGGTTGATTCAGGGACTGCCTCGACGATCTGCCACACATCCATGGGGAGGATGGACCTCCCATCGACCACCACCTCGTCGCCCTTCCTCCCCACCGGCCACAGTCGCATGCCCGTGCGACCACACCGGCACGGGGCGGTCGAGGCTCGCACCAAGTCCTCTGACCGGAAACGGATCAGCGGATTCGCGCTGCGCGGCACCAGCGTCGTGGCCACCAGCTCGCCCACATCGCCTTCGCGCACTGGCTCGGTTCCTTGCGGATCGAGGATCTCGACGAACATCGAGTCCTCGCTGAGGTGGAGCCCGTCGTGCTCCCGGCACTCGGTCGCGCTGCCGACATCGCCGACGGCCGTGTGCAGAAATGGCTCGCCACCCCAACGCTCGAGATCGGCCCGGGCGCGTGCACCGAGGGGCTCACCGCCGATGACGACGCCCCTGTAGCTGGCGAACACCTCGGTGAGGTCGCAGCTGAGCAATCCCGCCTCCTCCATGTAGGCCATGGCCATGATGAGGGGTCCGCTCAGCAGGTACAGAAGTGTGGGTTGGAGCTCAACGGAGGCCCGGCTCCAGCGGGCGAACTCGGCGGGATGGTGATCGAAGAGCGCGCACGACGCGCCGAGGGCGTGCGCCGTCAGCCACGCGGCGCCGCGGAAGGTGAACAGCATGAAGGCCACGGCATCGCCCGGCCGCACCCCGATCTCCCACCAGTCGCGGGCCAGCCCACCCCCGTCGGTCGGGCCGTAGCCGTACCCGGAGGGCAGCACCAGGGGGTCGCCGGTGGTGCCGGTGCTCGATGACAGCGTGGCGACGTGTTCCATGCGGCGCAGCCCGCCCAACGAGTCTCGCCGGTCCCCGCGGTAGGCGCGAATGGTGTCCTTGTCGACGAACGGGACCCTTTCGCAGAAGTCGGCCAGAGAAGAGACCTCGTCGGCCCGGAGGCCCGCCGCCTTCCATGTCTCGGCGAAGAACGGCGAGTGCGACTCGACATACGCCAGCGCCTCGGGGAGTCGCTGTTCCTGGTACGCGAGGAGGTCGGACCGGTCCATGGCCTCCATCGACCGGTCCAGCATCCGATCGCGGCTCTCCGGGATCTCGAACTTCGCCAGTTGCCCCACGCGCCGCCGCAAGCTAGTGCTTTTGGCACTAGAGTGTCAAGTTGACATTCAAATGCCATTACCTCCGAAGCCGGACGAAGGAGCCGAGTGCCCGGGCAGAATCCAGCCGCCATGACCACATCGCCAGCCACGAGCACGCCGTCGAGGAACCTTCCGTCGGCCGCGCCCGATCGGAGGGCACGCAACAGGGACCGGACCCGGCGGGCCCTGGCCGAGGCGGCCATGGAGATGTTTGCCGCCCAGGGCTACGCGGCGACCACGGTCGAGGAGATCGCCGACCGGGCCGATGTCTCGCCCCGTACCTTCTTCCGGTACTTCGAATCGAAAGAAGATGTGCTGCTGCCTTTGGACCACCACATGGGAGCGGCCGACGCCATCAGGAGCCAGCCGACGTCGCTCAGCGACGTCGAGGCGCTCCGCGCCGCACTGGTGTGCACGGCCCCGGTCAACGAGCCGCACGTCGCGCGGATCCGCACCCTGCGCGGCGCGCTGTCTTCCTCGGCGGCCCTGCGCGGCAGGGACTTCGACCAGAGGAACCGGAGCGAGGACGAAATGGCGTGGGCCCTGGCCGACCGGCGCAAATTGAGCCGCCCGGATCCCGACGCGCGGCTGGCCGCGGTGATGGGCTTCGCCGTACTGCGGGTGGCCATGGACCGGTGGCTCGACCTCCCCGATCCCACCCCCCTCGCCCCCCTCATCGAAGAGGAGTTCGATCGCGCCGTGCGCATCATGATGGCGCATTCGCGCGGCGCGCCCGCACACCGCGGCAGTGCCACATGGTGACGGTCCCCCAACGCGCGGGACCGGCCGATCCCCTCCCTTCCTCACCGGCGCGAGCCGAGGGCTCGGTCCGTCGCACCACCAGCATCGATTCGAGCCGTCCGGATGGCATGGACGGCGAGACCATGGTGGACGCGCGTGGGCGCGACCTCCGCACGAGCGAGGGATCGGCACCCGCAGATGGGTTCGAGCAAGTCCTCACGGCCACCATCGGCGCCGACCGCACGCTCGTGGCTGCCGTGGCGGAGCCGGCGGAGCCCCGCCTCTCGGGTCTGCTCGGCACGGTGGTCGGGCCCGGGTTCCGCGCCCGGATGGCCGCAGTCCTGCCCGACCATGCGGCGCGGCGCACCCTCCTGCATACGTTGCTCGATGACCTTCCCGGCGCGGCGCTCGTCTCCGGCTATGCCCGACAACGAGCCCAGCCGCCAGTGGCGCCCCGGGATGCCAGCGCCGGTGGGGCCTTCGCGCAGCACGTCAAGGCATCGGAGGACATGTGCGCGGGCTGGGCGGCCGATGCGACCATCATGGTGACCTTCCGCACGACGGGCTCGATCCCCACACCGATGGGGCCGGTGGCCCCGGTGCTCGAACGGCCCGGGGACCTGCTCTCGTGGCACGTCATGGCACCGCTCGGCCGACAAGCGACGCGCCGCCGACGGCGCCTCGACCTGTTACCCCCGTCGGCCGACCGCGCCACCTGGGCCTTCGATTCGCACTTTCGGGACAGCTATCGCGACGCGGCGGGGGTGGAGACGGCCGTGCACGAGTACGTGGTCAACGGGTGGCTCGACCCCGGGTGCCGGCACATCGGCGGCGTGCTGGCCGAAGCCAGCGTGCTGCCATGGGTGGAGTGCCCTGGCGCCGTCGCCAGCGCGTCCCAACTGGCCGGGCGGAGCGTGGCCGACCTGCGCGCCGAGGTCCGCGCCGAGTTCACTGGCACCACCACCTGCACCCACCTCAACGATTCGTTCCGCATTCTGGCCGATGTCGTTCCCCTCCTCGCCCTGGCCCACGCCGGGGCGGCAACGCCCTGAGCGGTGTGGCAACCCGGCGCAGGAAGCTATTTTGATCCGCGCGATGACCGCAGGAGGCCGATGATGCAGACAGAGCCGCAGCCCGTCGATCCGGGTTCAGCCCGATGAGTACCTTCGTCCTGGTTCATGGTGCCGGGCATGGCGCCTGGTGCTGGGAGCTGACCGAGCGAGACCTGGCCGAGCACGGCCACCGGTCGGTGTCCCTCGACCTCCCTCTCACCGGGCTCGAAGAAGACGCGGCCACGGTGCGCGACTGCCTGGACACCGTGCCGGAGTCCGTGATTTTGGTCGGGCACTCCTACGGGGGGCTCGTGATCTCCAAGGCGGCGGGCGGGCGGAGTGACATCGAGCACCTCGTATACGTCGCGGCAATCCTCGTGGGAGCGGACGAGAACATCATGAGCCTCGCCGGCGACTACCCCGCTTCGCCGCTGATGGAGAAGATCGAATACACGCCCGAGGGGTTCATGGTCTTCAGTCCCGAGACGACGATCAGCTGCCTGTACAACGAGACACCGGTGGATTTTGCGACCATGGCCTCGACGCGCATGCGCCCAACAGCGGCCTTGGGCATGGCCACCAATCCGGGCGCCGATCCCTGGCGCTCCATTCCCACGACCTACATCGTCTGCGAGAGAGACCGGACGCTCCCTCCTGAACTGCAGCGCGCCATGGCGACCAAGGCGGGACGGGTAGAGAGCATCGACACGGACCACTCACCGTTCGCCTCGAGGCCCGAGGAGTTCTACGGGATCCTCGCCGGCGTGGCCGGGGACAGTGCATGAGAGCAGCACCCTGACGACGGGATCGAACCTGGCGGACCTCTTCAAGGTTTCCCCCGACGGTGCGGCACGGCGGGCCGACACGAGAGTCATCGCCAGTCCGTCGATCTTCGGCGGCCAACTCTTCGGGCTCGCCATCGTCGCCGCGGTGCAGTCGGCGGGCGGAGCGTTCGATCCGGTGTCGATGCACGCGCATCTGCTCGAGCGCGGCATCGCCGGGTCCGCCATTGAGATCGCCGTCACCAACGTACGCGACGGTGGATCCTCGCGTCACCGGAGCCTGACGATCGGGCAGGGCGGCAGGCCCATCGCCTCCCTGCAGATCCTGCTGGGGCGGCGATCCGACGATGTGCCCGGCCGGCCGGGCGAACCGTCTGCTCCCGCCGTGGCGTCCCCGTTGACGGGCGATCGCACGTCGCCCTTCCTGTCCAAATGGGGCTTTGACGAGCTCGAGGTCGTCCACCTCGACGCAGAGGCGATCCACCCGATGTGGGTCAAGCCCCGGGTCGACCTCCCCGATGACCCCGCGTTGCATGCGGCGGCCATTGCCTTCGTCTCGGACATGGCACTCGTCCTGGTGGCACAGAGGGGTCTGGACGACGTGAGGCAGACGCCGCTGACGGTCGACCATGCGATCTGGTTTCATGGTGTGCCGCGTTTCGCCGATTGGCTCCTCCTCGATGCCCGGCGGGTCGCCCGTCACGGCGCGCACGCGCTCGTCTCGGCGACGCTCACCGACCCGACCGGCCATCTCGTCGCCTCCGTCTCTCAGGGAGTTCGGCTGAGAGGATCAGGCCCGGCGTAGCCGCCGGCTCTTGGCTTAGAGCGCGTGGACGTAGCGCGCTATTGGTTTGATCCGACCAAGGAGGCTGCGTGCGGCCGACAGCACGCTTTCATGGTCGTGGGTCAGCGCAAACTCGAAGCGACGCTCGAGGTCGGGGCCCCCGTCGCCGAGATCACGTGCAATCAGCGCCCCCGCGTAGTGCGTCCCGACCACCACCACCGTCCATTCCCCCCGCAGCGTGTCGGCTGTGGCGAGATCAGCCCCCCTGATTCCCGGGAAGTCGAAGGGTCCGATTCCGGCTCCCAAAGCGACGACCAGTGGGCACCGAGCGGCAAGAGCGCGGTAGCGCCGTGCCGTGGCGGGCGTGAAGCGGCTCGAGTCCTGGAAGGCGGCCAGCACGATCGGGGGTGTTTCGAGCCCAAGGCCCTGATCCTCGATATGCCGAGAGATGGCGAGCAACATTCCCTTGGAGGCGATGCGCACCTTGGAATGGTCAAGCAGAGAAAAGGGAGTGTCCACGAACTCCGACTGCGGAGCAACGAGACCGATCGAACGGGTTATCGGTGGGAATTCGCGCAGGGGGCCAGGCCGGGAGAAGTACCAACCCTGGCCGAGCGTGGCACCGAGAGCCATGGCTTGTTCGAGGTGCGCGTGCGTCTCGATGCCTTCCGCCAGGATGGTTGCGCCACTTCTTTCCGCATACGCTGCGACCGCGGTCAAGATGCGAGCCTGATCGCGGTTGGGCCAACCCCGCACCAGCGAGATGTCGAGCTTTATGACGTCGGGGGCCACGAACGGCAGCATTGCCAGCGTGTCGGGCACCGATCCCACGTGACTGAGCGCAATCCCGCAACCGCGCCGGCGCATGGTGCGAATTGAGCTGAGCAGTTCAGCGGGATTGTGGAGCAAGGCGCGCTCAGTTATTTCCGCCACCGTTTTGATCCGGTTCGAAGCTCTTGTGAGATTCTCGACATCGCTTCCGGGTTCGACGTTGACGAAGACCTTGAATCCTTCCGGCAAGGGCACCTGCAGCGACCCCTCCACTGCGGCTTGCTGGCAGAGCAGGTCCAGCTCTTCGATCCGCTGGGCATGCCGGGCGTACTCGAACGCCATGTCCGGTGTCACTGTCAGCTGCGGCCAGCGAGCCAATGCTTCTGCGCCGACGATCTCACGTGTCTCCAGATCGACGATGGGTTGATAGACCGAGGTGATCTGGACCGGATCGAATATCGGCAGCGCACCCCAATCGGGCGCGCCCGCGTGGCCGTGGACATCGACCGAGCCGGGGTGATGCCCGGGCGGCCGCTCAGCCGCGCCTGTCACGGCAGGCCATATCGCGCAGAGTCAGGAACTTTCCTGGAAAGTTCATTGCTGCAAGGATTTCATCGGAATGTCAATGACGGGCCTTCGTGCACCCAACAGAGACACAACTGCCCTTGCGGTCTGCACGCCGCCGCCCGCTGGACCTCGAGGAGAAAGTATGACGAACCGCCTCCATCACGCCGCCCTGATTGTCGAGGATCTCGAGACGAGCCTGCGCTTCTGGCGCGACGGCATCGGCCTTGACGTCCTCATGGACCAATCGTTCGACGGCGATTGGACCGGCCTGTTTCACGCCCGAGCCGACCATCTGCATTCGGTCTTCCTGGGCGATGCGGCGATACCGACCGCAGGAATAGTCGAACTCGTGGTGTTCGAAGAGGGGAGCGACAAGGGGCCGCCCGTCCCCACCGCCCCGGCGAAGGGTTTTTTCCTGCTGTCGTTCTATGTGGACCTGTCCGCCACCGCGGAGCGACTTGCCACCCTCGGCTATCCGTTGCGGACGTCGATAGAGGTGACGGCCGGCGACGCCACGCCGGGAGGACCCGTCGAGGTGGGGGAGGGGCAAACGGCGACGCTGCAGATGGCGACGGTCGTGTCGCCCGACGGCGTCCTCGTCGAACTCATTGGTCTTGGGTGACGGTGAAGCCCAGGCGGAGGTTCTCGCCGTAGGCGTCAATGGGACTGTGCAGCGAGAGACCGCCGTCTACGTCCAGGACCTGGCCGGTGACCCATTCGAGCTCGTGCAGGGCGAGAACGGCCTGAGCGATGTCGTCGGCAAAGCCGAGGCGCCCCAGCGGGGTCCGGTCCTGGACACTGCCCAACCACCCCGAACCCGTCGGCGCGTTTCCGAGCATCGGGGTCTGCGTGACTCCCGGTCCAACCGCATTCACCCTTATCCCGTGCGGCGCCCATTCACACGCGGCCACCTTCACCAGCATGCTCAGTGCGGCCTTGGATGCGCAATATGTGCCCATGCTGCGATCAACAAGGTGCGCGCTGACACTCGAGGTGGCGATGAAGGAGCAAGAGGCCGACGACTCGATCGCGGCTTTCGCCATCGCCCGCATGACCAACCATGGCCCCCTGGTATTGATGGTCATCACGCGATCCCAGTCTTCGACCGATTCTTCGAGAAGAAGGCCTACATGTCCGACTCCGGCGGTGACGGTCAGCTGACCCGGTACGCCCATGAGGTCGAGCGTCGTCGCGAGTGCGCGGTCCACGGCAGCCGGATCGGCCACGTCGCACGCAACGTCAGGCTCTCCGGCGATGTCCCACACCAGAACCTGCGTGCCCTGCTTTCGGTAGGACTCGACGATGGCAGCGCCGATGCCGGACGAGCCCCCGACGACGACGGCGCCGTTCGCAACACTCATTGATTTCCTCCTTCTGGTCGGAGGCCATTTAGCACCAGAGGTGTGATGACCCGGGTGAGGCTCAGCACGGGGTCTCCCGTGTCGAGTGCCAAGACGTGGATGGCCGACGTGCTGACGGCGCCAAGGATCGCGACCGCGGTCAGGCGGGGATTGCCCACTGCGCGCAGGCTGCCGTCACGTGCGCCCTGTGCGAGCAGGCTCGCCACCGGGTCGATGAAGGCGGCGTTCGTCTGCGTCCGGATCTCCGGCAAGCGCGCCGCACGTCCAAGGTCGAAGTGGAGCGCCTGACTCGCTTTGGGGTGTAGGGCAAAAACGTGGAGGTGGGCATCGATGACCGCCGACAACCTCTCTGCCGCCGTACCCGGGCTTCGCAGTGCTGCCTCCACCGCCTCGCCGACGGCCGCGAGGACGGCGCTGAAGATGAAGGACAACACCTCCTCTTTGCCCTCGAAGTAGTAGTAGATCGTCGCTTTGGGAACGCCGGTCGCGGCGGCGATGTCTTCGGTCTTCGTCCCGTCGAGGCCGCGTTCGGCGAAGAGGTCGGCGGCGGCCATCATCTTCGTTGCCATTTCCTCGGGGACCTTGCGCACGGCACTCCATCTGTTAGTTTGGAACCGTAGTCCAAAGTCCCCAGCGAGTCTGAGGCGGAGAACGGTCCCGGCGGCAGCGGAGACGGCCGACCGAGTGGCCGAATTACTGGATGGGGGTCCTATGCCCGAATTCGATCTCGTGGTCCGCGGTGGCCAGGTAGTGGACGGGTCGGGAGGACAGAGACGCACGGCCGACGTCGCCGTGCACGATGGCACGATCGTCGAAGTCGGCCGAGTCGACGGTGGGGGACGGCGAGAGATCGACGCCGACGGAGCAGTGGTGGCCCCGGGTTTCGTCGACATCCACACGCACTACGACGGCCAAGCGAGCTGGTCGTCGTCCCTCGCCCCCTCGGTATGGCATGGCGTCACGACCGTCGTCATGGGCAATTGCGGGGTGGGCTTCGCGCCCGTCCGCCCGAGTGATCACGAGCGCCTGATCGACCTCATGGAAGGCGTGGAGGACATTCCCGGGACTGCGCTGCATGCGGGCCTCCAGTGGGACTGGGACTCGTTTCCCAGCTACCTCGACGCGCTTTCCCGCCGGGCCTATGACGTCGACATCGCGGCCCAAGTGCCCCACGCGCCGCTTCGTCTCCATGTCATGGGGGAACGGGCGGCGCGCAGGGAGGAAGCGAGTGCTCACGATGTAGCGGAGATGGCGCGACTGGCCGCAGAAGGCGTGCGGGCCGGCGCGCTTGGTTTCAGCACTTCGAGCACGCTGAATCACCGCACGAGGCAAGGAGAGCTCACACCGACCTATGCCGCCGCCGGCGACGAGCTGGTCGGCATCGCATCGGCGCTGGGGGAGACCGGGACCGGTGTGCTGCAGCTGATCTCCGACTTTGACGATCCGGAGGCGGAGTTCGCCATCCTCCGCCAGATGATGGTCGCCTCTCGCCGCCCCCTTTCGGTGTCGTTGCTGCAGAATCCGGCTCGCCCCGACCTCTGGCGCAACCTGCTCACCCGCATGGAGGCAGCCGACTCTGATGGGTTGACCGTCCGGGCCCAGGTGGCAGCGCGCGCGGTGGGCGTTCTCTACGGCCTGTCCTGCCGGTTGCATCCGTTTGCCGCCCTCCCATCCTTCCAGGCGCTTGGGGACCTGAGCCTCGCGGAGAAGGTGGTGCGCATGGCCGACCATTCCTTGCGAGATCGCGTTCTCGCTGAAGCTGCCGCGGCGCCGCGCGGCATGGCCAATCAGTACGACCAGCTGTTCGAAATGGGCGACCCGCCGGACTACGAGCCGGAGCCTTCCACGAGCCTGGCCCAACGGGCTGCCCGTTCGGGATCCTCACCGGAAGCCCTGACATGGGACCTTCTCCAGCGCGACGGGGGCGCAACGCTCCTGTATGCCCCGGTGATGAACTACGTCGGAGGGAACTTGGACGCGGTGGGCGAGATGCTGGCGCACAGGCTGTCGATCCCGGGTCTCTCCGATGGGGGTGCGCACGTCGGGGTCATCTGCGACGCCAGTTTCCCGACAACCCTGCTGTCGCTTTGGGGCAGGGACCGTTCCCGTGAGGGGGTCGGTCTCGAGCACGTCGTCGCCCGGCAGGCAAGGGCGACCGCGCAGGCCGTGGGCCTCAACGATCGAGGGCTGCTCTCCCCTGGCTACCGCGCCGATCTGAACGTGATCGATCTGCCCAACGTGCAGGTCCGCCGCCCATTTCTGGTCGCCGACCTCCCCGCCGGAGCCAGCCGTTTCGAACAGCGTGCCGATGGCTACCTCCACACCATTGTGGGTGGGGTCGAGACCTACGCCGGGGGCCGTGCCACCGGGGCGCTTCCGGGCCGTCTGGTGCGCGGTCCCCAACGGCCGCAGGCACCTTCACNNCACCGGTCTGAGTGCGCCCGCCGGTCACCCGGCGTCCCACCTCTCATAAACGGCTCGCGACAGAGAGTCATCGCCGCACCGAGCGGTGACATCGTCGGACCGGCTCATCACGGATGTGACAGATCCGTGATGAGAAGGTGAAGGTCCGTCCAACGCGAGCTAATTACTGTGTGACGCGATTGTTTTGCCCTGTTGAGGCGGCGAGTCGCTTCGTTACAGTGCCGATGTCCCTATCGACGAGAGATGGCGGTGTATCGGTGGCAAGGAATCTTTCCGGGAAGATGACGCGCGTCCTTATCGGCGGTGTCATGGCTGGCTCAGTGTTGTTGGGTGCGGCCGCACCCGCCTTTGCGACCGCTGGCTTCACTGGCGGTGACCTGGTCGTGTACGAGGTAGGGACCTCCGGTGGCGCCACCCCGAGCAGCACTTCTGGCCCGGTCTCGCTCGTCGAATATCCCACGACGGGTGGCGCCAGCGTCTTCTCCGTAGGGCTGCCGCAGACGACGGGCGGCGGGAACTTCCAGATCAGCGAAAGTGGATCTGCCACCTTCGACGGGGAATTGACGCTCTCGGCCGACGGTTCCACTCTCGTGGCCACGGGCTACACCGCCCCGGTCGGCACAGCCTCCATCACGAGCGCGACCAACACGCCGAGGACCGTGGCGCTCGTCAATGCGGCCGGAACGGTCGACACCTCGACGTCGCTCTCCGATACGACGACTGAGGGCCAGAACTTCCGGTCGGCCACCATGGCCGGCGTCGGCCAATCGATCTACACCGGCGGTGGCGCCGGCATTGGCCTCACCACTGACGGGGGGACCAGCGCCACGTACCTCAACACCGACAATGTCCACGATGCACAGATCGTCGGAGGGCAGCTCTACGAGTCGACCACGAAGGTGATCAACCAGGTCGGGACCGGCCTTCCCACCAGCGCGACCCCCGCGGACACCACGCTGACGACGTCCGCTACCAAGGAACCGGCGCAGTTCGCCCTGGTCTCACTGACCGGCGGCAGCACGCCCGACACCCTCTATGTCGCCGACGAGGGCAATAACGCCATTGAGAAGTACTCGCTGGAGTCCGGTGTATGGACCTTGACCGGCTCGGTGACCGCGGACCTGGTCACCGGGTTGACCGCGAGTGTCTCGGGCGGGGTGGCCAGCATTTACGCGACGGACGCCGTGTCGACGACCGCAAGCTTCAACACCCAGCTGATCGGCCTCACGGACAGCTCGGGCAAAGGGGGTTCCCTGACCGGGGCCACCGTCACAACGTTGGTCACCGCGCCGCAGGGCGTCTCCTTCAAGGGAGTGGCCTTCGCCCCTGTTGCACCGCCAGCGGTCACTCCGGAGGTGCCCTCCATCCTGCTCCTGCCGCTCGCGGGGGTTGTGGTCTTTGGCGGCGCTACCGCCGTGGTGTACCGCCGCCGCCGGCATCTCGCCTGACGCACTCTGCATCAGTTCGCTGTCTCACCTCCCTAGCTTCCCCCTACGCGAAAGTGGCTAACTGATGCGCCAAAGACCAGGTCTGGTTCTCGCCCTTGCCGTGTTCGTTTTCGCAACTCCGGTGGTCGGGGTTGTGGGCACCCAAGTGGCACAGGCTTCTGGCAACACCACGTACACCCCGACCACACCGGGGCTCGACACCGTCACGAACGGTCCATGGACGCTCTCACAAGGGGACCCGGCCGCCGGCACTCCCTACGACGACAGCTTGCCCACCTACACGCCGGGCGGGACGCCGACGCAGACCGGGGGATTCCCGAACCTGGCCGTCTACCCCGCGGCGAGCGCCCCCCCGGGGCCGCCCTACGCCACCGGAGTGGCCGGGACACCCGGACCCGTCGATGCCTACTGCACCAGTGGGGGCGCCGCTCCCGAGAGCGGTACCCAGGCGTCGGAGCCGGCGAACACCACACTGCCGATGTCGCCGTACTACTTCCCGTTCGTCACCCAGACCTCCGGTGATTCCACGCAGGGTCATCTCACCGGCTACTTCGACTACCGGCCGAAGGACACCGAGGAGGAGATCGTCGTCGCCAAGTCGACCGACGGCGGCAAGAGCTGGAACTTCGTGGGCAACGGCCTCGAGCAGAACCCCGAGAACTACTGCCCCACGGGGGACACCAATGACAACGGACAAGGGCACCCGTATGTCATGACCGTCGGGTCCAACTCCTACCTGTACACGGTGAACCGTCCCTCCGGCGACAACCTGGGAGTCGGACTGCTGGTGCACTCGGTAACCCCGTCGGCCACCAACCCCGTGTCCGGTCTGGCTGCGAGCGAGTCGGTGGGCACCGACCCGGACACCTTCGCCGCGGGTGGCGTACCCGTCGCCACCACAGGGGGTACTGGGGCGACGATTCCGGTGACGACCCTGGGCAGCGGTGCCGAGCAGGTCGGGTCCGGCCAGTTCGAGGACCTGAACGCCGCCTCCCCTTCAGGGTCGGTCCTCACGTGCACCGGTACCGGTTCGAACACGCTCACCGGTTGCACGACCGCCAACCCGTCCGGCTTGACGGTGGCGTCGGGAGACCCGCTCGTCCAGGTGCTCGGCGATGCCACGGCGGCGGTCACCATTCCCCAGGGGCCCAACAACGCGAGCGAAACGGGTGGCGTGACATTGCCCCTCAGCTCGGCGCTCAGCACCATCGCGACGGCCAACGTGCCCGGGCGCTTCTACGCCGATGGCGCGACCGTCTACTGCGTGAACATCAACGGTGCCCAGACTTCGCTGCAGAACTGCACGACGACCCAGAGCGGTGGGGTGGCGGTGGCCATCGGGAACCCGGTCACGACCGACCCGATACTGCCAAGTGACACCGGTCAGCCGGGTGGAGCGCTGCAGACCAACGGGCTCATCGCACCCGACGGGATCGTCGGCGCCATTCCCAGCTCGATCTCCTACCCCGGAGCACCGTCGGGCTCGACGGTGATCATCTACGGCGAGAAGATCCTCAACTACTACATCGAGGGGACGGTCGCCACGTCGGTCAGCCTTCCGTCGAGCACGATCACCATCACACCCTCGACATCGACCGCAGAGCCGATCCCCGCATCCGGCTCCTTCTCCATTTACGTCGGTGTGCCCGCCGGTTCGATTCAGCAGGTTACCTGCACGGCCTACTCTGCCGGGACGTTCTCGGGCTGCACCGGCGGAAGCGGGAGCGTCGCGGTGGGTAACGATGTGGGCGGCCCGGGCGCCGCCGTCGCCTCTTCCTCCGTGCTCGGGGCCATCGGTGAGGGAAGCACCAAGGTCAAGACGTTGTTCAAGAACAACGAGGACCTGACAGTGCTCCGTGCGGCCTACACCACCGACGGTGTGAACTTCACGGATCTCGGGGCCATCAGTGGTGCCAGCAACGGTGCGAGCAACTACACCGACATCAACAACCCCTCCGCCCAGGCCTTCCCTTCGACCATCAACCTGGCCCAGGGTGCCACGGACAACCCGGAATTGCGCTACGTGGGGACGCGGGGCACGATCATCCTCAACCCGGACGGCAGCATCGGCATGTTCGACTCGGGCGCGTGGGAATCCGACGGAGACAGCGATGCCTTCGATCAGATCTTCTACACGTCGTCCACCGACGGGGTGCACTGGACAGAGCCCGTGGTGGTGGAGAGCACGGACTACACCTTCTCGGCCCGTGCGCAGCAAGATGCCGCGTTGGCGGGCGGCCACGACGACCCCCTCGGCATCAGCGCCTACTTCGCCGGCCGGGCGTACTCGCCGACCGTGGTCCAGAATCCTGATGGCACTCTCACCATGGTGTTCTCCGGCTACAGCACCCCGAAGCCCGTCCCAGTGGTCGGCTCGACGTTCGGCGACGGACAGGGTGGCGCTCCCACGTGGACGGTGAGCGCCAACGACCCGGCGCTGTACCGGAGCATATTGACCGTGACGCTCACGCCGTCACCCCCCGCGGTGACACCTGAGGCCCCCTACAACATCTTGCTGCCCGTAGCCGGGCTGCTTGTCCTGGGCGGGTCGGCGGTGTACATCGATCGCCGTCGTCGCCGTGGCTTGCTGTTGCGTGTGCCGGCCGGGAAATGAGCACCTGCAGCTGAGTCTCGGGAGGTTCGGACATCCTTCGCCGCGTAGGTCCTGCGCCCCATATGAGTTGGGGTTGGTCCTGGTCGGTCCATTCTCGAGGAGACCACCCGAACGGCTGCGCTCCGATTGTGCCAATGCCAGAGTCTGCGAACTTGCCCCAACCCCGCGTTATCTGGAAATTCGAATTCAGTGCCGCATCAGGCAACGATTGCCTCGTATCGGGCGGACTCTCCACAGCCCGGCATCCCCGATTATGAGGGAACGAACGATCAGCTCCCAGTCCCCTGTTTGTCCCCCCATCTGACGTTCACCCGTGCAGCCGCCTCAGCGGAATTGATCACAGGGAACAGCTCGAAGTCGCCCAGATCGATCCAGTGTTGGAGCCAGACGTCGAAGAGGCTTGGGTCGTCGGTCTCCATTAGCTGAAAACATCGGTCCAGATTCTCGTCGTCGACCACCCAGCTGTCGATGTATCGAAGTCCTTCGGGAAGCATGCGTCCATGATCCGCAGCACGTTCGTACACAGGACGGGCACCGGCTCGGTAGCGCTCGATGAGCATGTACAGCATCTCGACAGTTTTACCAAGAGTTGTGGCTTCCTGCTTGCCGGGTGCAGGGCCATGCAGCGCGTTTCGACCTGCTCATCCGCCCGCCTCTCCCGTCGCACTGGCGGTCGGCAATCCCCCCCTGAGAGCACGCAGCGGCAACCGACGCAGATCTCCCAACTATGCCGCGTGCCACCCTGATTTGTGTGACAGCCCTGCGACGGCAAAATGAATATTGCGCGGAACAAGGCCCCCTTAGGAACTCGGTGCGTGACGTTCATGTGACAGGAGTGAGGAAATTTGGCGATTGGTGAATACCCTTGGAATTCATTTGCAACTCGGGCCGTTGGGTGATCCAATCACTCCTCATCGGTGGCGATTGCCAAGCGATGGGACGGCGTTTTGGCGGGTGGATCTCAGGGCTCCAGCCCCACATGACCTCATGGAGGTGTTGTTGGTGTCATCAGAAGATCTGCGGGTGCGAGTCATCTATTACGAGGCGGTGGTGCTCGAGGAAGCAACCGGTCTCGGCATGTCCCACCGATCCCTGTCTCGTCTCCTGGGCGATCCCAAGGAGATCACAATCCTCCGTTGCATCACGGAGCGACAAGCCTGGGTGACGGTGGTTTGCTCAGCGGACCAGATGCGAGAGTTGCTGGCCAACGGAGTCGCCAAAGACCCCGATGGGATGATCATCACAAAGAAGCTCTTCCCATTGGCGTGGGCTGGCTGGGAGGACAATCCCAGCACGTTGCTGACGGAAACCGACCGTTTGTCCAAACTGTCGCACAAGGTTCCTGAGCGAGGCGGCTTGGCGACCCGGTAGGTCGTGCGTCTCTATCGAACCGTCGGTCGAGGAGGAGCTGCACCCTCGTCCGGTTGCCGCCGCCGCCGCCGTCTCGCGAAGTAGGCGAGTCCACCGATCGCCAGAGCCGACAGGGGCAGGAGCGTTTGGGTGGCCACTTCTGGGGTCACGGCAGGGGGCGAAACCGGAGTCTGAAACGAAACCGAGGGTTGTGATTGCACTGTGAAGTGGTTGGTGCAGTCGTATGCCGAAAACGTCACAACTTCGACCGCCGTATCCGTTGCCGCGAACTCGGCAATGCCTGAATCGTCGCTGACCCCCGGCGATGCATTTCCGAAGGCGATGGGTTTGATCTGCAAAGTCTGAGAAGGACTGGATCGCAACCACACGACCTTCCCGGCGAGCGGATTGCCGTATTGATCGTTGATAGTGACGATGACAAGCACCTCGGTATGCCCGTCGGCTGGCGCCGAGGATCGCGACACGACGACCGTGGAGATCGTCGGAGACGGGGTGGGGGGTGAAGATCCGGTCCCGAACGTCACGGACGTCG
>PKYA01000002.1 GCA_003133545.1 Acidimicrobiaceae bacterium | reverse complement strand
CAACGCCGGCTCCGACAACGCCGGCTCCGACAACGCCCGGTCCCACGACGCCCGGTCCCACGACGCCCGGTCCCACGACGCCAGCTGCGGGTGGCGGCACACCCACCACCCCCACGGCGGGCGGCACTCCTGGTGCTACCGGTACTGGTGTGACCCCAGTGGGATCCGGTGTCACCGGCGCGACGGGTTCAGCACCAGGAGCGGGTGGGTCGACCGGGACCTTGGCCACGACGGCAACTCCGCCGGCGGGCACTCTCGCCTTTACCGGAGCCAACATCGCCGCGCTGCTGTGGGCGGCCTTGATGGCCATTGCCCTGGGAGCAGTCGCCATCGTGTGGTCACGTCGAGGAAGGAGATCTGATCGCACCAAGGTCGCGGCATAGGTAGTCGCCCTACAGCAGTGGGCCCACCAATGAGCAGGACCAAACCGGATCGAGCCGATCCGCCGGCCGCCTTGTCGGCATCCGTTGGGCGACCAGCGCCTGCGGAGGCGACGCTCATGATCTTGTTGACGCGATGCCTGGACGTGATCGATGGGGAAACTCCCGATGGCCGACCTATCCGCTAGAACTTCCGATAGACGAATCGGGCCCGTGAGGATTCGTGGGTAGGAACATTTCCGTTCTCGTCACTCTCCTCGACCAGAACGAATTGCGGCAACAATTCTGCCTTTATCCTCTCCAACGGCACACCAAGTTCACTGATCACCTCATGATGGAGATCGAATCGGGGTCCATCGATGTGCTCGAACACTTTGATATCCCAGTCGGCGATCCCGTCTTTGTCCGGCCGTACATCCATAATCACGATGCAGTCATCGAACTCGTGAACCCACGGCGGAGACTCACAGAGACGTTGGAGCTTGCTTTGCGTGTTGACATCGAACATAAAGAGCCCGCCGACCCGCAAATGCCTGTTTGCGGCCGCAAATAGCGAACCCCACGACTCGAACGTCACGAGGTGATTGAGGGTGTCGAACACACAAATCACGACGTCGAACTCTTCGCCGAGCGAGAACGAAGCGATGTCAGTTTGGATGAAGCGAGCACGTGGAACACGACTCCGAGCCAATGCGAGCATCTCAGGAGACAGATCCAGCCCAGTAATGGACGGCACCGTCGTGATCTGAGTCAGGATTGACCCCGTTCCACATCCGAGTTCGAGGAGGGAGGTTGTGTGTTTGCCGTGCCGTTCCAGGCAATCAATCACCCAGGCACCGTCGCCACCCCGGTCACCCATGACGAGGTCGTAGAACTTTGCAAACTGGTCGTAGCTGGGTATGCACACATTGTCGCACCGTGACCAACGAGCTGGCAGCGCAACCTCATGCGGGCTGGTAGGGGCAGGGGGACAATCGCGAGGGGTTGAGGGTCGAAATCGGTCTCACGTTCGGTAGTTCTCGAGCAGTTCAAGAATGATTCGTTGTTCGGCCTCTTGACTTACCTATCATCGATAGGTAAGGTACCTATCGATGATAGGTAAACAGGCGAGTGACCATCGGCTCATGCCGGACAGGGTCATGCAGCGACGAGAGGCCAAGGTGGCCGTGATCGTCGAGTCGGCGTGGAAGCTCGCCCGCGAGCACGGGATCGCTGGGGTGTCGTTGCACGCCCTGGCCCGTGAGGTCGGGATGCGTCAGCCGTCGCTCTACGCCTACTTCGACTCGAAGCTGGCGCTGTATGACGCTATGTTCGCAGACGGCAACCGAAGACTGCTGCAGCGGCTCGACCTGGTCAAACTCCCCCGAGATCCGCGCGTGGCGCTGAAGAAGTTCTTGGCCGAGTTCGTCGCGTTCGCACTGGAGGACCCGGCGCGGTATGAACTGCTCTTCGAGCGCCACGTACCGGGATTCACGCCTTCACCTACGTCCTACGTCCTCGCCGAGGAAGTGTTGGGACGCGTCCACAAGTTGATCAACGAGACGGGCATCACCAAACAGGGTGACATTGACTGCATCGTGGCCATTGTCGCCGGCTTGATGGAGGCGCAGTTGAGCAATGACCCCGGCGGCAACCGTTGGATCCGTCACCTCAACCGTCTCGTCGATCTGTACGTCGATGACGTACTCGAAAGGAGCAGACACTCATGATGGCAAACCGAATCACGCGTCCCGAAGCCCGGGTGCTAGCCGAGGAGGAGTTCACACGCTTTGCGGATCTAGTCGCCTCGATTACACCGGAGGAGTGGGTGATGCCCACCGATTGCACTGGATGGGACGTTCGCAAGATGGTGCTGCACGTCCTCGGCTCGGCCGACGCCCAGGCGTCAGTCCGAGAGTTCGTCCACCAGTTGAAGCGCGGTATGCCGCTCAACAAGGAGATCGACTCGCACCACTGGGTCGACGGCATGAACGAGCTGCAGATTCGCGAGCGGAGCCAACTCTCGAACGACGAGCTCGTCTTGCAGGTCACCGCCGTAGGCCCGAAGGCGGTCAAGGGCCGGTGGCACACGCCTCCTCCCGCCCGCTACATCCCCCTCCCATTCGGGCCGCCGATCGGATGGGCTCCCCTCAAGTACCTGCTCGACGTCGGATTCACCCGGGATGTCTGGGCCCATCGGATAGACATCCATGCGGCCATCGACCGTCCCATGCAGCTCACGGCCGACCACGACGGCCGCCTCATCGCCGACATCGTGTCCGAATGGGCTGGCATCCACGGCCAATCCTTCGAGCTGGTTCTCGACGGCCCTGCCGGCGGGAAGTTCACACAGGGCGCCGGCGGCGAGCGCGTCGAGATCGACGCGCTGGACTTCATCCGCACCCTCTCGGGCCGACTGCCCGGCATGGGTGTCCTCAGTCATCCCCTTCCCCTGTAGGTCTTCAGCCATCACGTCTCCCTAAACCCGACCCTGAAAAGGAGCGAAACAATGGAAACGCGAATCGACGAGATCGCCGAGCGTATCTACCGGCTGTCCACGTTCGTACCCGACATCGGCCCGACTGGCTTCACGTTCAATCAGTTCCTCATCGACGCCGACGAGCCAACCATCTTTCATACCGGCCCGCGCGGCATGTTCCCGGCCGTCTCCGGGGCCGTCGCCTCGCTGATGCCGCTCGATCGGCTGCGCTGGATCATGTTCGGCCATCTCGAAGCAGATGAGTGCGGCGCGATGAACCTTTTTCTCGAGGCCGCGCCGAATGCCCAGATTGCCCACACCGCCATTGGCTGCATGGTGTCGATCGACGACCTCGCCGACCGGCCGCCGGTTCCCATCG
>PKYA01000197.1 GCA_003133545.1 Acidimicrobiaceae bacterium | reverse complement strand
CGCTTCTGGCCGGCCGTGTTGGGCCGGATCGTCTTGCCGCCGGCAGCACGCACCACCTCGTCGCGCATGATCTCGCTGGGCCGCACGTCCTCGCGCACCATGTCGATGGTGCGGGCCATGCTCGAGTTGTCGAGGCTCTGGCCGGCCTGCAACAAGAGGACGGCCTCGTCGAACAGGCGCACCACCCGGTCGGCGTCGGGGCCCTCGACGGTGATGCGATTGCCCTGGACGGCGATCTTCTCGTCGGGGAAGGCCTGCTCCACCTGGCGCAGGAGCTCGTCGCGGGTGCCGAGCAACCCGGCCATCAGGTGGTTGCCGGGTACGAGACATTCAGCGTGGGTCGTTGTCGTCATGCGAGTGCGAAGTGTCCTTTGAGTGGTTGGCCACCGAGCACGTGGAGGTGAAGGTGGGGAACGGAGTTCATGGCATCGGGTCCTATGTTGAAGATCAGCCGGTAGCCCCGATCGGGTCCGGCCACACCGGCGGCCTCCGCCACGGCGCGCGCGGCCAGCAACATGTCGGCCAGCACGGGGCCGTCGGCCGGCGTGATGTGTGCAGCGTCGTCGATGTGACGGCGGGGGACGACCAGCACGTGGAGCGGCGCCGCCGGCGCGATGTCCTTGAACGCCACCGTGGTCTCGGTGCTGTGCACGATCTCGGCGGGCACGTCGCCCGCCACGATCCCGCAGAAGGGGCAGTCGCTCACTGGTCGGGCTCGCCGCCCCTCAGCGGCGGGTACAGATGCTCGAGCTGCCCCGGTTGGATGCGGCACGCCTCAATGAAGCGGTCCACATCTTGCTCTTTGAGACGGATCACTCGCCCGAACTTATAGGCCGCCAGGTCGCCCTCGTCAATGAACCGGTACAGGCTGCGCAGCGTGATGCCGAGGCGGGCCGCCGCCTCCTTGGTCCCCAGCCATGCCACGTCGTCGGCCACTACGAGGATTCTCCCATGGGCGACGGTGCGACCGTACCCGTGCGCAGCGATGCCATCAGTGCGCCGGCGGTCACCGCCGCCGTCTCGGCCCGCAGCACGCTCAGCCCGAAGCCGACCGTCGGCAGGCCGGACGACAGCTCGTCGGCGCTCCACCCTCCTTCGGGGCCCACGGCCACCACCCGTTGCGAGCCGCGGGGGCGATCGCCGCTCAGCTGGGCCAGCACGACCTCCCCCGGACCGCCCATCGCGACCAGAGCGCCGAAGTCCACCACGTCGCCGATCTCGGGCAACCACACCCGGCGGCACTGGGCGGCCGCCTCGCGGGCCACGCGGCGCAGGCGCTCCACCGCGCCGACGGCACGTGCCCCGCTCCAGCGCACCACGCTGCGCTCGCTCACCAGCGGCACGATGCGGTCGATACCCAACTCGGTGAGCTTCTGCACGACCCACTCGGGCCTCTCCCCCTTCGTCGGCGCGAACGCCACCGTCAGGGCCGGGGAGGCACCGGGTTCGAATTGCACGCTGCCGTCACCGCCGGGCCCGACGGCGTCCGCCAGCGGGGCGACGATGCCGCTCTCGTTCCCGAGCCAGCGGACGCGAGCCCAGTGCCCCGCCCCGTCGCTCACGATCACCTCTTCGCCGGCCCGTAGCCGCAGGACGCGCCCCAGGTGATGGCGGTCGTCGGCCGTCAACAGCGCGTGGGAAGGGTCGTCGACGAAGACCTGCGCCGCGGCGGCGGCGCGCACGGCGATGGCGACGAACCCGGCCTTCACCGGCGTGGACCCGACGGCGCCGCCGTGCTATCCAAAGGCCGAGCGCAGGCGCGAGAACACGCCCTCACCGCCCCCGCCACCGGGCGGTGCCACCTGCTCACCTCGTGCGGCGGCAAACTGGCGGAGCAGCTCTTCTTCGGCCTCGTTGAGCGACACCGGCGTCTCGACCACCACGTGGGCGAAAAGGTCGCCACGGCCACGGCCGCGCAGGTGGGGCACCCCCTCACCCCGGATGCGCTCGATGTAGCCGTGCTGGGTGCCGGCCCGCACCGCGACCGGATGGGTGCCCTCCAACGTCTCGACCACCACTTCGGTGCCGAGCGCCGCCTGGGCCAGCCCGATCGTCACGGTGGTGTGCAGGTTGTCCCCGTCGCGTTCGAAGCGGGGATCGGGTGCCACCGCGAGGTGCACGAAGAGAGAGCCGGTGGGCCCGCCACGCTGGCCGGCCGCCCCCCGGTCGGCCAGGCGCAGGGTCGAGCCGTTGTCGACACCCTGCGGCACCTCGACGGTGAAGGTGCTCTCCTCCATCCGGCGCCCCTCCCCGCCGCACTCGGAACAGGGATGGGGAATGGTCTCGCCGATCCCGCCACAGCGCGAGCAGGCGACGCTGGTGACCACCTGGCCCAGCAGCGACTGGCGGACCCGCCGCAGCTCCCCCGCACCCTGACAGTCCGTGCAGGTGACCGGCTGGGTCCCCGGCGCCGTCCCCCGCCCGGCGCAGGAGGCGCAGGTGGCGGGCAGGCGGACCGAGATCTCCTTGCGGCAGCCGAAGGCTGCCTCGGCGAACGTCAGGCCGACCCGCACCTCGGCGTCGGACCCGGCGGCAGGACCGCGCCGGCGCCCGCCGCCACCGGCCATCTGGCCGAAGAACGCCTCGAAGATGTCGCCCAACCCGCCTTCGAAGCCGAAGCCGCCGGCACCCGCTCCCTGGCCGCCGAAGACACCTTCGGGACCGAAGCGGTCATAGCGGGCCCGCTTCTCGGGATCGCGCAGCACCTCGTAGGCCACCGAGACCTCTTTGAACTTGGCCTCGGCGACGGCGTCTCCGGGATTGGTGTCGGGATGCAATTCGCGGGCCCGCGCTCGATAGGCCTTCTTGATCTCGTCGTCGCTCGCCCCGGGCGAGACCCCGAGAAGCCCGTAGAGGTCGCGCAGCCCGTCAATTCCCGCCATCGTGACTCCCAGCTCCGGCGGACGCCCCACCCCGTCCGGTCTCCCCCAATCGTTGGCCCAGTCGCTCACCCACCACGTGGGCGGCGGCCAGCGCCCGCTGGTAATCCATGCGGGTGGGCCCGAGCAGGCCGACGGCACCGAGGTCGACGCCGTCGATCGACACCGGCGCCACCACCACCGCGCACGACGCCAGCGGCTCGTAGCCGTGCTCGGTGCCGATGGCCACCGACAGGCCGCGGTCGAGGACGTCGCGCAGCAAGGTCACGACGACCAGCTGCTGCTCCAGAATTCCCAGCACCGAGCGCACCGTCTCCACGGCGTCGAAGGACTGGGCCAGGCGCGAGGGCCCGCCCACGAAGATCTGATCGGACTCGATGGACCGTCCCATGAGGCCGAAGGCGGCGGTGGCGGCGGCCACCACGCGATCAACCTCGGCGCTCCCGCCGGAGGGGACCGTCCAGCCGGTCGTCGTGGTGCGCCCCACCAGATGGGTGCTCAACAGGGCGCCCGCCGTGGTCAGCACGTCGTCGGCGACCTCGGCCTCGAACTCCATGGTCTGCTTCTCCACCGCGCCGTCGGAGAGCACGACGACCAGAAGGACCAGGTGCGGGGCCAGCCCCACCAGTTGCACCGAGCGGATGGTGGCCGAGTCGTGCGAGGGGCCGACGACCACGGCGGCGTACGACGTCAGTTCCGAGAGCAGGCCGGTCGCCCGCTCGAGCATGTCCTCCATCTCCACGTGGACCTGGTCGAAGAAGCGGCACACCTGCTTGTGCTGCGTGGGGCCGAGCACGCCCGGCTGGGTCAGGTGGTCGACGAAGAAGCGGTAGCCCTTGTCGGTCGGGATGCGCCCCGCGCTGGTATGGGGCTGCACGAGGTACCCCTCGCGCTCGAGGGCCACCATTTCCGAGCGCACGGTGGCCGAGGAAACCTGCACCCCCGGTGCATGGGCCACGAGCGACGAGCCCACCGGCTCGGCGCTGCCGATGTACTCGGTCACCACCGCCTCGAGGATGGCAGCCTGGCGCTCGTTCAGGGCGCGCCCTTCCGCCCTGGCATCGGTGCTGACAGCTCGGTGGGCGGTGGGTGTCATGGTGCTCCTGGCACTCAAGTCTACTGAGTGCCAGGCGCCGTACCTCGGGCACCCCGACCCGCCCTCAGTCGTCGAGGCGCAGGGCGGAGATGAACGCCTCCTGGGGCACCTCCACCCGGCCGATGTTCTTCATGCGCTTCTTGCCTTCTTTCTGCTTCTCGAGCAGCTTGCGCTTGCGGGTGATGTCACCGCCGTAGCACTTGGCCAGGACGTCCTTGCGCTTGGCCTTGACCGTCTCGCGGGCGACGATGCGCCCCCCGATCGCCGCCTGGATCGGGACGTCGAAGAGCTGGCGCGGGATGAGCGTGCGCAGCTTCTCGGCCATGCGCCGGCCGTAGCTGTCCGCTGACGAACGGTGGACGATGGTCGAAAAGGCGTCGCAGGGCGCATGGTTGATGAGGACGTCGACCCGGACCAGGTTCCCCGTGGCGTAGCCGGCCGGCTCGTAGTCCAAGCTGGCGTAGCCCTTGGTCCGGCTCTTGAGCTGGTCGAAGAAGTCGAGCACCACCTCGGCCAGCGGGATGGAGTACACCAGCTCGACCCGTTCGGGCGAGAGGTATTCCATGCGGGCCATCTCGCCCCGCTTGCTCTGGCACAGCTCCATCACCGTGCCCGTGTACTCCGACGGTGTGAGGATGGTGGCCGTCAGCATGGGCTCGTCGATGTGGTCGATCCGGCTGGCGTCGGGCAGCTCGGTCGGATTGTCCACGTCGAGCTCGGCGCCGTCGGTCAAAAAAGCACGGTAGGCCACGCTCGGTGCGGTGGCGATCAAGGAGAGGTCGAACTCGCGCTCGAGGCGCTCCCGCACGATCTCCATGTGCAGCAGACCCAGGAAGCCGCAGCGGAAGCCGATGCCGAGCGCGTGGGACGACTCGGGCTCGAAGGTGAAGCTGGCGTCGTTGAGCTTGAGCTTCTCGAGGGCGTCGCGCAGGTCGGGCAGCTCGTCGCCGTCCATGGGGTAGAGGCCGCAGAAGACCATCGGCTTGGGGTCCAGGTAGCCGGCCAGGGCCTCGGTCGCCCCGTGGGGCGCCGTCGTCACCGTCTCACCCGAGCGGGCCTCGCCCACGTCTTTGATCCCGGCGATCAGGTAGCCCACCTCGCCTGGGCCGAGCGCCTCCACCGGGACCCCTACCGGCGTGCGCACGCCCACCTCCTCCATGTCGTGGACAGCGTTGGCCTGTATGAAGCGCAGGCGCGCCCCGGCGGTCAACGTGCCGTCGACGATGCGGATGGAGCTCACGACCCCCCGGTACTGGTCGTAGGACGAGTCGAAGATCAGCGCCCGCAACGGCGCCTCGGGGTCGCCCTGAGGGTGCGGAATGCGGTCGATCACTGCTTGGAGGAGCTCGGCCACGCCCTGCCCGGTCTTGGCCGAGATCCGCAGCACGTCCTCGGCCGCCAGGCCCAGCACGTGCTCGATCTCAAGGGCGCACCGCTCGGGATCGGCCGCCGGCAGGTCGATCTTGTTGAGCACGGCCACGATCTCGAGGTCGTTCTCGAGCGCCTGGTAGCAATTGGCCAGCGTCTGGGCCTGGATCCCCTGCGACGCATCGACGAGCAGGACCGCCCCCTCGCAGGCGGCCAGCGAACGGCTCACCTCGTAGCCGAAGTCCACGTGCCCCGGGGTGTCGATGAGGTGCAGCACATGGGAGTTGAACAGGACCCGGACGTTCTGGGCCTTGATGGTGATGCCCCGCTCGCGCTCGATGTCCATGGAGTCGAGGTACTGCTCGCGCATCAGCCGGGGATCGACAGCGCCAGTGATCTCGAGGATGCGATCGGACAGCGTCGACTTGCCATGGTCCACGTGGCTGATGATCGAGAAGTTGCGGATGTGCTCAATGGACACGGGTCCACTGGCGGTGGCGGCGGGGGGCACGGTCAGACGATCGTACCGGCCCGTACCGCCCGACAGGACCGGCGGGGCGAGCCTGACCGGCCCCCCGCGGCCCGGGGCCGTAGGGAGAATTGGCGCCGCGACCTGCTACAGTTGCCAGCCGCACCGGCGGGCCGGCGCGTGCTGCACCATCTGCCCCGCCCCATCTTCCCGTCCCCCCAGCCGAAAGCATCGAGGATCTCCACGTGGCCAACATTGCGAGCCAGATCAAGCGGAACCGCCAGAACGAGAAGCGCCGCGTGCGCAACAAGTCGGTGCGGGCCGAGCTGCGCACCCGCACCAAGAGCGCTGTCCTGGCCGCCGAGGCCGGTGCCGAGGACAGTGTCGAGCTGCTGCGCCTGGCCGTGAAGCGGATCGACAAGGCGGCCGCCCGTGGCGTCATCCACAAGAACACGGCGGCCAACCACAAGTCCCGCCTGGTGCGCCGGGTCGCCGTCCTCGAGGCGACCCATGAGGAAGCCCTCGAGGAGGCACCGGCCGAATAGCGGGACCTCGGCCGCACACTGCGTCCGCGGCTCCGCGGCTCCGCGGCACCGGATCTGCGGCACGGTTCCGCGGCACAGCTCCGGCCGTGTGGGCTCAGGGCTCGTGCGCCCCTTGCAGCCGCTCGCCGAGCGCGGCCATCTGGGCACGCATCTCGACCGGTTCGATCAGTTCGAAGTCGAGCCCGAGGCCGATCAGATAGCTCGCCAACCACTCGAAGTCATCGACGCCCAAATCGACGCGGGTGTGGTCGCCGGCCCGCTCGAGCACGCCGACACTAGGCGGTATCCGCGTGGCCACCTCGTCGAGCTCGGCTTTCACCATGACCACCGCCCGATGGGCGTAGTGCGCCGTCGAAATGCCCTCGGCCACCATCCGGGCGGGATCGGACAGCGGGCGGGGAACGAAGGTGTGCCCGGGCGTCTGCAGCGAGGAGATCCGGTCCACGCGGAAGGTCCGCCAGTCGTCGCGCTCGAGGTCGAAGGCGACCAGGTACCAGCGCCGGTCGGTCGTGACCAGGCGGTGGGGCTCCACGCGCCGCTCGGTGCGCTGCCCGTCGTGGGCGCGGTACGAGAACGTCGCCCGCAGGTGGCCGTCACAGGCCTGTGCCAATTGGATCAGGCATTCCGCGGACACCGTCTCGGTCGGTGAGACCAACGACACGGTGGCGGAGCGCAGCGCGGCGAGCTGGGCCCGGAGCCGGGGAGGAAGCAGGCGGTCGAGCTTGGCCAGGGCGGCGAGCACCCCACGCTCGATGCCCGGCACGGCGGCGACGGCCGAGGCGCCCAGCACCACGGCCACCGCCATCGCCTCGTCGTCTTCGAACAGGAGCGGGGGGACCTCGGTCCCGCCCCCGAGTCGATAGCCGCCGCCGGCGCCCGGGGTCCCGGCGACCTGGTACCCGAGGTAGCGGAGCCGCTCGACGTCGCGCCGCAGGGTCCGGGGCTCCACCTCGAGGCGGTCGGCCAGTTCCGCTCCGCTCCAGGCGCTCCGTCGCTGCAGCAGGCTCAGCAGACGCAGGAGTCGGGCGGACGAGTCGACCATTCCCCCATATTGTGCCCTATTGAGGACTTATTATGACCGCAATGGAGCGTACCCTGGGGCACATGATCAATCCATGGCTCCTGGAGCGGCTCGGCGAGGATCGGCACCGCGAGATGATCGGAGCGGATCACCGCCACGACATCTCCGTCGATCCTCCGAGCGCGGCAGCGGCGCCCTTCACCTACGGGACACTCGCCGTCATCGACGGCAGCGGGCCCTTCGTCCGGGCGCTGCGCCCGCCGGCCCCCCTGACGCTGCGGGCGAGGCTCGGCTGGTCCCTGGTCGGCCTGGGTGCCCGCTTGACCAGGTCCTAGGGACCCGGACAAGTTCCTTGGGCCGCTCACCAGCGCCAAGGGTCTTAACCCGCCGACTCAGCTCGTCATCTGCATGGTGAACATCTTCTCGGGGACGATGCGCGCGCCGAGCGGGTTCACCGCGGTGAGCCACGTCTCGAAGGCGCTCCCGTGCTTGGGCAGGTACCAGTCGAGCATGGCCTGGCGGAGCTCGCCGCGGGAGGGGTCCAGCACGTCGAAGACCTCGGCCGTGCCGTGCACCGTCACCGCGAACTCCTCCCCGGGCAGATAGGTAGCGCTCGCCGCCGGGCGCGACGCCAGGTGGCGCATGCGCACGGCGTCACGGCCCGAGCTGAACCAGAAGCACCCGTGGAGGAAGTAGCCGTCGACCGGGCCACCGAGCGGACGGCCGTCAGCGGTGACCGTGGTCAGCACGACGAGGCACATCCCCCGGAGCCTCTCGCACAGCGCCACGGCATCGACCCGCCGGTCCGCGGTGATGATGCCACGCAGGTGCGGCCCCGCCGAGGCGGCGCTGGCGTCGAGGACGCTCTGCAGGCGGAGCATTTCGTCGGGTGTCTCGTACATGCGCCGATTTCAGCACCGCGGTGTGTCCGTCGGACCACGGATTGCCAGTCGGACCGCGCTGTGTCCGGGACTCAGCGGCGGGGGGCGCCGGTCCGCGGGCGGGTCTGGCGGGCCAGCCGGGCCACGAGGATCTCCACCACCAGATCGGGCGGCAACCCCGTGGCCCCCTTGACGTCGAGGTCGGCGTCCGCCAGCAGCTCCATGGCGTGCGCGATGCGCGCGCTGCCGAGCCGGCGTGACTGCTCGAGCGCCTTCTTCCCGACGAACGCGCTGGGCACCGAGAGCACCTGCGCCGCCTCCTCGCCGCCCGAGACCATGGCGCCATCGAGCGCAAGGAGGTTGGCGTAGTGGCGGTGCAACGAGAAAAGCACCTCCACTGCGCTCAGGCCGCCGGCGCCCGTCATCCGGTGCAGGACCGCGAGGGCCACCGCGGGCTCGCCCCGATCGATGGCGTCGGTCAGCTCGTAGCGGGCCACGTTGCCCGCCTCGCCGAGATACGGCTGGAGCTCCGCCGCGGTGATGCGTGCGCCCTGACCGTAGGCGGCAGCCAGCGCGCCGAGAAGGCCCTCCACCCGCCCCAGGTCCTCGCCTACGTGCGCGCCCAGCAGCTGCGCGGCCTGCGGCTCGAGCTTGACCGGGGCGCCGCGGAGGTGCTCGTGCAGCCAGGCCTTTCGATCCCCCGGACGGCTGACGGCGACGTCGATCACCTTGCCGGTGACCGAGATGGCCTTGACCAGCGCGGCGGGCACGGTACCGGCGCCTCCGGCCAAGATCAGCACGGTCGAGGGCAGCGGGTCCTTGACCACCTCGACCAGGCGGGGCACATCGGCGGCGAGGAGCCGGCCCGCGTCGCGCACGACCACGACACGCCGGTCGATCAGGAAGGGCGGCGTCAGGCAGGCGTCGACGACCGCACCGACATCGATGTCGTCGGCGGGGCCACCGATCTCCTCGACGACCAGGGCGTGGTCACGCTCGCCCACCACCTCGGCCAGGAGGGCGCGGACCTCCTGGGCCACCAGCGACGGGTCGTCGCCCTTGACGAGGTAGGTCGAGGCGCTCACCGCGCCGCGCCCACCGCGGCGACGACATCGCGCACGCGACAGGTGCCCTTGACGTCGTGCACTCGCAAAATGCGGCAGCCCCAGGCGAGGCCGAGTGCCGCCGCACCGAGGGAAGCTGGGCCGCGCTCGGTCAGCTCGAGACCGAGCGTGACCCCGAGAAAGGTCTTGTTGGACACGGAGAGCAGGAGGGGGTAACCGAGCGCGGCCAGCTGCGACGATGCCCGCAAGAGGGCGAGGGACTGTGCCGCGGTCTTGCCCAGGTCGAGGCCGGCATCGAGCACGATCCGCTCCGGGGGGATCCCGGCGCCGCGGGCGCGCTCGGCCCGCTCGAGCAGGAAGCGGCCGACGTCGGCCACCACGTCGTCGTAGTGCGGCTCGGGGTCGGCCACGCGGGGGGCCAGGCGGATGTGGGTGGCCACGACGGCGGCACCGCACTCCGCCGCTGCCACCAGGTAGTCCGGATCGGCGAAACCGCTGATGTCGTTGCCCATCACGGCGCCTTCCTTGTACGACGCCCGGGCGACCGAGGCCCGCCAGGTGTCGACCGACACCGGCAGGTCGAAGCGGGCAACGAGGCCTTCGACGGCGGGCATGAGGCGGGCGAGCTCCTCGTCCTCGTCGACCTCGGGGCCGGGGCCGGCCTTGACCCCGCCGATATCGAGAATGTCGGCGCCGTCGGCCACCAGGCTTTCGGCGCGGGCGTAGAGGGCATCGAGGGCGTAGGTCTGCCCCTTGTCGTAGAAGGAGTCCGGCGTGCGATTCAAGATGCCCATCACCAGGCCCCGATGGGTGAGGTCGTGCCGCCGGTCCCCCAGCTCCAGGGTGGTCACCGGCCGCGGCGGGCCATCAGTACAGGCGTGCGGCAAGGGCGCGCCGGAACGAGCTGGTCCGCGGGTCCTCCGCCCCCAGGGTCTCGAGCAGGTCCACGAACTCTTGGCGCGCGGCATCGTCGTCGCGGACTCGTTCAAGCAGCTGCGTCAGGTGGGCTTCCACTTCGGCGTCGTCGACGTCGGCCACATTGAGGCCCCCTTCGGCCAGGCGGGCCTCGGCGGCCAGGGCCCGGGCGGCGGCCGTCTCGGGCACCCGCGCCAAGAGGGCCAGCGCGCCGGCGGCATCCCCGCGGTCGATGAGGATCCGCGCCAGGGCCTCGGTGGCCGCCTGGTGTCCCGGCTCGAGCTCGAGCGCCTGGAGCAGCGAGCGCTCGTCGCCGGCGGCAACGAGCGTGTCGGCCTCGCTGAGGGCGGGGAGCAATGCCTGCACGAACGCGGTCACCTGCGCCTCGGGCAGGGCGCCGATGAATTGGTCGGCCACCTTGCCCTCTTGGATGGCGAAGACGGCGGGTATGGACTGCACCCCGAAGGACTGGGCGATGAGCGGGTTCTCGTCCACATTGACTTTGGCCAGCTCAACGGCACCGTTGGTGGCGGCCACCGCCCGCTCGAGCATGGGGCCGAGGGTGGTGCAGGGGCCACACCAGGGGGCCCAGAGGTCGACGATGACCGGCACCGCGTTGCTGCGCTCCACGACATCGCTCTGAAAGGTGGCATCGGTGACATCCATTGCCAGAGGAGGCTAGCGAGCGGTCGGCCCCTATGAGATCAGGTCCTGATGGGACCAGGTCCTAGTGGGACGAGGTGCTGATGGGACCCCGTCGGCGGTGGGGATCGACGCAGGACCGTTCGGTACCCCCGCAGCGCCACCGATTAGCGTCGGGAGCCGTGTCCGACCCGATCGAAGGCATTCACGCCGACAACGTGACCGCATGGTTCGTAGCCCACGTGCCCGAGATCAGCCCGCCCCTCACCTTCACGCTGATCGCCGGCGGACGCTCCAACTTGACGTTCCGGGTCGAGGACGCCGACGGGCGGGCCTGGGCCCTGCGCCGGCCCCCGATCCATCACGTCCTGCCCACGGCCCACGACATGGTGCGCGAGCACCGGCTGATGAAGAGCCTCGGGCCGGCCGGCATCCCGGTGCCCCGCACCATCGGCCTGTGCACCGACGAGGCGGTCAACGAGCGGCCGTTCTTCGTGATGGAGTTCGTCGAGGGCCACATCGTGCGCGGCGCCCCCGAGGCCGAGAAGGCCTTCGACGAGAGGACGCGGCGCTCTGTCGGCGACCACATGGCCGAGACGCTGGCGGCGCTGCACGCAGTCGACCCCGACGCGGTGGGGTTGGGGGACCTGGGACGCCGCGACGGGTACATCGAGCGCCAGCTCAAGCGCTGGAGCGGCCAGTACGCCCAGATGCACGTGGACGGCGTCGACCACGGCGGCCTGGTGGAGCGGGTGAGCGACGAATTGGCGCGCCGGGTCCCGGCCCCGCAGCGCTCGGCGGTGGTGCACGGCGACTACCGCATGGACAACGTGGTCCTCGACGACGACGGCCGGGTGCGGGCCATCTTGGACTGGGAGCTGTGCACGCTGGGCGACCCGCTGGCCGACGTGGGGCTGCTGTTGGACTATTGGACCGATCCGAGCGATGCCACGGCCGTCCTCGGCCTCTCCCCCACCACGGCGCCGGGGTTCTCGACCCGCGCCCAGGTCCTGGAGCGCTACGCCGCGGCCTCGGGTCTCGACGTGACGCGCATCGGGTACTACCGCGCCTTCGGCTACTGGAAGTTGGCCTGCATCCTCCAAGGGGTCTACGCGCGCTACGTCGCCGGCGCCGGTGCCGGCGACCGCGGCAGCGTCGATGCCTTCCCGGCCCAGGTGGCCCATCTGGCCCAGATGGCCTCCGACGAGTTGGCGGCGACGCCATGAGCCCCGACGGCCTGACCGAGATCTTCGCCGTCAACGGCGAGCCCGCGCTCAACCGTCCGGTCCTGGTCATCGCGCTCGAAGGCTGGGTGGATGCCGGGCTGGGCTCCACGACGGCCATCGCGGCGCTGCTCGGCCAGGAGCCGACCTCGCCCGTGATCACGTTCAACGGCGAGCACTTCCTCGACCAGCGCGCCCGGCGGCCGGTCGCCCACATCATCAACGGGGTGACCAGCGAGCTCACCTGGCCCCAGACGATCGTGCGCCACGGGCAGGACGCCGCCGGGGCCGACGTGGTGTACCTCGTCGGGCCCGAGCCCGACTTCCATTGGAGGGCCTTCACCGACGCGGTCGTCGGCCTGGCGAAATCTTGGCGGGTGCGGATGGTGGTCGGACTGGGCGCCTTCCCGGCACCGGCGCCGCACACCCGTCCGGTGAAGCTGGCGGCCACGGCGCCCCCGGCCTCGGCGCACCTCATTGAGCGGGTCGGGATCGTCCAAGGTGAGCTCGAGGTGCCCGCCGGTGTCATGTCGGCCCTGGAGCTCGCCTTCGCCGACGCCGCCATCCCCGTGGTCACCTTGTGGGCGCGGGTGCCCCACTACGTCGCCGGGATGCCCTTCCCCGAGGCCAGCGCCGCGCTCGTCGAGGGGCTGGCCTCCATGGCCGACCTGACATTCGACTCCACCGGCCTGCGGCACGCCGCCGACAGCGCGCGGCGCCAGGTGGATCAGCTCATCGCCGACAACCACGAGCATCAAGCCATGGTGCACAAGCTCGAGGAGAGCATCGACGCGTCGGAGGGCAACGCGATGGGCGTGGACGGCGTTCCGTCGGGGGACGAGATCGCGGCAGAGCTCGAGGAGTTCCTGCGGGGCGAGGAGCAGTAGGTTCACGGCAATTGCTCGAGGCGGCGGCACGAGGCAGCACGGACCGGAAAGGTGCAGGGAGCATGAAGATCGACGGTGGCATCGGGTTCGACCCCAGCGGGATCGCCGACGCGGCGAAACAGGCCGAAGCCAGTGGCTACGACGGCGTGTGGACGGCCGAGACGGCGCACGATCCCTTCTTGCCCATCGCCATCGGCGCGACGGTCACGGAGAGGCTCGAATTCGGGACGGGCATCGCCGTCGCCTTCGCCCGCAACCCGATGAACCTGGCCGTCCTGGCCAACGACCTGCAGCACCTCTCCAAGGGCCGCTTCATGCTCGGACTGGGCAGCCAGATCAAGCCCCACATCACCAAGCGCTTCTCCATGCCCTGGTCGCACCCGGCGCCGCGCATGCGCGAGATGATTCTGGCCATCCGGGCCATCTGGGCCACCTGGGAGACCGGGGAGAAGCTCGATTTCCGGGGCGACTTCTACACGCACACCTTGATGACCCCATTCTTCGTACCCGGCAAGAACCCGTTCGGCAACCCCAAGATCCTGCTGGCGGCGGTGGGCGAGCTGATGACCGAAGTGGCGGGCGAGGTCGGCGACGGGCTCCTCGTGCACGGCTTCTCCACCGAGCGCTACATGCGCGAGGTGACCCTGCCCGCGCTCGAGCGCGGCGCGGCCAAGGCGGGCAAGACCCGGGCTGACTTGACGGTTTCGTATCCAGGATTCGTGGTCACCGGGACCAACGATGCGGATATGGCGGCGGCCGACAAGGCGGTGCGCCAGCAGATCGCCTTCTACGGCTCGACGCCGGCGTACCGGCCCGTGCTCGAGCTCCACGGCTGGGGGAGCCTGCAAACCGAGCTCAACACGCTCTCCAAACAGGGTGAATGGGTGAAGATGGGCGAGCTCATCGACGACGACGTGCTCGACGCCTTTGCCGTCGTCGCCCCGATCGACCAGGTGGCGGCGCGCGTGAAGGAGCGCTTCGGCACCATCGTGGACCGCTTCAGCTTCTACGCCCCCTACAAGATGCCACCCGACGACTGGCGCTCCGTGCTCGACGGATTCCGCTAAGGGTATCGATACCGCTCAAACGACCACGTTGACCAGCCCGGGCGGTCGCGCCACCACTCGGCGGGGATCCCGGCCTGCCAGAGCTTCTGCCACCTTTGGCGAAGCCAGGGCGAGGGCCTCGGCGTCTCCGGCCACGATGTCGGGGCTCACTTCGATCCTGTCGCGCAGCTTGCCGTTGACCTGCACCACCATCGTCACCGTCTCGGCGCGGACCAACGCGGGGTCGAAGGCGGGCCAGGGCTGCAGGTGGACCGACGGCTGGTCCGGGTGGAGCCGCTCCCAGATCTCCGCGGTGACGTGCGGCGTCAGCGGTGCGAGTAGGGACAAGAGCGCGTCGGCGGCCTCTTCCCACACAGCCTCGTGGGGGCCCTCACTGCTGCGGGCGTAGTCCCTCAACAGGTTCAGCTCCTCCATGCAGCGCGCCACCGCTGTGTTGTAGGACCAACGATCGAGTTCGTCGGTGACGGCCGCGATAAGGCGATGCGTGGCCTGGCGCACGGCACGATCGGCTTCGGACTCCGGGCCCGAACGCAGCGGCGGGACATCCTCGCCGGGGAGCAACGAGCGCCAGAGGCGGTCGAGGAACCGCCCGCACCCATCGATCACCTGGTCGGTCTGATCCGTCCAGTCCGTGTCGTCGAAGGGCGGGCCCACGAAGAGATGGAAGAGCCGGAGCGCGTCGGCGCCCACCGTGTCGAAATAGTGCTCGGGCGCGATCAGATTGCCCTTGGACTTGGACATCTTCGTGCCATCCATGCGGATCATGCCCTGGGCCAGATACCGCCGAAACGGCTCGCGCGGCACGCCGCTGGCGAGACCCACGTCAATGAGGGCACGGGTGTAGAAGCGCGCGTAGAGAAGGTGCAATATGGCGTGCTCGATGCCACCGATGTATTGGTCCACCGGCATGAAATGGCGGGCTACCCCCGGATCGAACGGCCGCTCGGTGTTCCAGGGGTCACAAAAACGAAGGAAGTACCACGAGGAGTCGACGAATGTATCCATGGTGTCGGTCTCACGGCGGGCCGGCCCGCCACAGATCGGACAGGTGGTGTGGAGGAACCCCGGGTGGAGGGCCAAGGGCGATTGGCCGGTAGGGAGGAACTCCACGTCGTCGGGCGCCAGGACCGGCAGCTGGGCCTCGGGCACCGGCACGGCGCCGTGGTCGGGGCAATAGACAACGGGAATGGGACAGCCCCAGAACCGCTGACGTGAGACCAACCAGTCCCGGAGGCGGTAGTTCACCTTGCGCTCGCCGATGCCCTGGTCCTCGAGCCATTCGATGGACCGCGCCTTGGCTGTGGCGACGTCGAGCCCGTTCAAGAAGCCGCTGTTGATTTTGGCTCCCTCGCCCGTGTACGCCTCACCCCCATTGGCCTCCCACTCCGGTGGCGGCTGGACGGTCCGCACGATCGGCAGGTCGTGCAACTTGGCGAAGGCCCAGTCACGCTCGTCCTCGGCGGGAACCGCCATGATCGCCCCGGTGCCGTACCCCATGAGGACGTAGTCAGCCACGTAGACCGGCACCGATGCCCCGGTGAACGGGTTGCACACATGGCTGCCGGTGAACGCCCCGCGCCTTTCCAGCTCCCCGGTGGCGGCCGAGGTCCGATCGATCTCGCTGGTCGAAGCCGCCCGTTGGCGGAGATCCTCGACCGCGACCCGGTGCGCATCGGTGGTGAGGGCGTCGACCAGAGGGTGCTCGGGCGCCACGACGGCGTAGGTCATGCCGAAGCTCGTGTCCGGCCGGGTCGTGAAGACGCGCAGGCTGAGCTCCTCGCTCCCTTCAACGGGGAGGTCGAACTCGGCACCCTCCGAGCGACCGATCCAGTGCCGCTGCATCGTCTTGACCCGCTCGGGCCACTCGAGGTCATCCAGGCCCTCCAAGAGCTCGTCGGCGTAGGCGGTGATGCGGAAGAACCACTGCTCCAGGTCGCGCTTGGTGACGAGGTCCCCGGAGCGCTCGCAGGTGCCATCGGGCAGGACCTGCTCGTTGGCCAGCACCGTCTGGCAGCCCGGGCACCAGTTGACCTGCGCCATGGCGCGGTAGGCCAGACCGGCCTCCCACAATTTGAGGAAGATCAGTTGGTTCCAATGCATATAGGACGGATCGTGGCTCCGCACCTCGCGCCGCCAGTCGTAGACGGCGCCCATCCGGAGGAGTGATGACTTGAGCTCGGCAATGCGAGCCTCAGTGAAGATGCGGGGGTGCGTCCCGGTCTTGATGGCGGCGTTCTCCGCCGGGAGGCCGAACGAGTCGAACCCGAACGGGCTGAGCACCCCTTGCCCCTGCATCGTCTGGTAGCGAACGGCCAGGTCACCGAAGGTATAGTTCCGCACATGCCCCTGGTGCGCCGGCCCGGACGGGTAGGGGTACATGCACAGGGCGTAGAACTTCTCCCGCGGATCGTCATTGTCGATCCGGTAGGTCCCCTCTTCTTCCCAGTGGAGCTGCCATTTGCGCTCCACCGCCGCAACGTCGTATGCCCGCGCCATCGCACCAGGGTAGGCGAGGGTTTGGGGCCACCGGGCCGTTGCGCGCTCCTCCGATGACCATTTGGGTCGCAGCCCATCCCATCGTGACCTCCTCGCTCCCAAGCCCGTCGAGCGCAGGTGGCAGGGCACAAGAGGGGCCAGCTGCAGTGCGGCGACCCTCTCGGGGAGGCCAATCCCGTCGCGGCCAGAAGCTAAGGTATCGTTCCGGACCAACCAGAGGGCTCGCGTGCGGTGCTGCGCCGTACGACGGGGCTTGACGGATGGACCGGCCCAGCGAGTGGTAGCCGAAACACACCCCGCGAGCTGGGAAGATACGCTACGGGGGCGTAGCTCAGCTGGTAGAGCGCCTGACTGGCAGTCAGGAGGTTCGTGGGTTCAAGTCCCATCGCCTCCACCAAATTTCCGACGCACGAACCCGCTAAGTCGACCGTGGAGGCAGTGGATTCTCGACGTTGATCGTGACGCCCTTGCTGAGCCCTCTGGCACCGAACTCGTCATACGCTTTGCTTTGCAGCGTGTACGTGCCGTTCGCCACGGTCCTCGTGTTCCACTGGGCGAGCCATCCAATCAGGGTCGCATGGCCGACCGCGACCAGGTTGCTGTGGCCCTGACGCGTGAGGAAGAACTCGACCTTCGTGATGGCGTAGTAAGCGGTTCCTACGGCATCGAGGGGCACGCTGCCCGACAGCACAGCGTTCTTCTTCGGCACGAACACGGCAGTCGAGAGATGCTGGGAGAACTGCTCCCGGCTCGGTCGAGCGTGCCAGCCGACCCAAA
>PKYA01000031.1:17817-20443 GCA_003133545.1 Acidimicrobiaceae bacterium | reverse complement strand
CTCGACGCCGAGATCCGTCGAGGCCGTGGACCAAACGATCAGTGAGCAGTGCCCGGTTGGGAAGACCGGTCAGGGAGTCGTGGAGAGCCTGATGAACGAGTTCGTGCTCCATCGCTTTGCGATCGGTGATGTCTTGAAGCTGTGCCAAGAAATACTGCGGTTCCCCCGACTCGTCCCGCACGAGTGTGACGTGCGAAGATGCCCACACAACGGTGCCATCCGGGCGCAGGTAACGCCCCTCGACCGCGTACGTGTCGTGACCGGCAGCCACGCGGGCGAGAAGGGACTGCCACGCCGGCACCTCGTCTGGATGCGTATAAGCGGTCCAGTGTCGCCCGACCAATAGCTCTTTCGGCCGGCCAAGGAGGGAGCACACCGCTGGGTTCACGCGAATCGGAATTCCCTCAAGATCGAAGATTGCGGCACCAATTCCTGCCTGTTGGAAGCCGATCTCGATGCGTGTTTCGGCTGCCAACTGCACCCTGTCGGCCTCGACTCGCTCAGTGTCGTCCATCAGGGTGCCGACTAGCCGTACGACGGTACCGTCGTTCGTCATCTCCGGCACGGCGCGGGCGTGAACACAACGCTCGTCCGAGTCGGGACGGATGATCCGGAGCAAGAGGTCGAAGGAAACACCTTGTCCGATGGCGTTTGCCCAGGCCTTCTCCAACGCTGGCCGGCTGTCAAGATGAATCATCGTGAAGAACAAGTCGGCAGTCGCCGGCATGCTCAAATCAATTCCCAGAATGCGGTATTGCTCTTCCGACCAGGCCATCTCTCCGGTCAGCAGATCAAGCTCGAAGCTCCCGAGATGGGCGATTCGCTGTGCCTCGGCCATACGTCGTTGGCTTGCGTCCCGTGCTCGCTGTGCCTCGCGGCGTTCGGTGATGTCATGGGCGATCACCGAGAGGCCCACAACTTTCCCAACCTCATCCGTTGCCGGTGATGCGGTCATGAGCACGTCCACCTGGCTGCCATCCTTCCGGCGGCGCGTCGTTTCAAGATGTTCAGCTGGACCACCAGCGTTGAGGCGAACCCGAATCTCTTCGTCTTGAGCAACCCGACCCTCGGGCGCGAACACCGCTACCGGACGACCGATGATCTCAGCCGCGGCATATCCGAATAGTCCCTCGGCAGCGACGTTCCAACTCGTGACTATTCCGTCTCCCGTGACACCGAAGATGGCGTCGCCAGAACCCTCAACGATAGTGGCGAGCTGTCGGCGAGCTTCCTCGGCCTTCTTGCGCTCAGTGATGTCAAAAACGACGACGCCAATCCCGATGATCTCGTCTTCCAGCGAGACCGGGTAGAGGCTGGTAAGCCAGTGATGCATCTGCATCGGGTCAGCCGGTGACGGACCATCCACCTCGATGTCGAGAGCGGCGGTGCCGCTGTCAAGGACGCTTTGGTAGAGCGGTTCGAGCTGTGGCCAGAGCAGTGGAACCACGGCGGAGACAGATTGGCCGAGTTGGTCGGCAATCGACGAACCATTGATACGAGCCAACGTCTCATTCAGGCGAACCACCCTGAAGTCGCAGTCCACGAAGCCAAAGCCAACCGGGGCCTTAGACAACAGTGTCTCTAGCAGCGTCAGCGTCTCTGCCGTCTGCCGCTGTGCGTGTCGCAGATCGGCCTCTAGCTGCGTGGCATCTTCGATGTCTGTTGCTATGCCAATCCATCTGACTACAACGTCAGCCTCATAGCGGATCGCAACGCCGCGGACCGCATGCCACCGATACTCACCATCGAACCGCCGGATTCGATAGTGCATTTGATACGGGGTCAGCGTCGAAGTGATATGCCCCCACTTGAGCCAAGCTTGATCGACGTCGTCCGGGTGGACGAACGACACCCAGTCACACCCGAGACTTGGTTCTTGATGCCCGGTATAGGTCCTGCCGTGTTGGTTGAAGTACTCGATTGACCCGTCTGGGTTCGTCGTCCAGACAATGTCAGGACTCGACTCGGCAATGAGCCGAAAGTCAGCGTCAGAGAGAGGGGTACCCCTCGCCATAGTCGAGAGAGTCACGACAGGACCGAGCGCGAGCCAATAACGGAGAAACCCAACGGGGGGAAGCCAACGACCTTCGCGACGACCGTCTCAGATATTGTGATTGGAACGGCCGCATCGCCGACGTTGCTAGCCGGGTCGACCCATTTCGCCAGCTGGGTAATCGCGGTCGCTATCACTGACCTAACCCAGTTGCCATTGATACCGCCCCAACGATGTTGATCACATGAATCCCGATTCCGGGCAGAGAGCCGTCGAAAGTAGCGTCCCCGAAGGCGAAGACTCCACCATCTGCTCCGATGAGTAAATATCCCTTCCCATCGCTGCTCGGCACCATTGAAATGATGTTGTTGACCTTGATCCCCATACCCGGCAATGACCCTTCGAACGGCGCGTCGCCGAAGGCGTAGACGTGACCGCCTGATCCCACAATCCAGTAGCCCTGGTCATTCGTGGTGGCGGCGAAGCCGACGATGTTGTTCACATGGGTGCCAAGTCCGGGAAGCGATCCCTCGAAAGGAGCGTCGCCGAAAGCAAAGACGCCGCCGTCTTTGCCGACCAAAAAGTAGCCCCCGTCATTGGCCGTCAGAGCAATGCCCACGATGTCGTTCACAT
>PKYA01000031.1:0-17798 GCA_003133545.1 Acidimicrobiaceae bacterium | reverse complement strand
TACCGGGCAGAGAACCGTAGAAGCCAGTGCCCGATTGCCCAAAGACGAAAACCCCACCGTCAGAACCGACCAAGTCATAGTCACCGGTCGTGCCAGCCGGGGCGCCGGGTGTCGCTACTGTGACAGTAAGTGCGAAGATCCACGTGCCGGTGTCGCCGTTGGTGTCGCTGTCGTTGCCACTGACCGAGTAGGTACCTGGTGAAAGCGAGATGGCCGCGCTGATCGCCCCGGTGGAGGTAACCACGACGTACGTGGAGTCCACCGAAATTGTTTCGGTGTAGCTCACGGTACCGGTGCCGTTCGTCACGGCGCGTTGCCCACTGTAGCCGCCGCCATCAGCTACGGTCGCCGAGATCGGACTACCCTGGATCAGGGTGATGGGGACCGCGCTTACGTAAGTGAAATTGTCGCCATGGTTGATAGATGAGGTGCCACCCGGTGTCGTAACCGTCACATCAATAATGCCCGCCGTGCCGGCCGGACTCGCCGCAGTGATTGTAGTGGAGTTGACGACGACGATATTGATGGCAGTGGCGCCTCCGAACTTAACGACAGTCGCCCCACTGAAGTTGGTTCCGGTAATGCTCACCCTCGTGCCACCGGCGGTCGAACCGAAAGCCGGGCTGATACTCGTGACTGCCGGCGGGGACGTGGTACTTCCACCACCACCGGGGTTGGCCGTCCACTGGGCAAAGAGGGTGACGGCGGCGGTGAAGGGGTAGGTGGCGCCATCGAAGTAGGAAGCGCCGGTCCCAAGAGCTGCGGTGTTCCAGCCACTAAAGGCATAGCCGGTGCGGCTAAAGCCGTTGGCGCTCAGCGCGCTGGGGACGTTGGCCGTCTCGGTGGCGGTCGATCCCGCGGTCGAGCCGTTGCCATTGAAGGTGACGGCGTAAGAGGGCGGAACTGTGACCGTGATGCTCGTGATGGCGGTCATCGACCCAAAGCCGTCGATTGAATCAGGCGCCTGGGCGGCCTCGATGCTACAGACGCCTGCGATCAGGTAAGCCAGTGCACCGGTCGTCGACCCTACGGTGCAAACCGAAGGCGTGTTCGAGGCGTAGGTAATGGCTCCGGTGTCTTCGGCGATCCCGACGGCCAAAACCGAGTCGGTCGTGGTGGTCGTCAATGCGCTCGTCGGGGTCGGGGGAGAGGCGAAGGTCACGACGTCAGGCGTCGTAATGATGTTATCGGCGAGAGTGACGGTGCCAGTTGCAAGAGCACGTCCGTCGATCGAGCCGCCTGCGCCAACGGTAATGGCCCCATTGGCCATGATGTTTCCCGAGAATGATGAAGACGCTCCCGTGCCCGCTGCGCCGTTTACCTGCCAGAACACGTTGGACGCCTGGGCGCCGTTGATCAGGCTGACCGTACTGGAGGCAGTCGTGTTGAGCGCGGCATCGACCTGGAAGATGAACACCGCATTCGGATTACCTTGCCCATCCAATGTCAGGGTCCCAGTGAGTGCAAATGCCGAGGCGGTGTAATAGACGCCAGCGTCGAATATCTTCCCGCCTTGATCTCCGGCAAAGGTCGAGGTCGGAGTGAGGCTGACCGCATAGTTGTAGGCAGTGGCCAAGTCGGACTGGGCTTGCGCGGCCTGCGAGTCACCAGCGTGCGTGGTGCCTTTAACAAGGCCCGGGGGGAACCCTGTGATCGAAGTGCTCGGGCTTACCCCGAGGTTGGCGTTGAGGACGGTGTTGAGCGTACTCACGACACCCGTTCCGCCCAGAACCGAATAGTTCCCCGCGGTGCCTAACTCCACCGGCAATGGGGCAGCGTACGCCCGGGAAAGAACCACGAATAGACCGGCGAGCGCCAACGTGCTTATCAACGCCACAATTCCCACGGCGAGGAATACAAATTTCCTCATGGCGACCGGACCTGCTCCCTACGTGGGCAAGGACGGGACCAAACGGGCCCATCAAACTTGCCGCATCGTCGGACCCCCTCCAGAGCCTGATCGACGAAGACCACTATACCAGCTAAGTTTTACGGGTAATATATATCACGTTTAAGAATTCTCTAATAATAATCCCAGTTATTGAACCCACGGTATAAATACCAGGTCACAATTATGGGGTAGTTGGTGTCTATATAGTGAGAACACCGACTACGTGAGAGGTCACCAACCTTTGCGCACCGTCCCGGACTTCCGGCTACTCACGAACCACGGCAATTTGCTCCTGCTCATTGCGCGCGATCCACGTATACGCATCCGAGATATGGCCACCTCGCTGGACATCACCGAGCGCGCTGCTCAGCGCATCGTTGCCGACCTGGTCAGCACGGGTTACCTCGATCGCGAGCGAGAGGGGCGCCGAAATGTCTACCGGGTGAGAACCCATTTGCCCCTCAGGCTGCCATTTCAGCGCAATCTCGACGTCAAATCCCTACTTGCGATCATGGCAACAGAGGATGAACCGAGCGGTGAGATACAGGAGAGTGAGTCTTCGGTTTCGACCTGAGGGCTTCGGCAACGGCGTTTACTCACGCCCTCGGGCTTGAGCGGCAGCTGCGGAGAAAAAGCCCGCACCAACAGCATCTAACTCAAACGCTTACGCTCCACTCTCATCAGGAAAATACCTGATGAGCACAGCGTTTAGTCCGATCTGATCCGAAGTCAGATGCTCTAGTCCGTTGAGCTACGAGCGCTGAGTGCGACGAGCAAGTGTACTGGACACGAATCCATCGTCCGGAAGCGATAATCTGCCCAGCTCAGACGGAGATCGGCAACTTGGTGTAGCCCCGCACGGTGCTGGTGTGAAGGGGCACCGCCTGATCAAGGTCGACCGTCCATTCGGGGAAGCGCCGCAGCGTCTCCTCGAGGGCGATGCGACCCTCGAGGCGAGCCAGAGCGGCACCGAGGCAGAAGTGGATGCCGTAGCCGAACGAGACGTGGTGGTCCATCTGCCGGTGGATGTCGAAGCGGTCGGCGTCGGGGAATGTGCGCTCGTCACGGCCGGCCGAGCCGGTGATGAGCAGCACCTTGGCGTCGACGGGGATCACCTGGTCATGAAGCTCCACCGCACGGGTGGTCCATCTTCCCTGCACCGGTGACGGCGCCTCATAGCGGAGGAGCTCTTCTACGGCATTAGGGATCAGAGCGGCGTCAGCCGCCAGCTCTGCCCGCTGGTCGGGGTGTGCGGCCAGCACCAGTCCGGCCCAGCCAATGAGCCGGGCCACGGTCTCTGTCCCGGCGCTCGCCAGGAGCAACGCGAACATCGTGGACTCCTCAAAAGTGAGCCGCCGCTGCTGCCCGTCGTCGTCGAGTATCTCGCCTTGGAGGAGATCGGTGAACATGTCGTCGCGCGGTACCCGCTGGCGCTCCTCGAGCTGCGCAGAAATGTAGGCGTGCAGTTCCGCCATGTACTGCGCGCTCACGTCATTGGCCATCCCCTTCTCGGGGTCAAGGTGGAAACCACCGTCGATGAGTTCGCGCATCTCCTCCCGGTGGCCCGGCGCCACGCCGAGCAACGCCGCAATGACGGTGGCGGGGACCCGGGCGCCGAAGTCCTGCACGTAGTCGAATGTGCCGTTGCCCACTTGGGCGTCGAGCAGATCGCCACAGAGCGTACGGATGTCCGTTTCGAGCTCGGCCATGCGGCGCGGGGTGAAGGCCTTGGACACCAGTCGGCGCAGCCGGGTGTGGTCGGGCGGATCGGTGAAGATCATCATGCCGCCGAGGATGTCGGGGCCCATGAGCTCGAGCACCGTGCCATGGGCCGAGCTGAAGGTCTTGGGGTCGCGGTGCGCGGCGTCGACATCGACGAAGCGGCTCAGGGCGTAGAAGTCGTGCGTCGCGTTGTAGTACACCGGCGCCTCGTCGCGCAGGCGGCGCCAGATGGCGTGGGGATCATCCTTGTACTGCGCGCCGAGCGGGTCCCACGAGAGCGGGGTTGCGGTGGTCGTCACGCACCCTGCTCCGTGGCGTCCCACAGCTTGACCCCGCCCAAAATGCCGGCGCTGTTGTCTACAATGGTGATGCGCTCCAGTGCCTCTCCCAGCTCATCGCGATCGATCCGGCGGGCATTGCCGCCGCCGATGTAGAGGTGGTCGTAGAAGAAGAGCGCGTCGAGGTTGGCAATGGCCTCACGGACGCGGTGGTTCCAGTCCTTGTCACCCTTGTTCTTGCGGGCCAGCTCACCCAATTGATCGTTGTAGGTCTCTTCCTTGCGGAACGGCTGGTGGGCCACTTCCATGTGAGGCATCAGGCGGCCGTCCATGAAGACCGCACTCCCGAACCCTGTCCCCAGGGTGATCACCACCTCGAGTCCGTCGCCCTGTACGACGGCAGAGCCCTGCACGTCAGCGTCGTTGGCCACCTTGGTCGGCTTGCCCAGGGCAGTGGAGAGGGCGGACGCCAGGTCGAACTTGGACCAGGCGTCGAAGAGCTTCGGGTCCACCGGAGTGCCGGGACCCTTTTTCGTCACGAAGTGCGGGGCGCTGAGCACGAGGCCGTTGCGCACCATGCCGGGGAAGCCGCACGAGACCCGCTCGGCTTCGGGCAGCGGCTTGACCAGCGCGGTGAGTGTCTCTACCAGCCCGCCTTCGCCCTGTGGCGGCAAGGGGTACTTGGTGTCCACCTTGACCCGGTCGGCCACCATGGCGCTGTCCCTGCTCAGCACGGACGCCTTCAGCCCGGTGCCCCCGACGTCGATGGCCAGGGTGTAGGGATGCTCGAGCGTTGCTTCGGTAGGGGCTGTCACCACGTCCGCACTGTAGCCATCTGGTGCCCGGTCGGTGCCCCGCGCCCGCTGGCCGGAAGGGTGTCAGCGGAGAAGATCGGCCACCGCGTCGCGCAGGATCTCGCTCAACTCCGATGAGGGCACCTCGCCGAAAGCATCGCCGGACATGAAGATGGCGCCCATGACGGCGCCGAAGGAGGCCGCCATGCGCACCCGGTCGCGCACGTCGACGCGGCTATCGGAAAGCAGCCGGCGAAAGCTGGCCTGCAGGTCATCGTGCTGCGCATCATGGTCTTCGCGGTGCAGGGTCTCCAGGGCGGCCTGATTGCGCTCGTGCATGAGAAAGATCTTGCGATGGGCCAGCATCTGCTCGACCACCTGGTCGAGCAGATCGGCCCACAGCTCGACCGTTGGCTCCTGCTCGGCGAACCGGCTCAACGCGTCGAACCCGAACTCGTGCAGGCGCAGATGCAGCGCCATGAGGATGTCTTCCTTGCTGGCGAAGTAGTAATAGAGCGCCGCCTTTGTCACCCCGAGTTGTTCGGCGATCTCGCGCAGCGACGTCTTGTCGAACCCCTTCTCAATGAAGAGGTCGAGCGCCACATCGAGGATGCGCTCCCGGGTACTCAGAGGCTCGGCGTCGGGTGCATCCGGCGGGAGTGCGCTCCCGACGGCTGCGTGAATTCTCTGTGCCACACCCTCATGTTACTTGACGGCCGGTAAGTACGTGTTTTACGCTGAAGTTGGATTACTAGCCGACCGGTAAGGGACGTGATGGCACCACTCAACATGATCGAAGCCCAGGGGCTGGCCAAGGCCTACGGCGAGACCCAGGCCCTCGCCGGCGTCGACTTCGCCGTGGGTGCGGGCTCCATCCTCGGCGTGCTGGGTCCCAACGGGGCCGGCAAGACGACGGCGGTGCGCATCCTGACCACGCTGGCCACCCCCGACGCCGGTCACGCCACGGTGGCAGGGTTCGACATCGCCACCCAGGCAGCCGAAGTGCGCCGCCGCATCGGCGTGGCCGCCCAGGACGCCACCTTGGATGGGGCGCTGACCGGGCGCCAGAACCTCGTCCTGGTCGGCGAGCTCAGCCGCATGGGACGCGCCGCCTCGCGGGAGCGGGGCTCCGAGCTCCTGGAGCGCTTCGAGCTCACCTTCGCGGCCGACCGGGTCCTCAAGGGCTACTCGGGCGGCATGCGCCGGCGCCTCGACCTGGCGGCCAGCCTCATGACCCGGCCCCCGGTGCTCTTCCTCGACGAGCCGACGACCGGGCTCGACCCCACCAGTCGCGTGCGGGTCTGGGAGATCGTCCGTGAGCTCGTGGGTGAGGGCGTCACGGTGTTGTTGACCACGCAGTACCTCGAAGAGGCCGATTCGCTGGCCGACCAGATCGTCGTCATCGACCACGGCCGGGTCATCGCCGAAGGCACGCCCCGGGAGCTCAAGGAGGCCAGCAAGGGCGCCCGCCTGGTGGTGACCCTTGCTGCAGCCCACGACGGCGCGGTCGGGGCCCTGCAGCAATTGGTCGATGGCCGAGTGCACGTGAGCGACGACGGGCGCCAGCTCGACGCGGCCGTCGACAACGCGCCCGGTCTGGCCACCGTGGTGGTGCGCGCCCTCGATGCCGCCGGCGTCCTGGTCGACAACATCGAAGTGCGGCCGCCGTCGCTCGACGACGTCTTCTTCTCCCTCACCGGCCACGCCGCGGCCGACGCCGGCACGGACATGGATGCCGGCGACGACCTGAACCGCGAACTCGAAGGAGTGTCCCGATGACCACGACCACGCTTTCGCCACTCGCCTCCTCGCCGGCGCGTTCGCTCGGCCACCTCGGTGACCGCATCACCGACGTGTGGGCACTGACGCGGCGCAATCTCATTCACGTGGCCCGCGAGCCCATGCAGCTCTCCGACGTCACCGTGCAACCGGTGCTGTTCACTCTCCTCTTCATTTACGTCTTCGGCTCGGGCATCCCGATCCACGGCGGGAGCTACAAGGACTTCGTCCTGGCCGGCCTGCTCATCTTGAACCTGACCACCTCGACCATCGGGACGGCGGTCGGGCTGAGCACCGACCTGCACGAGGGGGTGATCGACCGCTTCCGCACGCTGCCCATGTGGCGCGCCGCCGTCCTGGTGGGCCGCTCCATGTCCGACCTGTTGTCGGCGGCGGTGTGCGTCGTCATCGTGGCGCTGACCGGCCTCGCCGTGGGGTGGCGACCCACCGCCAGCGTGCCCTCGGTGATCGGGGGGTTCGCCATCGCGTTGTTCTTCAGCTACGCGCTGTCGTGGGCCTCGGCCTGCTTCGGCCTCAACTCCAAGGGACCCGAGTCGGCCCAATCGCTTGGCTTCATCTTCTTGTTCCCCCTGGCCTTCATCTCCAACTCGCTGGTGCCCACCGCCGGCATGCCGGGGTGGCTCCAGACCATCGCCAACTGGAACCCGGTCAGCGCGGTCACTGCGGCGGCCCGCCACCTCTTCGGCAACCCCAACCCGTCCGGGAGCGTGCAGGCCTGGCCCATGCAGCACCCGGTGGAGGCATCGCTGCTGTGGTCGGTGGCCATCGTCGTCGTGTGCGCGCCTCTGGCGGCCTATTTCTTCCGGCGCCAGACGGCCGAGTAGCCCTGATGCCTACGAGCGGCGCAGCTTCCACACGGTGAGCGGTGCGAAGACGATGATGAGCCCCGCCGTCCAGTAGAAGGAGGCGGGCAGGTAGGCCGCCACCGAATGGCCCACCATCAACTGGGCCGGATGGCCCTCGGCCAACAGACGCACCGCGTTGGACATGTAGGTGAGCGGCTGGTGGGCGGCGAAGGCTTGCATCCACCCGGGCATGTGCTCACCGAGCAGAGTGATCATGACGCCGAACCTCGCGCCACTCTTTGCTTGACATGTGACCATATGGTCACCTATTATGTCCTCGTGGACGACGTGTTCAAGGCCCTGGCCGATCCGACAAGGCGCAGCCTGCTCGACGAGCTCTTCGCTCGGGACGGCCAGACCTTGCGCGAGCTGGAGAGCCGCTTCGATATGACGCGCTTCGGCGTTATGAAGCATCTCAAGCTCCTCGAGGAGGCCGGGTTGGTGGTGACCAGGCGGCATGGCCGCCAGAAGCTCCACTTCTTGAACCCGGTGCCGATCCGCCTCGTCCACGACCGTTGGGTGAGCAAGTACGCCGAGCCCTGGGTGGCAGGGCTCAGCGACATCAAGCAGAGACTGGAGCGACAGATGGAGAAGGTATTCGAGATCTACATCAAGACCACGCCGGAGCGCCTATGGGAGGCGATCACCGACCCCGAGATCAGGAGCACGTACAACTTCGGCGCCGGCGTCACCTCGGACTGGAAGGTGGGAGCGCCCCTGCAGATGGGCGCGCCCGAGCGCGACCTGCTCCTCGGCGAAGGCGAGGTGCTCGAGGTCGACCCGCCGCGCCGCCTGGTCCACACCATGACGGCGCTGTGGGGTGACGACGTGAAGGCCGAAGGTGCCTCGCGCGTCACGTGGGAGATCACGCCGGTGATGGACACGTGCCAGCTGACGGTGACGCATGACCAGCTGCGCAAGGGCGCGAACGATCAGCTCTATGGCGGTTGGCCGATGATCCTCTCGGGCCTCAAGACGTGGCTCGAATCGGGCGAGCGCCTCACCACGCCGGGCTCTCTGATGTACGCCAGCTGACCCCTGCAGCGTGGGTGTGACTTGCCCACTCGCACCGGGCGCGCCCTACACTCGCCGCCATGGCCCGATTCTTCGACGAGCAGCAGTACGCGATCGTGCAGGCGGCCTGCGCGCGCTTGATCCCGACCGATCAGGACCCCGGCGCCACCGAGGGCGGCGTGGTGGACTTCATCGACGGCTTCCTCGGCGCCTTCGCCACCGACCCGCCGCTGATCTGGGCCGGGGGGCCCTTCTCGGGTCGCTTCGGCGGGGACCCGCGCTTCGCGTCCTTCCACCGCCTCAATGCCCGCGACGAGCTGGCCTGGCGCACCCGTATTGAGGGCTCGCAGGGCATACCCGAGCGCGAGCGGCTGGGCCCGGTGGTCGGACTGCAGGAGCGCTACCGCACCGGCATCGCCACCCTGGGCGACGACTTCGCCGAGGTTCCCGACGAAGAGCAGGACCGGCGCCTGAAAGCCAACGAGGAGTTCCTCGAACTCATTCATGAGCACGCCTGCGAGGGTATGTACGGCGCGCCCGAGTACGGGGGCAACCGGGACCTCGTGGGGTGGAACTACATCGGCTTCGCCGGCGACGTCCAGCCGCGGGGCTACACCGACGAGGAGGTAAGCCAGCCATGAGTCGCGACTTCGACGCCATCATCGTGGGGTCGGGGCCCGGGGGCTCCACGGCTGCCGACGTGCTGACCTCGGCCGGATGGTCCGTCTGCATCTTCGAGCGGGGCAAGAATTTCTTGGTCAACCTGGAGAAGCCCTCCGAGCTCCTCTACGAGTTCTCCAACGATGAGATCAAGTACTGGAGCCGTCACTTCCTCGGTCCGGACCCCTGGCTCGAGCCGCGGACCTTTCGGATGACCCCCGACGACGGCGACCGCCTTTCCATCGGCGAAGTCAACAACCTGCCGGCCACGGTCGGTGGCGGCGGCACCCACGCCGATGGCAAGGTGCCGCGCTTTCGCGAGGACGACTTCCGGGTGCTCTCCGACCTGGGGCCGATGGAAGGGACCTCGCTGGCTGACTGGCCGCTCGGCTATGACGAGATGGAGCCCTTCTACGCCGAGGCGGAACGGCTCATCGGTGTGGCCGGGGAGGCCGGGGCCAACCCCTTCGCCGCCCCGCGCAAGGACCCCTATCCCATGCCGCCCGGCGCCCCGATGTACTGCGCCGTGGTCACCTCGGCGGCGGCCGAGCGCTTGGGCTATCACCCCTACCCCGGGCCCACGGCGTGCAACTCGGTCCCCTACGACGACCGGCCCGCCTGCAACAACTGCGGCTTCTGCGGGTACTTCGGTTGCCCCATCCACGCCAAGGGCGATCCCGTGGCATCGCTGCGCCGCGCCCTCATGAGCGGCAAGGCCGAGCTGCGCCCTGAGTCGATGGTCTCCCGGATCCTGATGGAGAACGGCCGGGCCACCGGCGTCGAGTGGATCGACGCCGCCGGCGAGCGTCACGTCGAGCGAGCGGGCCACGTCGTGCTGGCGGCTGGGGCCACCGAGACGCCGCGCCTGCTCCTGCTTTCGGGATTGGAGCACCCCGAGATCGGCCGCAACCTGATGTACCACTTCCAGACCCTCACCTTCGGCCAGCTGCCCATGCGCCTGCACGCCCACAAGGGCCGCTCGGTCACCCACCTGCACGACGACTTCATCCTGATCAACGACGAGGCCCAGCGCGCGGCCAAGGAGGCCGGCCTGCCCTGGCTCAAGGGCGGGCTGGTCGAGCACGGTGGGGCGGCCCACCCCATGCTCGAATCCAAGTTCTACCCCTGGGGACCCGAGCACAAGGACATGATGCGCGAGTCCCCCATGCGCGACCACATGGTCGGCTTCACCATGCAGGGCGAGGACATGCCCCAGGCCACGAACCGCATCGACCTCGACCCGAGCATCCGCGACATCCACGGCCTGCCGGTTGCCCGCATCACGTACAAGCCGCATCGCCACGAGATCGCCGCCTCGGCGCACTACGGGCCCAAGCTGGAGGGGATCCTCCACGAGGCGGGCGCCGTGTGGGCGCGCACCGCCACCTCCCCCAACGTCGGCGCGGTCATCCGACAAGGTTCGTTCACTAGCTCGCCCATCCCCGCGTCGCGCCACGTGGTGGGCACGGCGCGCATGGGGACCGATCCGGCTACCTCGGTCTGTGACGCGTGGGGGCGCCTGCACCAGGTACCCAACGTCGTGGTCTGCGACTCCTCGCCCTTCCCGACCGGCGCGGGTTACGGGCCCACTCTGACCCTCGCCGCCCTCGCCATCCGCAACGCGCGGGCGATCACAACCTGAGAGACTGCACCCGCGCGCGCGGCGTCAATGGCTCCAAGCGGAACGGCCGTTGACTCGATATAGTCGGCAAACCGACGCGCGACCGAAACACTGGTTGGGCGGCGAGGCGGGAGCAAGGAAGTCCGTTCCCAACGGCGAAGGGGAGGTTGGACGCATGGGCCGTCACAGGACGTCAGCGACATCAGCCAGCGAGCGCACTGGCCGGCAACCACAGCGCAGGGCGCGACGGGCCAGAGCGTTCATGGCCGGATCGGCGGCGGCCCTCTTCTTCGTGCCCATGGCGGCCAGCGCGCTCAGCGCAGGCAGTGCCGCCGGCGCCACACCGTCGAACGAAAACACAAACGGCGTGTTGAAGTACGGCTTCGACATCAACGACGAGTTCTCCAACTTCGACCCGGCCACGGAGACCAACGACTGCGGGTACACCGTGATGTCCCTCCTCTACCAGTCGATGACAGCGCCCGGGCAGTACGCCATCAGCGGCGGCGTGGCCAAGAGCTGGACCATCTCGCCCAACGCAGAGACCGTCACGTTCACCCTGCGACCCGGCATCGAGTTCTCCAACGGCCAGCCGGTGACCGCCGCCGACGTCTCAGCCAGCCTGCTCAACACGAAAAAGAGCCCGCTGCGCAGCTCGCTCTCCGCCATCCAGACCATCACCTCGCCCAACCCCGAGACCGTGGTCGTCCAGCTCAGCCGGCCCACGGCGGGTGACTTCCTGTGGGCGCTCAGCTACATCGACGGATCCATCTATCCCGCCTCGACCATCCCCACCGCGGCCACCAACCCCATCGGGGCCGGGCCCTACGTGCTGAAGAGCTACCAACCGGGATCCTCCATCGATCTGGTCAAGAACCCTCACTACTGGGACTCGGCGGCCTACCCGCTCAAGGCGATTGACTTCGTCCAGGTGGGCATCGGGCCCCAGGCTGTGAGCGCCATCACCTCGGGCGCGGTCGACATGATCTCCCTCGACCCCGAGCAGTACACCGAAGTAGAGCACGACTCCAACATCGGCACCGCCATCACCCAGTCCTACGACTACATCACGCTCGAGACGCGCAACAACACGGCCCCGTTCAACAACGTGAAGGTGCGGTCCGCCCTGGAGTACTCCGTCAACCGGGCCCAGATCAACAAGGTGGTCTTCGCCGGAGTGGGACGTCCGGCCTACCAGCCCTTCCCATCCAACTCCCCGGGCTATAACAAGACGGTGGGGAACAAGTACGTCTACGACCCGACGAAGGCCAAGGCCATGCTCGCCGTCGCCGGCTACAAGCACGGCGTCCCTTTCAAGCTGGAGGTCCCCTCGGGTGACACCACTCTCCAGCGCCTCGCCACCGTGATGCAGAGCGAGATGGCCGCCGCCGGGTTCAACGCGAGCATCCAGCTGATCCCGCCCAGCGACCTGCTGACGGACGTCTACCTGCATGGGCAGGGCAACGCCCTCTTGAGCGCCAACCTGACCAACGGGCCGGACATCTCGAACACCTTCGAGTCCGAGTATGAGCCCACCGGCTTCCCGGCCAAGTACCTCGGCACCCTGGACCTGGCCATCACACCGGACATCGAGGCGGCCAACGCGTCGGACGCTGCGAGCCTGCAGGGCCCGCTGATGCAGAAGGTGGGTGCCATCGTCATGGCCCAGGGCCTCGAGACGCCGATCGAGTTCGAGCCGTCGATCATCGCCTACAACAAGTCGGTGGTGGGTGGCAACGTGGTAGCACCCATCGGGCAGTGCCGGTCGGACCTGGCCGGCATCTACGTCAAGAAGTGAGCGGAGGCGACCGGTTGCTCCGTCCGGCGCGCCGCGCGCCGGTGCCGGCAGAATTGAGCTGACCGGTCGGTGGGTTCAGGCGGGTCTCTCCTTTCGTTCATCGTCCGGCGGCTGATCATCACGATCCCGCTGCTGCTCCTCATCTCCTTCGGCGTCTTCAGCCTCGTCCTCATCCTCCCGGGGAATCCCGCCCTGCTACTCGCCGGGGGCATCCACTCCACCCCGGCCGAAGTGGCCAAGATCACCGTCCAGCTGCACCTCAACGAGCCTTTCTGGAGGCAGTACCTGCGCTGGCTCAACGGGATCATCCACGGGAACCTCGGGAGATCCCTGTTCAACGGGAACCCCACAGTCGCCTCGGGTATCGCCGAACGCTTCCCAGTCACCCTGTTCCTGGCCATCGGGGGGATGATCCTCTCCATCCTCATCGGGATCCCGGCCGGCATCATCGCCGGGGTGCGCGCCGGCAGCGCATCCGACCGGTTGGTCACGGTGGGCTCCAGCCTGGGCGTCGCCATCCCCGACTTCTGGCTGGCCCTGCTGCTGGTCATCGTCTTCGCCGTGGACACCCACGTCCTCCCCGCCCTCGGGTACGTGGAGTGGGGCACCTCGCCGTGGGGTTGGTTCCAACACCTCCTTCTGCCCTGGCTGGCCCTCGGCCTCGGCGGCTCGGCCACCATCGCCCGTCAGGTGCGCGGGGCACTCATCGACACCCTGGACCAGGACTACATGCGCACCGCGGTGGCCAAGGGACTCAGCCCCCGCCGGGTCATCGGCAAGCACGCCCTCAAGAACGCGCTGAGCCCCGCCGTCACCGTCATCGGGATCCAATTCGGCTACCTGCTGGGGGGCACCATCATCATTGAGCAGATCTTCTCGCTGCCCGGGATCGGGGAGTACATCCTCACCGCCATCAGCGTCAAGGACCTGCCGGTGATCCAGGGGGTGGTGCTGGTGACCGCCACGGCGTTCGTCCTGATCAATCTGTTCGTCGACGTGATCTACGGCTACCTCAATCCCAAGGTGCGCCTGGGATGAGTCTCATCCGACCCCCCTGGAACGACGACCCCCTCGACGAGCTGGCTGCACCCGCGGCTGCGGTCGGCGACGTGTCCGAAGAGGGGGGGGCGGCGCGGCCGCGCTCGGGCTTCTGGCACCGCTTCTTGCATCAGCCCTTCGCTCTGGGTGGCCTGGCCTTCCTCCTCCTCGTCATCGTGGCGGCCATCTTCGCCCCGCTCATCGCCCCGTATCCGCCCAACCTGCAGAACCTCAACCTCGTCAACGCCGGCCCGTCCGCCGCCCACTGGCTGGGCACCGACGACCTGGGCCGCGACATCTTGAGCCGGCTGATCTGGGGCGGTCAGATCTCCATGCGCGCCGCTTTCGAAATCGTGGGCCTCGCCACCGTGGTGGCCCTGCCCGTCGGGTTGGTGGCCGGCTTCTTCCGCGGCGCCGTGGACACGGTGATCATGCGGCTCATGGACGCCATGTTCTCGTTCCCCCCTCTGGTGCTGGCCCTGACCGTTGCCGCGCTGCTGGGCGCCAGCGTCAACGACACCGCCATCGCCATCTCCATCGTCTTCGTCCCCAGCTTCGTGCGGGTGCTGCGCGGCCAGGTCATTGCGGTGCGCGAGGAGAACTACATCGAAGCGGCGCGCTCTCTGGGCGCCACTTCGAACCGGCTCATCCGACGCCACATCGTGCCCAACGTGGCGTCGCCGCTCATCATTCAAACCTCGCTCGCCCTCGGCTTCGCCCTCCTGGTCGAGGCGGGACTGAGTTTCCTGGGCATCGGCGAGCAGCCGCCCACCCCGAGCTGGGGCTCCATGCTGAACGAGGGCTATTCGTTCATCTTCTCCTCGTCATGGGCCCTTATCTTCCCCGGCCTGGCCATCATGTTGTCGGTCCTCTCGTTCAACCTGGTGGCTGACGGCCTGCGCGACTCGCTTGGCCGCGAACGACCCAGGAAGTCGAAATTGGCCGGCGTCACCAAGGAGAAGAAGTCGCGCCTGGCCCAGTTGCGCGGGATCTCCCCCCGTGCCGCCGAGCCGGCGCCGGTCGCCGCGGTCGAGGGCACGACGCTGCTGGCGGTCAAGAACCTGCGGGTGGAATTCCTCACGAACGGCAAGTGGCTCCCGGTGATGGAGGGCGCGAACTTCAGCGTGGAGCGGGGCAAGACGCTCGGGCTGGTCGGCGAGAGCGGCTCGGGCAAGACGGTCTCGGCGCTGGCAATCATGGGGCTCCTCCCCGCCCGTGGTTGCCGCACCGGCGGATCGGCGCTCTTCGAGGGGCGCGACCTCATGCGTATCGCCCCGGCTGCGTTCCGCCATCTCCGCGGCAACGAGATCTCCATGATCTTCCAGGAGCCGATGACCAGCCTCAACCCCGCCTACACGGTGGGAAACCAGATCGCCGAACAGGTGCGCACCCACCGCCATCTGAGCAAGGCTGACAGTTGGAAGGTCGCCGTGGAGATGCTCGAGCGGGTGGACATCCCCCACGCCGCCACCCGGGCGCGCGACTACCCCCATGCCTTCTCCGGCGGCATGCGCCAGCGGGTCATGATCGCCATGGCGCTGTCGTGCTCCCCCAAACTGCTGATCGCCGACGAGCCCACCACGGCACTCGATGTGACCACCCAGGCCCAGATCGTCGCCCTCCTCCACTCGCTCCAGCGCGAGGAGAACATGGCCATGATCTTCGTGACCCACGACTTGGGGGTGATCGCCGATGTGGCCGACGACGTGGCGGTGATGTACGCCGGGCAGATCGTCGAGCGCGGCGCAGGGGCGGCACTTTTCACCCGGCCGCGCCACCCCTACTCCGAGGCCCTGTTGAACTCCATCCCACAGCTCACCCCGCCCGGGGAGCCGCTGCACTACATCCCGGGCATGGTGCCGCGGCCCGACCAGTTCCCCCGCGGCTGTCGCTTCCACCCCCGCTGCAGCTACGCCACCGAGGCATGCATCACCACGCCGGTGGAGCTGCGCCCGCCGGCGCACATCGAGGGCAACGGGGCGCTGAGCGCAACGAGCCCAAGCGGTGAGGGTGACGACGGCGCCGGGGCGGACCACAGGGCGACTGTGACCCTCAGCCGGTGCGTGCGCCAGGACGAGCTCACCCTGGCCGGTGCCCGCGCCATGGCCGACGTGCCCACCCCCGCGGCGCCGGGGTCGACCCAGGGAACACCCCTGCTCGTGGTGCGGGGACTCTCCAAGCAGTTCCCGCTGCGAAGCGGGTTGCTGCAGCGGGTGAGCGGCTCGGTCAACGCGGTGGACGGGGTGGACCTGTCCATCGACGCCGGGACGACGCTCGGCCTCGTCGGCGAGAGCGGATCGGGGAAGTCGACGCTGGCCCGCCTGGTCGTCCGCCTCATTGAGCCGACGGCGGGGACCGTGGTACTCGACGGTACCGACATCACGGCCCTGCGTGGACCGAAGCTGCGCCGCGAGCGCCAGGGCATGCAGATGGTCTTCCAGGATCCCTACTCCTCACTCGACCCCCGGCAGAACATCCTCGAAATCGTGGGCGAGCCGCTGCGGATCCACACCGACCTCAACCGGGCCCAGCGCCAGCAGCGGGTGATCGAACTGCTGGACCAGGTCGGGATCGGCAGCCACGTGCTCGGCCGCCAACCCCACGAGTTCTCCGGCGGGCAGCGCCAACGCCTGGCCATCGCCCGCGCCATGGCGCTCCAACCCAGCCTGCTCGTCTGCGACGAGCCGGTCTCGGCGCTCGACGTCTCCACCCAGTCCCAGGTCATCAACTTGCTGAGCGACCTGCAGGACCGGCTCGGCCTCGCCTACTTGTTCATCGCCCACGACCTGTCCGTCGTGCGGCACCTGAGCGACCGCATCGCCGTGATGTACCTGGGCCAGATCGTCGAGGAGGGGGACGCCAACGACGTGTACACCCGTCCCACGCACCCCTACACCGCCGCCCTGCTCTCGGCGATACCCGTGCCCGACCCGAGCCGCCAACGGGCGCGCCAGCGGATAGTGCTGCGCGGCGAGGTGGAGATGAGCCAGAGCGCGGCAGGGGGCTGTCGCTTCCGCCCGCGCTGCCCCTTCGCCATGGACATCTGCCGCACCGTCGATCCCCCGCCCTACACCACGCCGAGCGGCACTATCGTCCGCTGCCACCTGCACACGACAGGCCCCGAGCTGGCCGGGGCCAGCGTGTCCGGCCTGGAGCTGGCGGCGCCCACGGAGTGAGGAAGGGCGCGGCCGCATAACCTGCGGTGCACATGTCCCCCACGGTCCTCCACATCGCCCCGCATCCCGACGACGAGGCGCTGGGCAGTCCTGGCGCGCTGTTGCACCTGGTCGACCGGGGCTGGCGGGTGGTCAGCGTCATCGCCAGCCTGGGCTTCCCGTCCCAGTGGGAGCGCCGCCGCGCCGAGGCCGAGGAAGCGGCGCGGCGCGCCCATTTCGTGCCCTTGTTCTTCGACCCGCCGCTCGACCTCTCCTTGCGCGACGACCTGGCGCACGCCGCGGCGCGGGTGGAGGGTGCACTCCCCGGGCTCATGGCGGCCTACGACGTCGCTGTGGTGGTCTCCCCCTCACCACATGACGTGCACCACGGGCACGAGGCGGTGGCCCGGGGCGTGCAACGCGCCCTGGCCTCGTTGCCCGCGCCCACGCCGGTGCGGTGGTGGATGTGGGGGATCTGGGGCGATCTCCCGGCACCCAACGTGTTCTTCCCCTTTGGCGAGAAGGACGCGGCGCGGTTGTTGCACATCCTCGAGGCCTACGAGGGCGAGTTGGAGCGCAACGACTACCGCCGCCTCCTCACCGGGCGCGCCAGCGCCAACGCCGCGCTGGGCTCTGAACGCGTCTTCGGGTTCGGCACGCCCCGTGCCAGCGCCCTCCCCTATGCCGAGGTGCTCACCGAGGTGCGCCGGGTCGGCCACCGCTGGATGGCGTCGCGGGCCCACCTCCTCGACGAGGGGCCGCTCCCCGACGAGCGCTTCGACGTCGACCTCACCGCCTGGCTCGATGCGCCGAGCGTGCGCCAGCTGGTGGGGCCGATCCGCGAGGTGCTCGACGAGAACGCCGGCTGAACTCCGCCTGCGCCCACCACGGGCGCAGGCGCAGGCGCGCTGGGGGCAAGGTGCCATAGATCAGCACGGCCTCACCGCGGCGTAGGCACCGCAGGTCCTCCGGCGGCAGCAGCCGGCGCGGTCCCTGGGTCGAGGTGGTGGAGCGGCCCCCGCGGGGGTCGCGCGTCATGGACGGCACGTCGACCTCCTCGTCGCCGATGAGCCGGCTGGCGTACTCGAGGGTGTCGGGATCCGCGATCCCCGGCAAGAAAAGCTTGGCCCGGTGGTTGTTGAGCACCGTCGGGGCGCGTGCCCCGTAGCGGGCGCGTACCTG
>PKYA01000096.1 GCA_003133545.1 Acidimicrobiaceae bacterium | reverse complement strand
CTGTGTGGATTTCACAACCGCCAACGGAATCAGCGTCCGCCACCAGAGGAATAGGACTCTTGAGTCCCTCGGGGGTATTCAGAGGGAGCTGTTTCCGAGGTTCTCAGAGATTGAACCGCCGGACGATTCTTTGGCTATCCGGTGGTAAGTCATTTGACAGCCGACTCCCGGCTACCGAAACGCAAGTTGCGATGCAAGGCTCACGCGAACGCGCGCATGCCCATGTACGCGCATGCACATTTAGCAGAATCACTTACTGCGGCACCCGGGAGCGGGTATCGCCGGGGGCGCTAGTCGCGCTCTATGAAGATGCACTCCCCGGGGCACTCCTCGGAGGCTTCGACGACGGCTTCCTCCAGGTCGGTCGGCACGGCAGCCATACCGGCGGAGCCACCGGGGTCGTTCTTGACCGAGCCGTCTTCTTTCACATAGGCCAGGCCGTCGTCGAGAAGGGTGAACACGGCCGGCGCGATCTCCTCGCACAGGCCATCGCCTGTGCAGAGATCCTGGTCGATCCAGACCTTCATGTCGTTGTCTCTCTCCTCGTGGTGACTGCCCGACGGGCCACCGGGACCGTAATGAGGCAACCCAACTGCGTCAAACACCATGTCAGCACCATGCCGCACCATAGTGAGGCCCCCAGGATAGTCGTCAGCCCACCCCCCACCCGTCAGGGGACCCATCCACCGACAAATCGCAACCAGTTGGCGATATCTGGCGCTGAAACATTCCTGATCAACGTGACATTTCCCAGCCTTCCCGATCAGTGGCGGCCACCATGCTCGCCGCGGCTCGTGACCAGTCATTTTGAGCCAAGATGTCGACCGCTAGGGGACGCTCTTGCACGACGCCGTCTATTTGTCGGTAGGGGCCGGGGGAGCAAGCCCTCGGCGGGCGAGGCCAGCAGTTGCGAAGAGCGGGAGCGGTGGCGTGAACGGTCAAGAGAAGGGAACTCCATGACAGTGGACCGGCGGACGTTCGTGAAGGGCGCACTTGGCGCTTCGGGGGCGGTACTCCTGGGCGGCCTGGGCGGCNNGACCGGGACCGGGACCGGCCCCGGCCTCGGCCTCACCCGCGCCCTCAGGAGGGTCGACTCCGCCGCCGGCGCGCTGCCGGATCCGACGGCATCGGGGATCGAGCACGTCATCGTCGTCATGATGGAGAACCGGAGCTTCGACCACTTTCTCGGGTGGCTGCCGCACTCCGACGGCCGCCAGGCGGGTCTCTCGTACCCCGATCCCCAGGGGGTGTCCCACAAGACCTTCCATCAGACGCAGTTCAACGGATGCGACTACACCGACCCCGACCACTCGTACTCGGGAGGGCGGCTGCAGTACAACGGCGGGAAGATGGACGGCTTCCTCTCCGACACCGCCAACGACACCTTCGCCATCAGCTACTACGAAGCGAAGGATCGCCCGTTCATGAGCCGGCTGGCCCGGGCCTACACCACGTGTGACCGTTATCTCTGTGCCATCCTGGCCCCGACCTACCCGAATCGCTTCTTCCAGCACGCGGCACAAACCGACCGGCTCGATGACGCGCTGACCGTCTCGAAGCTTCCGACCATCTGGGACCAGCTCAACGCATCCGGTGGGCCGACGGGGAGCTACTACTACAGCGATGTGCCCTTCATCGCGCTGTGGGGCGGGAAGTACAGTTCCATCTCCCACCCGTTCTCCACCTTCCTCTCCGACGCGGCCGGCGGGACACTGCCCAACGTGTCCTACCTCGATCCCAAGTTCGTCGGCGAGGGCAACGGGACATCGGCGGACGATCACCCACTGGCCGACATCCGCGCCGGCGATGCCTTCTTGTCCCAGGTCTTCCACGCGGTGACGACCGGACCCGGCTGGGACAAGACCGTGCTCGTCATCAACTACGACGAGTGGGGAGGCTTCTTCGACCACGTGGTGCCGCGGCGCATCACCGCCGGTGTGGCGGCCGGTGTCGATCCACACAGCGGCGTGGACACCGACGTGAATGCACAAGGCAAGGTGCTTTCCGGCTTCCGGGTGCCCTGCATCATCGTCTCGCCCTTCACCCGGGTGGGTGCGAAGCAGACCGCGGCGGTCAACCACAGCTTCTACGACCACACCTCGGTCCTCAAGCTCATCGAGTGGCGCTGGGGTCTGGAGCCGCTCACACAGCGCGATGCCTCGCACTCGGCGGCTGATCCCGGCAACCTCGCCACTGCCCTCGCCTTCTCCCATCCCGTGTCGAAGGTCCCCAATCTGCCGCTCCTGCCGACCTTCACACCGGTGGCGTGCGCGGCATCGACGACCCCCACGACGAACGCGCCCGGCATCGGCCAGGCGGACTACTCCGTGGGGGGACGCCGTGCGGGCGGCGTCGCCGTGGCAACCGCCGCGCCGGTCGACGTCTCCCTGGCCGCCGTCGCCGACAACCCTGACGGCCACGACACCTGGACCGCATTGGCGCGGTCCGCCCTGGACAACGGCTGGACCTGAGCCAGCCTGAGCTTGCCTGAGCCAGCCTGAGCCNNCCAGGGCATTCCCAGCGACCACCCCAGGCCGCTGAGGGGGATGGGGGTCAATTGCCCCTACCCCAGGGCTAGGGTGAACCCAGTGAGCACTTCGGACGCCAACGAGTTGGCCGCCCAGGCCGAGGCAATGCGGTCCGAGCTGGCCGATGCCGAAGACGAGATCCACGCGCTCCGGCGCCGGCTCCAAGAGAGCCCCGGCCGCGTGCAGGCCCTCGAGGAGCGCCTCCTCGAGAGCAAGGGGCAGCTGGCCCACGCCACATCACAGAACGAGAAGCTGACCTTCACACTCCAGCAGGCCAAGGAGCAGCTGGCCGCGTTGCGCGAGGAAGTGGAGAAGCTGACCCAGCCGCCGGCCGCCTACGGCACGTTCCTCGGCGTCAACGAGGACGGCACGGTGGACGTGTTCTCCAGCGGCCGCAAAATGAGGGTCTCGCTCCACCCCGACATCGACCCCGGCGTCATCCGCAAGGGCAACGAGGTGGTGTTGAACGAGTCACTGAACGTGGTCCTCGTCCGGGACGGGGAGCTGTCTGGCGAGGTGGTCACCCTCAAGGAGCAACTCGAAGACAAGCGGCGCTGTGTCGTCTTCGCCCGGGCCGACGAGGAGCGTGTGGCCGAGCTCTCCGAGGAGATGCTGCACACCAAGCTGCGGGCCGGCGACTCCCTGCTCATGGACCTGCGCACCCAACTCCTGATTGAGAAGCTGCCCAAGCTCGAGAGCGAGAGCCTCGTCCTCGAAGAGGTGCCCGACATCACCTACGCCGACGTGGGTGGGCTCGACACCCAGATCGAGGCCATCACCGATGCCGTCGAGCTCCCGTACCTGCACCGCGAGCTCTTTGCCGAGTACAGCCTGCCCGCCCCCAAGGGGATCCTGCTCTACGGCCCGCCCGGTTGCGGCAAGACGCTCATCGCCAAGGCCGTGGCCAACTCGCTGGCCAAGAAGGTGGCCGAGACGACGGGCAACGCCAACGTGCGCAGCTACTTCCTCAACATCAAGGGCCCCGAGCTCCTCAACAAGTACGTGGGGGAGACCGAGCGCCAGATCCGCCAGGTCTTCCAGCGGGCCCGGGAGAAGGCCGACGAGGGCATGCCGGTCATCGTGTTCTTCGACGAGATGGAGTCGCTCTTCCGCACCCGGGGCACCGGCATCAGCTCCGACATGGAGTCGACCATCGTGCCCCAGCTGCTGGCCGAGATCGACGGCGTCGAATCGCTGCGGGACGTCATCGTGATCGGGGCCTCCAACCGGGAGGATCTCATCGATCCCGCCATCCTGCGTCCCGGCCGCCTCGATGTGAAGATCAAGATCGAGCGGCCCAACGAGGAGGCCGCCGCCCAGATCTTCAGCCGTTACCTCACCACGGCGCTCCCGCTCGACGAGGCGGAGGTCGAGCGCCTCGGTGGGGGGGACGCGCACAAGGCGGTCCAGGCCATCATCGAGACGACCGTCACCGAGATGTACCGCGAGGACGACGAGAACCGCTTCTTGGAGGTCACCTACCAGAACGGCGACAAGGAGATCCTCTACTACCGGGACTTCGCCTCGGGGGCCATGATCGAGAACATCGTGCGGCGGGCCAAGAAGTTGGCCATCAAGCGGGTCATCGCCGGCGACTCGGGCGGCATCCGCACCGCCGACCTCGTCGAGTCGATCCGCCAGGAGTACAAGGAGAACGAGGACCTGCCCAACACCACCAACCCCGACGACTGGGCCCGCATCTCGGGCAAGAAGGGCGAGCGCATCGTCTATGTCCGTACCCTGCTCACCGAGGACCGCGAGGTGCATGGTGGTCGGTCGATCGAGCGGGTGGGTACCGGGCAGTACCTCTAGGGACCGCTAGGGTCGCGACGTGGCCACCATCAAGGTGTGCGGGATAGAGACCGAGTACGGGATCCATTCGCCGGGCGCCGAGCAGAACCCCATCGCCGCTTCGTCGGTGCTGGTGAACGCCTACGCGTCCGACATCGAGCAGAAGATCGGCTGGGACTTCGAGGACGAGACGCCGGGGAACGACGCGCGAGGATTCGCCCGCGAAGGCTCGCTGGCCCCGATGGTCGAGACGCACTTGGCCAACACCGTGCTCACCAACGGAGCGCGTTTCTACGTCGACCACGCCCACCCCGAGTACTCCACGCCGGAGTGCCTGACGCCCCTGGAGTGCCTGGTGCACGACAAGGCGGGCGAGGAGGTGCTGCGCCGGGCCATGGCGGCAGCGGCGGCGCGCATCCCGGACCAGGCGGCACCGATCGTCTACAAGAACAACTCGGACGGCAAGGGCAACTCCTACGGTTGCCACGAGAACTACNNATCGTCAACACCCGCGACGAGCCCCACGCCGACCCCACTCGCTTCCGGCGCCTGCACGTCATTGTGGGGGACGCCAACCTCTCGGAGATCGCCATTCTCCTCAAGGTGGGCACCACCGCGGTGGTGCTGGCCATGATTGAGGACGACGCCGGCCCCACCCGCTCGCTCTCCCTGGCCGACCCCGTCCGCGCCCTGCACCAGGTCTCGGCCGACCTCTCCTTGTCCCGGGCGCTCGCCCTGACCGACGGCAGCTCGGCCACCGCCCTCGAGATGCAGTGGGAGCTCTTCGGGGCAGCCCGCAAGTATGCCGAGGAGCACGGCCTGGGTGCCCTGGGTGACGACGGCACCGTGGGCGCGCTCGTCCTCGAGCACTGGGAGGCCGTCCTCGAAGGGCTCGAGTCGGACCCGGCGGCCCTGTCGGACACCTTGGACTGGGTGGCCAAGCAGCAGCTCCTGTTGGCCTACCAGGACCGGCACGGGTGCGGCTGGGGGGACCCCCGGGTCGCCGCCCTCGCCCTGCAGTACCACGACCTGCGGCCTGATCGCTCGGTCTACCAGCGTCTCGGCCTGCGCCGCCTGCTCGTTCCCGGCGAGGCCGAGCGGGCCGTCAGCGAGCCCCCGCCCGGCACCCGGGCCTGGTTCCGGGGCAAGTGCCTGGCCCGCTGGCCCGAGGCGGTGGTCACCGCCAACTGGGATTCCCTCGTCTTCGACATAGGGACGGACCCCCTGCGGCGCGTCCCTATGATGGACCCCCTGAAGGGAACAGCCGAGCACACGGGCGCACTGCTGGCCCAGAGCACCGGGCCGGCGGACCTGCTGGAACGGCTGAATTCCTGACCGGACGGATCGACGACGAGAAACGGTTGCGAGGAACAAAATGGCAGAGCAAGAGCAGAAACGGAAGAGCCCCTCCCGCGAGGGGACCAAGACCAAGACCGAGGCCGACGACGAGCTGGCGGCCGAGCAGGCCCCCGCCTCCTCCGAGCGGGGCGAGAAGATCAAGGCGGAGTTGGACGACCTCCTGGACGAGATCGACGAGGTGTTGGAGGACAACGCCGAGGAGTTCGTGCGTAATTACGTCCAAAAGGGCGGGCAGTAGTCACCAGTGGCCCTTCCTCTCTTCCCCCCGGAGAGCGATCCGGGACCGGACTTCGTCGGCCTCCTGAGCCAGACGGGCACCACCAAGAACGCCGTGTCCTCCGCTGATGCCGCCGGCGCCGCCGCCACCGCCGGCGCCCTCGTGCCCGCCCCCCACGCCACCACCGTGGTCGCTTTGCGCTTCGGCGGGGGCGTGATCATGGCCGGCGACCGCCGCGCCACCATGGGCAACATCATCGCCCACCGGGGGATGGAGAAGGTGTTCCCGGCCGACCGCTACTCGGCCGTGGCGATTGCCGGCTCCGCCGGCATGGCGGTCGAGATGGTGCGCCTGTTCCAGGTGCAGCTCGAGCATTACGAGAAGGTGGAGGGCACGACCCTCTCCCTCGAGGGCAAGGCCAACCAGCTGGCGCAGATGGTGCGCCAGAACCTGCCCATGGCCATGCAGGGGCTCGTGGTGGTCCCGCTCTTCGCCGGCTTCGACACGGCACGGGCGCTGGGGCGCATCTTCAGCTATGACGCCACCGGGGGACACTACGAGGAGATGGACTACCAGGCAACGGGCTCGGGGGGCCGCGACGCCCGCTCGACCATCAAGCTCGGCTTCCGGGAGGGGATGACCCAGGACGAGGCCGTCGACCTGGCCATCCAGTCCCTCTACGAGGCCGCCGACGAGGATTCGGCCACCGGCGGGCCGGACCTGGTGCGTGGCATCTACCCGCTGATCGCCGTGGTCGACGCCGAGGGCTACCGCCCGGTGCCCGAGGAAGATGTGGCGGCGCGCTTCGGCGCCCTCATCGCCCGCATGCAGGCCGAGCGGGCGCAATGAGGCGGCCCGTCCGATGAGCATGCCCTACTACGTGGCGCCCGAGCAGGTGATGAAGGACCGGGCCGAGTACGCCCAGAAGGGCATCGCCCGGGGCCGCTCGCTGGTNNGAGATCTACGACCGCATCGCCTTCGGGGGAGTCGGCAAGTACAACGAGTACGACCAGCTGCGGGTGGCCGGGGTGCGCCACGCCGACACCAAGGGCTATGCCTACAGCCGGGAGGACGTCGACGCCCGCTCGCTGGCCAACCTCTATGCCCAGTATCTCGGCAACGTGTTCACCCACGAGATGAAGCCGCTCGAGGTCGAGATCCTGGTGGCCGAGCTCGGCGAGGGCGACCGCCCCGACCAGCTGTACCACATCGCCTACGAGGGCACGATCACCGACGAGGAGCGCTTCGCCGTCCTCGGCGGCGACGCCGAGACGATCACCGAACGCGTGGGGGCCGCCTGGCAGGCCGACTGGGACCTGGCCAACGCCCTCAAGGCGGCCACCGCCGCCCTGGCCGGACCCGACCGCACGCTGGCGGCGGGGGATCTCGAGGTGGCCACGCTCAGCCGGGGCAATGGCCGGCGCACCTTCCGCCGGGTGGCCGATACGGAGCTGGCACAGCTTCTGGCATAACCCGCTGTACGGTGGCCTGGTGGAGAAGCGCATCTTCGGCATAGAGAACGAATACGGCGTGACCTTCACCTTGCGAGGCCAACGCCGCCTGAGCCCGGACGAAGTGGCCCGCTACCTGTTCCGGCGGGTGGTCAGCTGGGGGCGCTCGTCCAATGTCTTCCTCGAGAACGGGGCTCGCCTCTACCTCGATGTGGGCAGCCACCCCGAGTACGCCACGCCCGAGTGCGACAAGATCTCCGACGTCGTCATGCACGACAAGGCGGGGGAGTGGATCCTGGCCCAGCTGGTCGGCGGCGCCCAGGCCCGCCTGCGCGAGGAGGGCATCCGCGGCGAGGTCTACCTCTTCAAGAACAACACGGACTCGGTCGGCAACTCCTACGGCTGCCAC
>PKYA01000042.1 GCA_003133545.1 Acidimicrobiaceae bacterium | reverse complement strand
TTGAGACCAACTTCCTGGTAGAGGACGTGTAGCCGGGGCGCTCCGGACACGGTTACCTCCAGATGGTCCGGCGGAACGGTCACGTTCTCGACCAGTTCCTGGATGAAGATCAAGCCCCCCTTTGCACCCTCAGCGAACTCCCATTTGATCAAGGGATCGCTCTGCTCAAACTGCCGGCGTCGTCCAAGGGTGTCTTCGCCAGGACCGCGGTCCTGTGGTTCGAGTAGCCGACAGCCCACGCGGCGTCGTAGTAACGAGCCTTCTTTGCGGGGTCGTCCTGTGGCGCCTCATTGAACCAGGACCGGCACCAATTCTCCCTGGCTATTTCGGCACGCCGATTCATGAACATGGTTCGCTCCTTCCCGCGCCATCCTGGATGTGGTTAGAGACAATGCCCAGAGGTCCCTAAGTCTTAAATCGCCTCCGGAAGAGATCACGGCGCGCGGTTCTCCGCAACTCTGCGTCAGTCCAGGTCCGACAACGCCGCGGTAGCTCGCCGGGCGATGCTGGCGTATCCGCGGCTCATGGCTGCGTCGTGGGATTTGGCCAGGAGATCTCTGGCCCGTTCGAGATCGCCTGGGCCTNNGCCTCCGCGAGCCGAGAGCATGCGGCCCCACCGCAGGTGCGTTGCGGCGGCCGCGAACTCCATCTGACCCCTGGCGTTGAGCTCGGCTGCCTTGGCGAAGTGCGTCTCTGCCTCGTCGTAGCGGCCGAGCACCGACTCCAGGCTGCCGCAGTAATACGCCACCGGGCTTCCGGCCGTCGCGCCGATGAAGAGAACCTGGTCGTCGAACGGCGCGAGCAGATTCAGGAGCAGCCGAGCCGGTGCCTCGGCGCGCAGTTCGGTGGCAACGTCGGCGTACGAGGCCACCGCGAAGATCCAGACGACGTCGTAGGGCAATGAGGTGAGGTCCGCAGCTGCCTCTTCGAGCATCTGGCGAGCTGTGTCGACGTTGCCGGCTTCCATATGTCCTTCAGCCAGCGTCGCACGGAACACCGGGAGTGCTGGGTTCTCGGCCGCGATCTGCTCGATCAACGGGACGAGCTCGCGGTAGCGCCCCTGTTGGCGGCGGACACCGATCATCTCGGCCCCGTAGAAGCCGAAGGCATCCGGCTGTCCGCTCTCCGTGCCGATCTCCAAGGCAGCCGTGGCGAGCTGTTCGGCTCGATCGGGATCCCCGGCCAAGAGCGCATCGGCGGCGTCATTGAAGAGGGTGACCCAAACCATTGTCGGCTGGCGGAGTCCCTTTATCACGGCGCGCATGGTTGCGAGGCACCGACGCGCCATCTCGAAGTCACCGGCTTGCACTGCGGCCAACCGGCTGTAGGCGCCGGTCCAGAAGAGAAGATCGGGATCCGCTTGAAGCTCCGACAGCTCCAGGGCTTCCTTTGCATCGACCATCCGCTCGTTGAGGGTGGAAGGGACCTGGAGCGGGTCGCAGACCAAGTTGAGGGTGCGGATGACGGTGTCGGGATCCCCCACCCGCCGCGCCATTGCTCTAGCGGCGTCGGCCAATTCATGGCGCCGGTCCAGCGTCGTGCCCAAAGCGAGCTCGCTGCACAGCGTGGCCAGGAGGAGCGCCCGCTCGCGTCCGTCGTCATCGCCCAGGGCATCGAGCGCCGACTCCAGCACCGCGACCTTGTCGGCATCGATGACCCCGATCGAACTGAAGAAGCCGCGGCTGTTGCCTAATGCGGCGGCCACCAGGCGGTCCGTTGCGTCGAGTTCCTGGGCCCGGTGTGCGGCGTCGAGGAACGTCTCCCGGGAGGCCGGCAACCCAGCCTGGCGTTGCGCCGCGCCCAACGCCAGGCGCAGATCACAGCCAACCAGGGGGTCGTCCTCTGGCGCCATCTCCGCGAGGTGGAGCGCCTGGGAGAAGTACCGGACCGCGTCATCGGGGGCCAAAGCGGCCAGAGCGGCCGCGCCCGCCTGCCGGGCGTAGCCGATGGCCTTGGAGGCGTTGGCCGGTTGGCTGGCACTGAGCCAGTGATGGGCCAGCTCACCCACCCGCGTCCCCGGCGTCTGTCCGACGGTCGCCTCGATAGCCTCGGCCACCTGCCGATGGACCCGGGCTTGTCGGACCCCTGGCAGGCTCTGGTACAACGTGTGCTGCGTCAATGCGTGCGAGAAGCTGTAGCGCCCCGGTACGTCAGGAATCTCGCGCACGAGTGCGGCGCCGGTCGCAGCGTCGAGGACGTCGAGCACCTCCTCCTGGCCGAGGTCGGTGACGGCGGCGAGCAGGTCGAAGTCGAAGTCCCGTCCGATGACCGCTGCCATGGAAAGGACCCGACCTGCTTGTGCACCGAGCCGGCCGACGCGGGCGGAAATGACTTCTCGCACGCTGTTGGGCAGCGCCACCCCGGACATCTCCCCTGCCGCCGTCCAACGGCCACGGTCGTCCTGGTAGATGGCGCCGGTCTCCATGAGATTCCGCAACACCTCTCCGACGAAGAACGGGTTGCCTTCGGTCTCGAGGCGGAGCGCATGGGCGAGATCCGTGGCGGCCTCCTCGAGGCGTTGCCCGGCTGCAGCCTCCATGAATGCGAGCACGCCGGTGTCATCGAATCCCTTCAGCTCGATCCGGCTGACACCTGGTTCTCGTTGTAGGTCACCGAGGAGATCACGGAGCGGGTTTGAGGGGGAGAGCTCGGAGTCGCGAAAGGTCCCGAGCACGAGCAGCCGTGCCGACTCGACGGTGGTGACGACATGACGCAGGAGTCGGAGGCTTTGTCTGTCCGACCATTGCATGTCCTCGAGCACGAGCATGGTTGGTTGGAGCGTGGAAGCGGCAGTCAGAAGGCCCGCCACTGCCCCGTAGAGGAGGTAGCGCTCGGTGTCGGGATCCGTCCTCGTCGGCGCCGGAATTGTCCCCAGTCGCTGAGCGAGCGCTGGGACCATCGATGTGACGTCGCCGCCGTGGGCCTCGACGTGGGTTCGAAGCACGTGCTCGGGCGCATGCGCCACATAATGGTGTAGCGCTTCGGCGAAGGGCGAGTATGACGTGCCGACATCTTCCTGGCAACGTCCCAGGAGCACGCAGGCGCCCTCCTCGGCGGCGCGCCGGGCGGCCTCGGCGACCAGAGTCGTCTTCCCGACACCGGCGTCACCCGACACGAGGACCACGGCACGCGTGTTTCCGGCTTCCACCCGCTTGTAGGCGTCGGTCAGCAGTGCCGCCTCGGTCTCGCGGGCGACGACTCCGGTGAGTGGTACGTGCGTCAGTCGCGTCGGGAGCGGCACGCCGTGCTCGGCCGTAACTTCATCGAGCGGCTCCCAAAGGACGTCGAGGACCTCCGCAGGCTCCGGGAGGCCCTTCAACTCGAGCGTGCCGAGCCGCTCGAAGAGGTAAGGGCTCCGACGGCCGCCCATCAGCCGGACGGCGTCCGTGGCCAGGATCTGGCCGGCGTCGGCGTGGGCACAGAGCCGAGCCGCCTCTATCACTGGGTCGCCGAAGTAGTCGTTGGACTCCACTGTCGCTTCTCCGCCACTGAGTCCTATGCGCAGCCCCAGCTGATGCCGGGCGCCGACGTTGTCACGGTGGACGGCTTGCTGCATCGCCACGGCGCACGACAGGGCGGCAGAGGTGCTGCGGAACACGGCCATGACCCCGTCGCCGAGACCCTTCACTTCGACCCCTCCGGAGCTGGCAATGGCTTGACGCAACGCCGAGAAGTGGGCCCTGAGCAGTTCGTCCGCGGCGTCCGGACTGATCGCGTAGTTGATCTCGGTCGAACCGACCAGGTCGGTGAATAGGACCGTGATGGTCTCGGAGACCGCCAAAAGCTCCCCTCCTCCGGTTTCGCCCTGCTGGCGCCAGGGTAGACGGTTCGCAACCGGAGATGCGCCCCTTGGTGATCGAGGTGACGGATCACGTTGTCCGATGGACGCCGCATGGACGCTCCAGCGATGTCCCGACGACTCATTTTCGAGGACCTCGAACGCCGGAAGTAGGCGTCAGGGGCCAGGCTTGGGATGAGCCCCACTCTGCCAGCGGTCGAGGGCTGACCTCACCTCGTCCCTGTCGTAAGTGATGAAAACTCCCCATTCGGGTTCATGAGCGATTGGATAGCCAATTGAGTTATTCAGCACCTTGCCGACTGCCAGGTCCTGGCGGGCATCATCGGATGCCGAAGGCCACTCATTTGCGAGCTCGGCAACCGCTGGTCGGTCGAGTCCGATGAGGGTGTGGAACTCCCAGTCGGGAAAGAAAGGGCCATGAGCGGCGGCCCTCAGGCACTGACCGATCAGATCCAGGTCTAGTGGTGCCAGAGCCGCTGGTCATTGGGTAGTAGTGACCAGGAGACGAGGTCCGGGCGCTGGTCCTTCACGGGCTCATAGGCCCTCAGAATGCCCTCTCGGACGAAGCCCATCTTGGCCACCAATCGGTTGGAGGCGCGGTTCTCCGGGTGGATGAGGAGGAAGAGACGCTCGATGCCCTTGGAGAATCCCCAGTCCGTCACCAGACCCAGCCCCTGGGAGGCCACGCCTCGACCGCGCTCGGACGGTACGACCCAGTAGTAGCCCTCCGCGCTCAGGCGGGGGGGGTCGACGCCCAAGCCCACCTGTCCGAGAAGACGGTCGTCACCGGCGTCGACAATGGCGAAACGAAGGTTGCCCCTGGGCCACCACTCCTTAGCCCTGTTGATCCACTCAACCGCCCCTGCCTCGGTGAGACCATCTTCCATGAATGTGAAGCGGAGGATGTCTGGTCCTGACAGGCAGCGGCCACAGCCCCTGCATCACCTACTTCGAAGGGGCGCAGCGCTATGTCGCCGTCCGCCAGTCGAGGCTCCGGTGGGACCCACTCCACCTCTCCAGTGTGACTCGTCACCCCGAGGCTAGGTGTCCGTGGGCACTACAGCTAGGCGCGTTTTCCCCCGGACTCGGGAACGCCCCCGAACGCGCGCCCCGAAGCCGGGTAGCGCCCGCGGCGGGGCGGCTAAATATCCCACTTCCCCGCCTGGTGGGAGCCCTGCTGAGGAGAGCCCGAGGGGAGACCAACCGAGGCCCGGAACCCCGGGACCGAAGCAAAGAAGGTCAGGGCGTCATCAGCGTTCTGGAGATCCATACTCCATCGGATTGCCTCTTCCTCGAAGATCAAACCTGCCGTGACAGCGAGTTCTCCCGCCCGGACCATCCCAAAAGCGCGGCATGTGAGAAAAGAGAAACCGCAGGAGTGGCACCTCATGGACGGACCCGACAACGGTCCGGTCTTAACGGTCCGACATCTAAGTGAGACGAAATGCATGCTCTCGCGATCAGGACTCAAAGGCCGGCATCCTCCGATCGAGCGCTGCCTCAATGAACGAGAAGGCGGTGTCGGCCGGCGGCAGCTGGCCCCGTCGTGCTGCCGACATGGCGCTGCACGAGGTGACCACTGCCATATGGGTGAAGGCCTGCGGAATGTTCCCAAGGTGCTCGCCGGTCGCGGGGTCGACCATCTCGGCGTAAAGGCCGACGTCGTTCGACAGACTGAGCAACCGATCGAGCAGGACCTCGGCCTCGTCCAGGCGGCCCGCGTGGATCAGAGCATCGAGCAACCAGAAGGAGCACAACAAGAAAGCACCTTCCTCGCCCGGCAGGCCATCGGGCGAGCGGTAGCGATGCACATGGACGCCGTCACTCAGATCGCGTTGGACGACGTCAATGGTGGCCAGCACGCTTGGATGTGCCGGAGGAAGGAAGCCTGATGCGGGCACGAGGAGGACGGCGGCGTCGGCCAGCGGATGGCCGGCGGCCTGGATATACCACCCGTTGGGTGATCCCTCCGATCGCAGCCAAGATGCCACGGCATCTCGTTCCCGACGCCAGACGTCCACGTCGCCGTCGAGTTTCCCGTCCTCAGCGAGACGCACGGCGCGGTCGAGGGCCATCCAGCAGTTGAGCTTGGAATGCACAAAATGCCGTGGCTCGTCGCGGATCTCCCAGATACCCTGATCTGGACGCTGCCACGCCAGCACGGTCAGGTCAGCCACCCGGCGCAAAAAGCTGGCATTGTCGACCGTGAGCTCTCCTCCAGCCCGCCCGAACAGGTAGCCCGCGTCCAGCAATTGTCCCAACGAGTCGAGCTGAACCTGGCCGGCCGCGCCGTTGCCGATGCGCACGGGCGCCGAGGCGCGGTGCCCCTCCAGGTGCAGAAGCTCGATCTCGGGGAGGAGACGTTCACCCGTGACGCGGTACATGATCTGCAGGTCCTCGGGCCGGCCCGCACCTGTGCGCTCGAGCCAGCCCTTGAACGCCGCGGCCTCGCCGAGATACCCGAGCAGCGCCAGGGAAGCCAACGTCAGAGTGGCGTCACGGATCCAGGTGAACCGGTAGTCCCAGTTTCGCTGTCCACCCAACCACTCCGGCAAGGATGTGGTGCCGGCGGCCACGACGGCGCCGGTCGGAGCGTAGGTCAAGGCCTTCAGCACCAGTGCGGAACGATGCACACTGCGTTCGTGGTCGCCTACATAGCTGCAGCGCGCCAACCAGGCTTCCCAGAAAGCAACGGTGTCTTCAAGCCGCCTTGCCATGTCCAGACGCTGGTCTCCGGCGCCGCCATGGGGGCTTTGCCCTGTCGCTGGAGTCCACTCGGCCTCGATCCACGCTTCGTCGCCGACGGTCAACGGCCAGCTGGCCATGATGTGCGTCCCGTCGGTGGTCAGCGGCCTGCTGGCCCGTACCCACATAGCGTCGGGCCCGCCGACGACAGCGACAGCAAGCGACGAGGACGACGTCACCCGAGGCTGGACGATGCCGTATTCGAAACGTGGGCACAGGTCGACCTCTGCTGTGACGCGCCCTCCCATGCATCGAACCCGGCGCAGCACCGAGGAATGGTTAGACACGGCCGTCGGTCGTTCGGCATCGAAGGGCGCCACTGGCATACAGTCGGTGATCTCGAGGTCGCCCTCGGCCGTGACGAACGTCGTCGCCAGGACGTTGGTCGAAGGCAGGTAGGTGCGCCGAACTGTGTGGAACGCTTGGGCGGGTGCCAGCTTGAAGTGGCCGGCATCTGTTCCGAGGGCCCGGCCGAATACCGAGGGCGAGTCGAAACGCGGGAAGCATACCCAGTCGATGGAGCCGTCGCGTCCAACGAGTGCCAGCGAGTGGCAATCGCCGATTATCCCGTAGTCGCCGATGCGGTTCATGGCGTAAGACACCATAGAGGGAGGCGGGAGGATCAAGCGCTGCGCCGCAGCTGTGACCAGGCACTTTCCGCGACGACAGGGCGTGGACATTCGTTGCCAGTCGGTCCTCCGACACCCGACACCCCCTCCGACACCCGGGGTTGTCCAGAAACTTGATTGCTCCTGGCAATCGACCGGCGTTACTCGACTCTCAGGGGCAATGCAGTAGGGGTAGTCCGGCTTTCTGGGGTATGTTCAGGCCGCGTGACGCAAGCAGTGTCCGCTAGCGAGGTCGGCGCTCTACGGGTCTCGCCATCCCGGCGGCTGGGGCGGCGGTTTCTAGCCGGAATGGTGGTGGCTCTCGTCGCTTTTTTGGTTGCGTCTGCCGTTCTCTTCGTCTGGCCCTCGTCAGACCGTCTACGACCGGCCGGTGCCATCGTGAGCCTGAACGGACAAGACGAAAACGTCCGCCTGGCGCTGGCCGAGTCGCTCGCCAAGCGGGGGTATGCGCCGGTGTTGCTCATCTCGCGCGGAGCGGGTTGGGCTTCCTGTCCCGACCTCCCAAGAATCAAAGTGGTCTGCTTCATACCGCACCCGAGCCGGACCGTTGGCGAGGTGGACTTTGCCGCCCGATACGCCCGCAAGCACGGCATCACCAGTCTCATCTTCGTCGCCGGACATGCCCAAACAACCCGCGCCCGCCTTCTGGCCCACCGATGCTTCTCCGGGCAGTCGATGGTCGTCGCATCGGCTATCCCATGGTCCCAAATGCCCTATCAGGTGCTCTACGAATGGGGTGCAATGCTGAAGGCCACGCTCGTCGATCGGGGCTGTTCCTGAGCCGACCAGCGTCGGGCACTAGGTGGTGGAAGTGCAAGCCGTCACGTTGCTGACTTGCAGGCTTTGACCAAGCGGGACCCAACTGACCCGGTGACCTCGTGTCCAGGGGGCGCACCAAACCCCCTCTCTTAGTCGGTCGCCACCCACTGGGCAGCTTTTGGACCAAGTCAGCGATTGCCGCCGCCCTGGTGCTTCTTCTTAGGGCGGGTCGATTTCGTAGTAGTCGGCACTGTCGTCGTGGTCGAGGTCGGTGGTGGATCCGTGGTCGTAGTCGTCGTCGTGGTCGAGGTCGGCGGTGGATGCGTGGTCGTGGTCGTCGTCGAGGTCGTCGGCGTCCCGCTGCACGTCGTCAAGTTCCCGTTGTTGAGCCCGTCGAGGTAGAGCTGACAATATTCAGCGGCACCCATTGTGCTCGGCTTCCCTGTCGTCCACGACGAGATCAGGTTGGGGTCACATGAGTACGTGGTCCACGACCATCCCACGTAGCCGATGTCTACGTTGTCGGCGGCATCCGCTTGGTCGACCGAGGACAGGAACGGTGTGAGATTCTTTGCTGAGCAAGTCAAGTCGCCCACCTCGTCGATGAGGACCGGGGTAACCGCTGCCACCTGCATGATGGCCTTGGCGTTCGGGCTCGGGCACGCTGTCGTTACATTGGTCGTCACCGAGCACGGTGAGTTACCGCTAGGAAAGTAAATGTGCACCGATGCCGCCAGCTGATTGCTTGGGTCGATGGACACCCCGTTTGGGTAGAAGGTGGCGAGCCACTGGTCCATGTCCCCGGCCCAATCGGGACCGCCGACGAGCAGCGGGGTCGACGAATCGACTGAGCGGATGTCGGTGATCATCTGCTTCATGCCCTCGCCGGCATAGGTTGTCGACGGGATCACGTTGTAGTTCGACGTGTCGGTGTAGTCCGGAACGATGCAACCGTTGAGGTCACATCCCCAACCCACAGAGGTGTCGCCATTGACGGCTGCGTTCGGCGCGAAGGGCTCGTTGAAGACGCCAAAAATGACCGCGGGGTTATTGGCGAAGTACGTTCCTACCGACTTCCAGAACGCATCAGAGTTGGATTCGGGCAGCGGGTTCTGGTAGTCCTCACTGCCAGAGTCGGTGATCAGCTCGGATCCCGGGGCGTTGAGGTGGAGGTCTACCTCGGCGTAGATGCTGGCAGCGTTGAGCGCCGAGACGTAGGCTCCAATCTCGTTGGCGTAAGCGTTGTACCCGTTTGGGCCCACGGCAGAAGTGGATGACGGCACCCCGTTGATCCCCAACCAGCACTCCTCGTTGAGGTTGACCCGAACAATGTTAATGCCCCAAGCCTTCATAGCGTCGATCTCCGTGGAGAAGTTCGTTCCGCTGATTGTCGGGTCGTCGAAGAATCCTGCGCCGCTCTGCGCACAGTCGTACTGCGTGCCTTCGGTGTTGGCACCGCGGAGAACCACAGCCTGTCCGGCTTGGTTTACAAATCTGTTGCCGCAAATGGTGATGGTCAGGGATCCGGGGGTCGGCGTGCACGTGGCTGCCGTGAGTGTTGGCCTGGTGTTGCTGTTGAACGAAGACGGGCTCAATGCGACGAGCACGGCGGCCATGATGAGCAGCACGCACAGAATGGGCAGGGTCGAGGTTCTGCGCATGAGCACCTCCGCTTGGGTCTCGATAAAACTCGGTCACGGCTCCACCCCCGCGTACCGAATCGGGCAACGACACAGCGACGGCGCCCACACCACGTCGAACGGTGCGCGGCAGTTTCCAGGCGAAATTCCCCACCGTCTGGGGAGAACGTTGGCTCAACGTGGTTGCAGGGTTCCCTAAAGTGTGAATTCCATGACACAACTGCAACAAAAGATCCCCCCAACAGACGCCCAACAAAGGGAGCCAGGAGAAACCAGGGTCTGGCGGTCGCGTCCCGAGGTGAGCAGGAGTAGACAGGCAGCTACGCTCTCGGCGTGCCTCGGCTACGGCGGGGNNCGAAGCACCAGCGCCTGCAACTGGGATCGGCAGGCTTGAAGGGGTCATTCTCGGCGTTCTTTGGGAAACACTCGCATAACCACCGGCCTGGGGTTGGCATGTTTCGGTCTAATTCGTTCCCTGCTTATTTTCGGCCCGGAAATCGCCACCTCTCGCTTGACCGTGGACAGCTGGCCAGCCCTCGGGCGGCGATTGATAAATGAGAGTCTGAGGGTTCAGCCAATTGAATGCGGGACAGAAGTTACGGGATGAGGGTGGGCGTTTCGACGTGGCGGGGCCGCACGATATTGAAGTGACGGCGATCCAGAGTTGCGAGCTCAACGATCCCGAGACGTTCGGCCAAGGCGACGAGACACGCGTTGGTTGCGCCAAGAGGCATGTCGGAGTACTGCCCTACCAGTTCGGCACACCGGCCCAGGTCGGTCGCAGTGAGGTCGACCACGGTCAAGAAGCCGGTAGTGAACGAGCGCAGGAATTCGGCTTCGACCGTGGAGCCAGCGTCACGCGCCAGGAGGTAGGACACCTCCGCGATGACCAACTCCGGGACGAGGCGCGGTGGCTTGGCTGTCGCCAGCGCCGCCACAGATGCCGCGTGATGCGCGTCCGTACGGTTGGCCGCGGCCACAAGGGGGCCGGTGTCCACCAGGATCATCGAAGGTCGGGGAACTCCGCCTGCAGAATCTCACCAGATCGTTCCGCCAGATCTGATGGCCCCTCGAAGCTGGCGAAAAAAGCGGGGAGCGCATCACCTGATCCCTGATCCGCCTCCGCCTCGTCGGCGACGATCGCCACATGGACCCGCTGCCCTGGCAGAAGACCGTGGCGACGAAACTCGGCCACCAGCTCGGCGTGGTCACCGAGGACGGTCAAATCCCATTCAGAGGCGGCGTCCGAAGTGCTCATGGCTTCCATCGTAGGTCCACCAAATCCAGCTGCTAGCGAATCAGGCCCCTTGCGTCCGCCGCGGCCCTAGCGACCTCCACCGGACCCAATTCGAGGTCGATCCCGGAATCAGTCATGCCGCCCGGCGAAGCTCTGACCAGCTACTTTCCACTATCACGGGGCGTGGACTTCGGTTGCCAGTC
>PKYA01000057.1 GCA_003133545.1 Acidimicrobiaceae bacterium | reverse complement strand
TAACTATCGGGGGATCCTAAGTGCGATTACATGGGAGATCCACCGGACCAGCGAACGGGGCGATCCTTGGGCGCCTCCGTCGATGGACCGACGCGGGCGCCCGCGTCTACCGAAGCGGGGCAACTGCACGCCACGACGACTTGTTTTGGGACCGCTGCATCCTAGGTGAAGAGACCCTTGCGGCAAATATTCCTGAGACGTCACATCGGCACCGTGACCCGACCACGCCATCGTAAGGCTCTGACTTAACGCGAGCTCGTCATCGTTGCGAGCACGCTACGCGTCGCATCTTCGGCGGCACGGACGACCTTAGGGAGAGAACCGGCGCATCGACTTCTGGTAGCTGACTGGGGCGATGATACGGGCGATAGGCGCCAGTAGGGGGAGGACAGCTGCGTTGATATCGGTCCTGGGCCCACCCATCCGGTTGGCCACCAGGGCGGCCACGCCGTCGGCCGTGCGGCGCACCATTTTGGGTGGAAGCGAGCCCCCCTGCTCAGGTCCCGACAGGCCCATGGCCGTGGGGACCCATCCCGGGTACAAGACGTGCACATGAACCCCGAGGGGGGCCACCTCGTGGGCCACCGACTCGGTGAAGGCCGAGACGGCCGCCTTGGAAGCGGCGTAGGCGCCCTGACCCGGCTCTGGGGCCCGGGCGGTATCGGAGGAGACGTTCACCACAATGCCGGCGCCGCGCTGGACCATGGCAGGGACCACGGCCAGGGTGCCGGCCACGGCGGCGAAGAAATTGATGTCGAAGACCTCGTGCGTGGTCGCATTGCCGTCGCCCTGGTCGCTAGCGACATGCAGGTCGATGTCGATCCCGGCGTTGTTGATCAAGATGTCGATCTTTCCGCGATCCGACGCCAGCCGGGCCAGCGTTGCCCGGTAGACATCGGCATCTCCCACGTCGCACACTTCGGTGGCACTGCCAGGGGAGCGTTGGGCCAGCTCCGTGGCCAGCTCGTCGAGGAGGTCGCGCCGGCGGGCCAGGCCGATCACCTGGGCACCCCGCGTCGCCAGCGTCAGGGCGACGGCGCGCCCGATTCCCGAGGAGGCACCGGTGACCACAGCCAGCTGGCCGTCGTACCGGCGCTGGTGGTGTCGAGCCCCGAGCACGGCTCCACTCTACGGGGCAGTCCGGCAAGCTCCCGGGACGGCCGTGTCTGGCAAGCTCTATCGGCCCCATCGACGTGTTCTTCGTCGGCGTCCGACAGTCGACCTGAACGGCACAGTTGCGTGGAACGCCGCGCTGGTGAATCGACGGGCGGACGTCGTGGTGCAGGCGGGAGAGGTGCTACGGCAGTTGTGATTCACTCGACCTGACTGTGCCCGATAGCCAAGAGCCGAGGCAGATCAATCAGCTCGATCTGGTCGGCTTCCGAGTTTCCCGGTAGCGACAACCCCTAACCCGTCCACGAGTCGGCGTAGCCGTTAGCCTCAACTTCCTGGCAGAACCGCATCGATGGGCAGGAGATCGAGTTGGCGTACAGCGGTCCGGTGCCAACCGGGCCACCGGCATTGGCGAAGGTCTGGGGCTTCGACCAGGAGGCGCCGTTGTAGGTGACCCAGCCGTCTAGACCCCCAGCCATGCAGAACGAGGGTGTGGGACACGAAAGCGCAGCGAATGATTGGGGACCGAGGTTTGTCGTGAGGGCCAGCCCCTTCGACCACGAGGTGCCATTGAACGTGTTCAGATAGGCGACGTTGGCTCCGGTGGTGCCTCCCACGGCACAGAACGTGGCAGCCGGGCAGGACACCACGGATACTTCGGGATTTGAACCTGACTTGCTTCCGGGAGGCAGTGAGAGGGTTTGCGGAGTCGACCACGCACTCCCGTTGTAGGTGACGGATTGGTCGTTGTAGACCGCCTCGCAAAAGATTGGATTGGCGCACGACACCTCACCGATGGTGGTCGGGTTCAAGGTGCTCGAGTTGATCACCTGGGATTGGGACCATGAGGTTCCGTTGTAGGTGTAGTAGTTGACATTGCCGTCCACCGCCATGCAGAAAGAGGTGGTGGGACACGAGACGGAGAAGGACACGGACGCCGACGAGTCCGACGGGTTCAACTGGTCGCCCGCAGACCACGTCGAACCGTTGAAGGTGTAGACGTCACTGAGATCGTCCCCGGCGATACAGAAGGACGACGAGGCGCATGATATCGAAGCCAATTGATCATTCATGTTGGATTCGGCAGTCGAGTCAATGTCCACGCCCTTGGACCACACCTTTCCATTCCAAGTGAACGCGTCACCCGTGTCGTCGACGGCGGCACAGAACCCGGTAGTGGGGCATGACACACTCGAGAAGTCGGCGGTGTGCGTCGCAATGCCCGGACCAGAACCCTCCTTATTGGATGCCACCAATGTTGCCAACTTCCATCCGTGACCCGACACTGCGGCCTGCGCGGCCGGAGCACCGCAGTCCCACCGGGCCACGATCTTGAGTGTTTTGCCGCCTATCTGGCTCATGGAGGCGTTGATCGAACCAGCTTCGCCCTTCACGGTCACAGTGCCACCATGCGCAAAGAAGTTGTCCTGCACACCCTTCTCGATGGACTTGGTGATGTTCTTGCCCTTCAGGTCCACGCTCAGTATGGCGGTCGGGGTTCGTCCTGTGAGGGATTGGAATGAGTAGGTTCCGTTCTTCTTCACGGTCACGTCCAGACTCCAACTGGCCACGCCACTAATCCCGGAGACGGAGCCTACGAGATCGTTGAGCTCGACGAAGCCGCCGTTGTTGATCCCACCGTAGGGACAGCCCGCATTGGGACCGTCGAGCAACGTGCCGCTGACCGCTCCCGAGAGCCTGTAGGAGTTGACGGCGACATTTTTGGTCGATGCCACCAAGGCGCCTGCTGGCTGGACTGCTATGGCGGCGACCATTGTCGCGGCGCACAGTGCCATGCCGGCCACTGAACGCACCACACGATCCCGCCACTTCACCCCTGCTGTCATTGCATCTCCCGGTCGGCTTCGGGCGAAGATCGGCTCAGCCAAGCGACTGCACCACGAATGAGCAAGGGCCCACGCGCCTCAAAGTACCACCCTCCGTAAGAGGGCGCCGGGGCCTCCACCACGAATGGCAGCGCGGTCGGAACGCCCACTCGCCTGGGTCATGGCCGAGGCCATCGCGCGTGGACAGGGAATCCGACCCGCCACGGAACTCGAGACAACGGTACGCAGAACCGCAGCGGACAGTGATCAGCACGCAACCAGAACCCATTCCACCTCAAGACCGTCGCGGGTTGTCCACCACACAGAACTCGCCCCCGGAGCATCCGCTCCGATCGACCACTCGGGTCCGGTCCAACTCTACCGACCATGAGCCCCGTCCCCTTGGTGCATGGTCAGATATGGCGGGTCCCTCCGCTCGGTTAAAGGGCGCCGATCCCTTCGACGACGGCTTCGGTGTCCGGGAGGTCCGGCGCAGTCGCGGCCGCCAACTTGGGAGGTCGGATCACGGTAATGGAAACGACCAGCCCAGCGAGCGCGATACAGGTGGCCACCTCGAAGGCGCTGGTGTACCCGTGCGTAGTGGCGATGGCGGTCGCCCCGGCACTGGCGTGGCCGTGCGTCGTGGCGGCCAGGCTCTGCACCCTGCTTTTGGTGGCGTCGATGGCGATCGTGGCCAGGACGGCCAGGCCGAGGGCTCCGCCGACTTGTTGTGTCGTGCTCAGCAACGCCGAGGCCAGCCCGGTCTCGCTCCGGTCCACGCCTGCCACGGCGGTGAGGGTGATGGGAACGAACGACGATCCCAATCCGAGCGCGATGAGAATCAGCGGCCCGACGAGGTCGAGGTAGCCGCTGGTCACGTTGAGGCGGGTCAACCAGGCCAATCCGATGACGATGAGCGTTGGCCCGATGAGGAGGGGGATACGGATGCCGACGCGCCCGACCAGNNGGGTGAGGAAGAAGAACATCGAGAACACCGCGGTGCCGATACACCACATCATGGCGTAGGCGCCGGATCGGTTGCGGTTGGCAAAGATGTGAAGAGGCATGAGCGGCTTGGCGCTGCGGGTCTCGATGAGCATGAAGGCTCCCAGCGCCAGCGCGGCGAGCGCGAGCGGCAGGACCGTGCCGGTGCTCGTCCAACTGTGCTCCGCCGAGTTCGACACCCCGTAGACGAGGGAGAGCATTCCCGCGGTAGCGGTCAACGCGCCGGGCACATCCAGGCGTCCCGGGGTGACGGCGGACTCGTGCAGCGCACGCGGCGCCAGGAACAACACCAGGGCACCTATCGGCACGTTGACGAAGAAGATCCAGCGCCACGAGGCCAGGTCCGTGAGGAGGCCGCCGAGGAGCAGCCCGACGGCGCCGCCGCCGCCGGACATGGCGGCATAGACGCCCATGGCCCGGTTGCGTGGCCCGCCCTCGGGGAAGTTGGTGGCGATCAGCGACAAGGCGGTGGGCGAGGCGATGGCGGCTCCGACGCCCTGGATGCCGCGGGTGATGATGAGCCAGGTGTCGTTCGTTGCCAGGCCGCCGAGCAGCGAGGCGGTGACGAAGACAGCGATGCCGAACATGAACATCCGCCGTTTGCCGAAGAGATCGCCAGTGCGGCCCCCGAACAACAACAATCCCCCGAACGTCAACGAGTAGGCGGTGATGAGCCACTCGACGTCGCCGTTCGAGAAGTGCAGGCTCCGGTGGATGGTGGGCAGGGCGACGTTGACGATGGTGGCGTCGAGCACGATCATCAATTGGGCGGCCGAGATGACCACCAGGGCGAGGCCGAGATGCTTGCCTTCGGTATTGCTGGTCAACGTTCTCCTCAAGTCCTCGGGTCGATTGCCGCGACGCGGGGGTGGTGCGCCGGCGCCGTCGCCGTGGGCATCGTAGGTAAGCGTAGGGGTGGTTCAGCTCGGTAGTGCCTCGCCCTCCGAGGTGCGGGGTGCGCCCGACAGCCCGTTGAGCAGGGCGCGAATGGACTTGGCGACGGCGTCGCGGGTTTCGCGGGGCCGCGGCGCGCTCGCGATCAGCATGCCCCCGCGGGTGAGCGCGCCGAGTAGCAAGCGTGCCAGCGTGTCGGGGTCCTCCACCCGCAGAAGCCCTGACGCGCTGGCGGAAGCGAGGGTGGCGGTGATGGCGGCGAAGGCGTAGCGCTCGTCGAGCTCGGTGAACCGCGCCAACCCGAGGACGGCGGGCGCGTCGGTGATGATGATCTGTTGTACCTCTGGCTGGAGGACGGCGTCGAGGAATGCTTCGAAGCCGAGGGACAGCAACTCGAGCTCGTCGTGCGCGCCGCTGGCAGCCTCCACCGATGCAGCCAGCAAGTCAGCGTGGACATCCTCGAACACCGACTCGAACAGCGCCGTCTTGTTGGGGAAATGGTGGTAGAGGGCGCCTGTCGTCAACCGTGCCGCGTGGGCGACGTCCTCGACCGATGTGGCGGCGAAGCCGTCTTTCCCGAAGAGGCGCCGCGCGGCGCCGATCAGGGCGGCTCTCGTCTGTCGCACCTGTTCTGCTCGCAACGAGGGCGGTTGCTCGGGAACGTTCGCTTTCGCCACACCGTCTGTGTAGTGCGCGGTCAGCCCCCTTGTGCGCTTCACCCGAAAAAGATAATATTGCGATGTGAAATAGTACTATTATGTAAAGGAGACGAGGTGCACAACACAGCCATTGACGCCCTGCGGGCAGATCGCGGGGAGCTGCTCGGAATCTGTGACGGATTGGGTTCGGCGGACTGGAGTGCCCCCAGCGGGTGCGCCGGGTGGAGCGTGCAGGATGTGGTGGCCCACGTCGGGGCTCTGTACTGGGTCGTGGTGGACCCCTCGACCCTGCCGGACACATCCGGCTTGCCCACCGAGCGTGCGCAGGACCTCTACGTCGAGAAGCGCAGGTCCTGGAGCCCGGCCCAGGTAGTGGGCGACTACGAGGAGGTCAGTGCCAAGGCGCTGGACGCGTTGGTCGGGCTGGCAGAGCTCGACCTCGAGGTGCCGCTCGGGGACCTCGGGACGTACCCTGCGTCTCTTCTGCCCTCAGCATTCGCCTTCGACCATTTCCTCCACATTCGGAGCGACCTGTTCGCCCCCCGGGGTCCGCTCACCGCAGAGCCGCCGCCGGCCGACGACCTCCGGGTCGCCCCCGCCCTGGACTGGGTGGAGGCTGCTCTCCCGCAGCAGAACGCGGACGCGCTGGCATCGCTCGGCGCGGCGGTGGAGATAGAGCTGCGCGGCCCGGCGGCCCGGCGGATCTGCCTCGGTCAGGGCTCGGTGGCCAGTCACGTCCGCTCGGACTCCTCGATGTTCCTGCGATGGATCACCCAGCGCGCCACCTGGGAGGGCGCGGGAGTGGAGGCGTCGGGGGACGAGAATGACCTGGCCGTCGTGCGCGCGTTGCGTGTCTTTTGAGCTCAGCGGTCTTTTGAGCACCACGGTCTCTTGAGCGCGGGGGCACCATCCTTACCCCGACTCCCGGCGGCGCGAAGGAACGCTCAGGCGGGCACCCCCGCCAGCGAGAGGACGACGCCCACGGCGCCGCACAGCAGCAGGCTACTGACCACACCGCGGCGGAGCACCACCAGCCACAGCAGCGCCCCGGCGAGCACCGGGATCTGCCACAGGTGCCCGAGCGCCAACCCCAGCGGGATGGACGACCCGGCAATGGCGCCGACGACCGCCGGCCCCGCGCCGGTGAGGAACGCCTGGACGGCGCCGTTGGCCCGGATGCGGTCGAAGTGGCTTCCGCCCGCGAGCACGAAGGCGAAGGAGGGTGCGAAGGCAACCAGGGCCGCCAGCAGACCGGCACCGACCCCGCCGGCCGCGTAGCCGACCGCTGCGACGGTCTGGACGACGGGGCCGGGGGAGATCTGGCCCAGGGCAACCGCGTTCAGGAACTGCGCCCCGGACATCCAGTGGTAGGTGCTCACCGCGTCGTGTTGCATGAGCGGCACAATCACGAACCCGCCGCCGTAGGAGAGGGCGCCCACCTTGAGCGCCACCCAGGCCACCGCGCCCAGGCCGCCCACCGCGGCGCCGTGGAGGAGCAGCGTTGGCACGACGGCCCGTGCGGGGCGAGAGGTGTTGGGGCCGCGTTGGCGGCGCAGCAGCATCTCGGTCGTGCCGCAGGCGGCGAGCACGAGCACCAAGAAGGGGCCGATGGTGGCGGCCGCCGTCCCTCCCACGACGGCGTAGGCGACCCAGCGCAGGTGCTGGCGGCGCCCGTCCCCCGCCCTCCGCCAGCTCGCCGGGACCAGCCCCGATGCCGCATGCAGGGCAACGGCGGGAACGCCGGCCCCACCCCCGGCCGCCGCTCCCAATACCCAGACGGGCGGATGGTGCATCAAGAAGACGGCCGAGAGGACGAGGACCATGATGAGCCCGGGGACGATGAAGCACAGCCCGCCCACGACGGCACCGGCCGCTCCCCTCAGCCGCCAGGCGCAGAAGATCGCCAGCTGGGTGGAGGCGGGCCCCGGCAGCAGGTTGACCGTGGCGATGCCGTCCTCGAACTCCTCGGCGTCGATCCATCCTCGATCTTCGACGCACAGGCGACGCAGCAGCGCGATGTGCGCCGGAGGGCCGCCGAAGCCGATGCAGCCGAGTCGTGTCCACTCACGAGCGATGGTGACGAGCGGCACGACAGGCCGCGGCGGCGGGACTTCGGTGTTGTCGCTCACCAATTTTTGCCGCCGAGCACTTCGTCCACCGGCGGGCGCAACTCGCTCGTCATTCGCTCGCGCCGGCCGACCATTCGATCAGGGGAGGACGGACGGACGCGCAGAGGGGATTCCCCGCGGGATCGGTCAAGCCGAGGCGACCGATGAGCGCGCCCTGGTGCACCGCGCGCTCGAGCACGGAGGCCGCTATGGCGTCGAGCCAGAGTTTGGCGCGCCGGAACATGACGGGGTCCCCGGTGGCGTCGCCGTCGACCCAGGAGAGATAGATGAACCGGCTACCGGGGGGTCCCTGGATGTGCGGGCCCTTGAGATCGACCCCGGACGGAGAGACGAGGGTGGCGCACTCGAGCGTCCACCGGGCAGTGGGGGAGTTGCCCGCGACCAGTCCGAAGAGCTCGTGGGGACGGTTGCGGCGCTGCACCCCGACATGCACGTGGTGATGGCCGTCCGGAGCGTCCGGCCCTGGGCCACAGGAGAGGCCGGGGAGGTCTACGGCCTCTATCCGTATCTGCACGCCCTCATTATGAGCCACCTCAAATCGAACCCACCGACGGGAAGAATGGCAGCGGTCTCCTCAGCGATAGTGCAGTGAGGAGGCTAGCCTTTGGTGAAGTCGATGACGCCCCGGATCACCTGCCCTGCATGCATGTCGGCGTACCCCTCGTTGATCTGATCGAGCTCGTAGGTCCGCGAGACGATCTCATCGAGCTTCAGATGGCCCGACTGGTACAGGCCGAGCAGACGCGGCACGTCCTTGGAGGGCGACATCATGCCGTAGAGGCAGCCCTGAATCCGCTTCTGGTACATGGTCAGCTCGAACAGTCCCACCGGGATGCCGACCTCGCTCATTTTGCCCATACCGGTCACCACCAGCGTGCCGCCTTTGCGGATGGAGGAGAACCCTTCTCCGACATGACTGCTCGTGACCACGCCGATGGTGATGATCGTCGCGTCCGCCCCTTGGCCGTTGGTGAGATCCGCCACGTGGTGCCGGGCTTCGTCGAGGGTGGCGAACGCTGCGGAGGCACCAAGGCGCAGTGCGGTGTTCCGCTTGAGCTCGACCGGATCGACCGCCACGACGTGGGCCGCGCCGGCGTGGGACGCGCCCTGCACGGCGTTGATGCCGACGCCGCCGACGCCCATGATGATCACCACGTCGCCGGGGCTGACCTGCGCCGCGTTGACGGCCGAGCCCCATCCCGTCGGCACCGCGCAGCCGACGAGTGCTGCGATGAGCAGCGGGATGTCCTGTGAGATCTTGATGCACGACCACTCGGGCAAGATGCTGTGCCGCGCGAACGCGCTCAACAGCGAGCCCTGTCCGACATTGGTGTCACCAATGTGCATGCGGTAGGTGCCGTCCATCTGGGAGCCGGTCATCATCAGCGCGCCGTAGTCGCACAGGTTCTGCTGGCCGCCGGCGCACCACCGGCACTTGCCGCACCCGGGGATGAACGAGGTGACGATGTGATCGCCCGCGGCCAGGCTGCGGACACCAGGGCCGACCTCGAGGACGACGCCGGCACCCTCGTGGCCACCGCAGTAGGGGAGGTGGCTCAGCGGCATGTCGCCGGTGGCCACATGGTCGTCCGAGTGGCACAGCCCACAGGCCGCGAACTCGACCATGACCTCGAAGTCCTTCGGAGGATCGAGGTCGACCTCGGTCACCTCCCACTTCCCCGGCTGCTCGAAGATCACCGCTGCCTTGGTCTTCATGGCTTGCCCTCCCACCGACGCGTTATTGCAAAGATAGCAATGCCTCGCGGCGCGTTCCATCGTCCGCGCCCGCCGAGCGGTGGCGTGCTCCCGCGCCCCGCGCTGGTTGTGACACCCGGCCCTTAAGGTGGCGCTCGGCCGTCAGGCGCACGTTCCGGCGGCGGCAGCTTCGGCTGCACGGCACATCCGCATCGTTTCCATTTGGCCAGTGGGGCAGACAGATGAGGCACACTCTTCGGCATGACTGAGGCTCTCGGCACCAGCCCTCCTCGCGACACGCTCGACACCGCGGACGCGCGTCGGGTCCCCGACTGGGTCATCCTGGCCATCGCCTGCGTGGCCCAGTTCATGGTGGTGCTCGATGTGTCCATCGTCAACGTCGCGCTTCCCTCCATCGGGCGCGATCTCCACTACAGCCCCACGGGTCTCCAGTGGGTCGTCAACGCCTACGTGTTGACGTTCGCCGGATTCCTGTTGCTCGGGGGCCGGGCGTCGGATCTGTTCGGGCGCCGCCGCGTCTACTTGTTCGGCCTCGGGCTCTTCACCCTGGCCAGCCTCGTCGGTGGCCTGGCCCAGAACTCCGCCTGGTTGACCACGGCGCGCGCCGTCCAGGGCATCGGGGGTGCCTTCTTGTCCCCGGCCACCCTCACCATCATCGTCACGACCTTCTCAGGCGCCCGGATGGCCAAGGCGCTCGGCGTCTGGAGCGCGGTGGCGGGGGCGGGCGGCGCCGCCGGGTCGATTCTGGGCGGCGTGCTCACGGCGGAGATCTCCTGGCGCTGGGTCCTCTTCGTCAACATCCCGATTGGCACCGCCGCCACCGTGGCCGCACTCGTGTACCTGACCGAGGCCACGCGCCAACAGGGCGCGCATGCCCCCCGGCTCGATATTGCGGGGGCGATCACCGTGACCGCCGGGTTGGGGGCCCTCATCTACGCCATCGTCGGGACGGACACCCACGCCTGGGGGTCGGCGTACACCTTGTCCATCCTGGGTGTGGCCGCGGTGCTCCTGGCCGCCTTCGCCGTCATCGAAGCCAAGGTGGCGTCCACGCCGCTGGTCCCCTTCCGGCTCTTCCGCTCCCGCTCGGTCTCGGGGTCCAACATCGTGATGTTCCTGGTGGGAGCCGGCTTCTTCTCCATGTGGTACTTCTTGTCGCTGTATTTGCAGAACGTCCTCGGCTATAGCGCGTTGCGGGCCGGGATGGCCTTCCTCCCCATGGCGTGCACCATCATCGTCGGGGCACAGGTCAGCTCGCGCCTGCTCAACCGGATCGGTGTACGCCCTCTCCTTCTGAGCGGGACGTTCTTCCTCGTCGTGGGCTTCCTCTGGCTCACGCAGATCCACTCCCATGGCGACTACTGGGCACACGTCTTCGGGCCGGGATGCATCGTCTCCTTGGCCATCGGGCTCCTCTTCACCCCGCTGGCCTCCGCCGCGACCTCGGGGGTGCACTTCAGCGAGGCGGGCCTGGCCTCGGGCGTGCTCAACACGGCGCGGCAGATGGGCGGATCCATCGGCCTGGCGGTCCTGGCCACCATCGCCATAGACCACACCCACGCCATCCTCGGCGTATCCCACGGGGCGGCGTCGACGGCGGCCGCGTTGACCTCGGGGTACGCCAGGGCCTTCGGCGTGGCCGCCGCCCTCGGCGCGGTCGCCATCGCCGCTTCCTTCATCGTGCCGTCCATCAGACCCAAGCCCGCGCCCGAGACGGCCAGGGGAGAAGACCCCGTGACGGCACAGTCCGTTGCGCAGCCCGGGCTCGATCCCGTTCTCCCTGCTGCCGTCGTGCGCCCCGAGCCGGCCTGAGTGGTGACCGATCCGGCGCCCGCACGCAACGGCACAGGGAACGCCGGCGGCCCCGCGCCCGAGAGCGCGGCGTTGCTGGCCCGGTTGGGGGACGAGGTTTCGCTGTGGGACCTCGAGGTGACGGCGACTCTCGCGCTGACCCCCACCATGCGACGCATCCGCGTGACGGCTCCGGGCCTGGGGGCATTCTCGTACCGACCCGGCCAGGACCTGATGCTGTCGGTGCCGGCGACCGACGGCGCCACCTTCCGCCGGCGCTACACCGTTCGGTCGTTCGATCCGGCCGCGCCGGCGCTCGACATCGATGTCGTGCTGCACGGCGACGGTCCGGCTGCCACCTGGGCGGCAGGGGTGCAGCCCGGCGACCGGATCGAGGCGATCGGCCCGCGCGGCAAGGTCACGGTGGACCCCGGTGCGCAGTGGCACCTGTTCGCAGGCGATGACTCGGCCGTCCCCGCCAGCCTGGCCATGGCCGAGACCCTGCCCGCGGACCGCCTGGTGGTGGTACTCGAGGTCGACGGGGCCCACGACGAGCAGCAGGCCACCGCGGTCGATGGCCGGCCGGTCCCGGTGCAGTGGCTGCACCGCGGTGGTGCCGCCCCGGACTCGGGTGCACAGCTGCTCGGCGCGCTCGCCGCGGCCGCCCTCCTAGCCGGGCTGGGCCACGCCTACCTGGCCGGCGAGCTCGGGGTGGTGGCTGCCATGCGGGCTGCTCTGTTGGAGCGTGGCATGGCAGCCGAGCAGATCTCGGCCAAGCCGTACTGGCGGGCCGGCCGGGCCAACGCTGCCCATGGGGAGCCCGAGCGTCCCTAAACTTCCGGCCGGTCCATGTGGGCGGCCGCCCAGGCACGCGCAGTGGAGACGCCGCCAGGGGCCGAAATTGCCCGCTGGGCGGCAATGCCGGTAGACCAAGGTGCGAGAGCGCCGAGGTCCGGACGACCGAGGTGGGCAAAGGGCAACGATGAGGGTAAGGGGATAGATGGACCTCAAACCGGGCAGCCGGTGGGCCAGCCAAGTCTGTGACACTGAAATCGTGGTGGTGCGCGCCGCCAGCGCGGGCGTGTCGCTCGAGTGCGGTGGCCAGGCGATGGTGCCGGTAGGCGGGGACCGTGCGCCGGGCGCGACCCCGGACCCCGCTTTCGCCGCCGGCAGCCCGATCGGCAAGCGCTTCGCCGACCCGGCCAGCGGCCTGGAGATCCTGGTCACCAAAGCGGGAGCGGGAAGCCTGGCCATCGGCGGGGTGGCGATCCCACTCAAAGAGGCCAAGCCGCTCCCTTCCTCGGACTGAGGCGGGCCCCATGCACCTGAGCTCGCTCCTCGAAATAGCCGCCGACGCGCTGGGGGACCGGGTGGCCGTGTCCGCCCGCGGGGACGGTGCGCTCACCTACGCCGACCTCCTGGCGCGCGCCGAGGCGGCCTCGCGCCACGTGCAGCACGCGGGCGTGGGACGCCTGGTGGCAGTGGATGTGAACTCCGAGGCCGTGCCGATCGGGTTGTTCGCCGCCGCGCTGGCGGGCATCCCCTACGTGCCGGTCAATTACCGCTTGGCCGACGCGCAGCTCGTCGCCATCTTGACGCGTGCCGCCCCGGGACTGGCGGTCGTGGAGCCTTCGGTCCCGGGCCGGCTGGGCCCGGGCATCGACGGGCTGGTGTTGCTCTCACGTGACGAGTTCCTGCAGGTCGACGGGCCCGCAGCGCCGTCCCGCGGGGAGGGGGACGCCGAGGACCCCGCCGTACTCCTTTTCACCAGCGGCACGACAGGGGAGCCCAAAGCGGCGGTGCTGCGCCACCGCCATCTGACCAGCTACGTGCTCGAGACCGTCGAGTTCCTGGGCGCGGGACCCGACGAGGCGACGCTGGTGTGCGTCCCGCCGTACCACATCGCCGGGATCGCGGCCGTGCTGACGTCGGTATGGGCGGGACGCCGACTGGTCTACCTGCCGCACTTCTCGGCGGCCGAGTGGGTGGACCTCGCTGTCGCGGAGGCGGTGACCCATGCCATGGTCGTCCCGACGATGCTCGGGCGCATCCTCGAGGTCCTGCGGGAGCGCGACGAGAAGCTGCCTGCCCTGCGGCACCTCTCGTACGGCGGAGGGCGCATGCCGATCGCGCTGGTGGAGGAGGCACTCGGGCTGTTGCCCCACGTCGGGCTGGTGAACGCCTACGGGCTCACCGAGACGAGCTCCACCATCGCCGTGCTCGGGCCCGACGACCACCGGGATGCAATCGCGTCGAGCGACCCGGACGTGCGGATGCGCTTGGGGTCGGTGGGCCGGCCCCTGCCCAACCTCGAGGTCGAGGTCCGCGATCCGCTGGGCGCCGCGCTGCCCCCGGGCACCCACGGCGAGATATGGGTCCGGGGCGAGCAGGTTTCGGGCGAGTACCTGGGGCGCGCGGCGACGCTGTCGCCCGACGGCTGGCTGGCCACCAACGACGGGGGCTGGCTCGACGCGGAGGGCTTCCTCTTCGTGGAGGGCCGGCTCGACGACGTCATCGTGCGGGGCGGGGAGAACCTGTCCCCCGGGGAGATCGAGGACGTGCTCTTGCAGCATCCCGCGGTGGCTGACTGCGCCGTGGTCGGGGTGCCCGACGACCAGTGGGGCGAGGCGGTGGCGGCGGTGGTCGTCCTCGCCGACGGTGCGGGAGCCGACGCCGGCACCTTGCAGGGCTGGGTGGCCGAGCGGCTGCGCTCCACCCGGTCGCCGCAGCGGATCGAGTTCCGGGCCGAGCTTCCCTACAGCGAGACGGGCAAGCTGTTGCGGCGCGTCCTCAAGGCCGAGCTGTGCGCCGAACCCGAGGCGTCGCACCAAGGTCCTCCCTCGGGCTCCTGAACGGGGGCGTCAGCGCAGGCCCCGCTCGCCGACCTCGTCGACGAGGCCCCACCGCAGCGCCGTCGCCGCGTCGATGCGCGCACCACTGAGGGCGAGGAGGACCATCCGGTGCCGACCGACTCGCCGGGTGATGCTCACCGTGCCACCGGCACCGGGTATGAGCCCCAGTCCCACCTCGGGCAGCGCCGCCGTGAAATCGGGGTGGGCCAGCACCCGGGGCGCGAAGGCCGGCAACTCCACTCCCGAGCCGGCACAGGGCCCGTGGACCTCGACGACGAGGCGCTCCCCGAGGGCAAGAAGGGCGCGCCCGATGCTGGTGCCGAGCCGTACCAGGTGAGCGGCCGCGGGGTCGCTGAAGGTGCCGAACTCGTCGAGGTCGCCGCCGCTGCAAAAGCTCGTCCCTTCCCCGCGCAGCACCACCGTGGCGAGCGACGGATCGGCGGCGGCAAGGGCAAGCCCTTCGAGGAGGCCGTCGCGCATGGCCCGGTTCAGGGCATTGCGGGAATGCGGCCGGGAGAGCACGAGATCGAGACGGTCGCCGGCGCGCGTCACCCGCACGGCTGGCCCCTCCCCGGCTCGGTCCCGGCGCGGCGGGCGCGCCCGGCGCCAGGCCGTGAACTCCGCGCCGGACTGGAGCACCGAGTAGGCGGCCGACTCCGTCACCAGCCCGCGTTCGATCGAAGGAGGAGCTTGGCGCATGCACAACACGAGTGTCGTGGCGGCGACCGGATTGCGCTCCACCACCCGCAGCACGTCGTCCACCGAGGCCACGCCGGGCTCGGCCACCGTGTCGGCCAGAGGATGCGACGCGGCCGCCCCGCCGGCCGCGATCACGATGCACGGCAAAGAGGAGAGACGTTCCACCACGGCCGCCTCCGGCACCCACCCGTCGGCGCTCGCCACCACCACGAGGCCGTCGGGGTCCGAGAGCGACTCGGCTGCGAAGGGTGAGCAGACGAGTGCCGCCAGCTCGCTGTCGGAGGTGTGGAGAACGCGGATGGCTTGACGCTAGTGCGCCGGGTTGCGCCGGCCCCTGGGCGGTGGTGGCAGGATCGAGCGGTGGATCGGCGCGGCACGGCATGGGCGGCAAGCGGTGCCATGGCACTGACCGGACGACCCGCGGGGCCGCCGCTCGGCGCACCGCCGGCACTGGTCGACCTGGTCACGGGGGCGGCGCGGCTCTTGTGCCGGCGCAGCGGCGGACGGGCCGACGTCGACGGCCTGGCGCTGCTGGGGGAGCGGGCGGCCCTGAGGGGACTGTCCCGGCAAGGCCCGGTCAGCTGTGGTGGCAGTACGCACCTCGTGCAGGCAGCCGACGGCTTCGTCGCCGTGTCATTGGCCCGGCCCGACGACGTCGCCGCGCTCGAGGCGTGGTTGGGGTCCACGGTCCCCTCCGAAGACCCCTGGCCGGCCGTGCACGAGATGGCCGCCGCGGCCACCGCCTCCGTGCTCGACGAACGGGCCGCCCTGCTCGGGCTGCCCGTTGCCGCCCTCGGCTCGGTGGCGCCCCGCGCCGGCGCGTTCGGGCTCCCGGTCGCCGCCATCCACTTCGACGGGCGTGACGCCGCGGCCCGCCCCATCGAAGGGGCGACGGTGGTGGACCTCTCCGCCCTGTGGGCCGGTCCGCTGTGCGGACAACTCCTGGCCGAGGCCGGCGCCGACGTGATCAAGGTGGAGTCGGTGGCGCGCGGCGATGGCGCGCGGCACGGCCCGGCCGCGTTCTTCGACCTCCTCAACAGCGCGAAACGATCGGTGGCGCTAAATCTGGGGACGCCCGACGGTCGGGATGCGCTGCGCCGTGTCATTGCGGCTGCCGACGTCGTCATTGAGAGCGCGCGGCCGCGGGCACTCGAGCAGATGGGCATTGCAGCCGGCGCGGTGTTGCGCCAGCCGCGGGGGCCCCGGGTATGGGTCTCGATCACCAGCCATGGGCGCGCCGAGGGCGCGGGCCTGCGGGTGGGCTTCGGTGACGTCGCCGCTGTGGCCGGCGGTCTCGTCGCCGCAGACGACAACGGGCCGTGTTTCGTGGCCGACGCCGTGACGGATCCCGTTGCTGGACTTGTCGCCGCGGCTGCCGTGCTCGAGGCGCTGCATGCGGGGGGCCGCTGGTTGCTCGATGCCGCCATGGCCCCCATGGCGGCGGGCGTGGCCGGGGCGCCGCTCGCCGTCGGCGACCTGTGCGCCGCACCCCCACGCGCCAGGGCGGTGGCCCGTGCCGCCCCCCCTCTCGGGGCGGATACGGCGGCCGTGCTGGGCGCGCTCGCGCCGTGAAGGCTGGGCGGCAGGGGCGCACGATCGTGCTGCGGGAGGCCGAAGTCGACGGTGTCCTCGCGGACGTGCGCATCGTCGACGACGAGGTCGACGCCGTGGGTCCTCCCGGTGCCGTACGCGCCGCGGACGTGGAGATCGCGTGTGGTGGAGGGGCCCTGCTCCCGGGACTGCACGACCACCACCTCCACCTCCTCTCGATGGCGGCCGCCGCCGGGTCGGTCGACGTCACCGATCAGCTGGACCGGGCCATCCGCGCCGCGCACGACGCGGCCCGCCCGGGAGCGTCCATCCGGGCCGTGAACTACGAGGAAGGGCACGGCGCCCCGCTGGACCGCTGGAGGCTCGACGCCCTGGCCCCGGGCCGCGCCGTCCGGGTCCAGCACCGATCGGGCGCCGCCTGGGTCCTCAGCTCCGTCGCCCTGGCGCAGGTCGACGCCGCGGGCGCACAGGAGGCCGGCATCGAGCGTGACCCCCGGGGCCGCCCGACGGGGAGGCTGTTCCGCCTGGACGAATGGTTGGCCGCGCGGCTCCCACCCGATCCCCCCGTCGATCTGGCCCCGGTCGGCCGCCGCCTGGCTGCGCACGGTGTCACCGGGGTGACGGACTGCACCCCGGCGGGGAGCAGCGACTACTTCGAGACCCTCGCCGCCGCGGTGCGCACCGGGGCGCTCCCCGTGACCGTTGCCTGCACCGGCGGGCCCGAGCTCTCCGAGATGATGGCCCCGCCGCCGCTCCGGCAAGGACCGGTGAAGGTGCTCGTCACCGACCACAAGCTGCCCGCGCTCGACGACCTGTGCGGATGGCTGGCACGTGCCCACGCGGCCGGGCGGCCGGTGGCGGTGCACTGCGTCACCCGGGTGGCGCTCGTCCTGGCCCTCGCCGCGTGGCGTGCAGTGGGCTCCATGGCGGGCGACCGTCTGGAGCACGCGTCGGTCACGCCCCCCGAAGCGGTTGGCGCCCTGGCGGAGCTCTCCCTCACGGTCGTGACCCAGCCCGGCTTCATCGCCGCGCGGGGGGATGCCTACCTGCGCGAGGTCGACGCCGCCGATCAGCCCGACTTGTACCGCTGCGCCTCCCTGCTCGCCGGCGGCGTGGCGGTCGGGGGGAGCACCGATGCCCCCTTCGGCCCCGACGACCCGTGGCTCGCAATGCGCGCCGCCGCCGAGCGCCGGTCGCCGGACGGATCCCCGGTCGGCGAGGACCGCCCTCTGGCGCCCGCGGCCGCCCTGGCGCTCTTTCTCGGCCCCCTGGAGGACCCCGGCGGACCGGCCCGTCGCATCCGGTCCGGGGCCGTGGCCGATCTGTGCCTGCTCGATGTGCCCCTCCGTGCCGCGCTGCGCGACCCGTCCAGTCGCCACGTGGCCCTCACCATCGGCAGAGGCCGCTGCACCTTCACGTCTTGAGTGTGGCCTGTGCGCGGCCTCGGTGTCTCCTGAGCATGGGCTGTGCGTACTCGGGGCGCGATCGGGCGTGGCGGAAATGCGCTCGAAGCCCGCACCCTGCAATTACAGTGGGCACAACCTGGTGCGACCGGTTGGGGTCGGAGGTATCGGGGAAAGACTCACAGACGAAACAGAGTTGCTGCTGCAGTTGCACATTCGTGCCGCCTGAGTCCCCATCTCGTGCGGCTCCCGAGCAGATGCGCCGGGGGAGGTGGCGACATGGTCTATTTTCTCGCGGTCGGCGGAGCCCTCGCCAACGCCCTCACGACGATCTTCCAGCGCCTCGGCCTCAAGGATGCCCCCGCCGAGCACTCGCTGCGCTTCAGCCTCATCGCCTACGCCATGCGCCGGAAGGTCTGGCTCCTCGGCTGCTTGTTCCTTATCTCCGGGTTCCTCTTCCAGGCCTCCGCACTGCACTTCGGGCGGCTGACCATCGTCCAGCCGATCGCCACACTGGAGTTGCCGTTCCTGGTCGCGATCTTGGCCTTCTGGTTCCACCAGCGGATCAGCTGGGTGGAGTGGGGCGGGGCCATCGCAGCCACCCTCGGGCTGGCCACGTTCCTCGCCCTCGCCGTGCCGACCGGCGGGAACCGGGTGCCGGGTCTGGCGGCATGGGGGATCGCCGCCGCCGCCCTCCTCGGCGGCACGGCATTGACCCTCGCACTGGCCCAGTTCGGGCCGCCGACGTGGCGGGCGGCCATGTTCGGCAGCGCCGCCGCCATCATGTTCGCCGTCACGGCGGCGATGATCAAGCAGGTCACCAGCGACTTCCACCCCCATTGGTACACGTTCTTGACCCATTGGTACGTCTACGCCATGGTCGTCACCGGGCTCACCGCCGTGTTCCTGGCCCAGAGCGCCTACCACGCCGGCCCCGTCACCGCCTCGCAGACCTCCCTGGTCATCGTCGACCCATTGGTGTCGATGACGATCGGTCTCGCCCTGTTCGGCGACAAGATCCACACAGCCGGCGCCCGCGGCCCCTTCGAAGTCATGGCCCTGGTGGCTCTCTTCGCCGGCGCGTGCGTCGTCTCCACGGCGCCGCTCATCGCCCACATCAAGTCCGAGGAGCCGCCGTCCGACGGCCTGTCGCCCCTGGCGGCGCGTACGCCGGTGACTGCGGCGGGAACTCCAGGGCGCACCCCGGCCCGCAATGGAGGGGCGGCGCCCGACAGGGCACCCGCGTTCGGGGGAAGGATCGCCGGGGCCAAACGGCGTCGCCGACCCGATGCAGCGCAGACGCTTTGACGGCGTCGTGCAGGGCGGAGACTCGGTGAGTACCGACGGGATGATGGTCGACGGTGCCGTGCCCGGCATGGACATCCGGCAGGGCGGCCTCGGCACGCGCACCCAGGTGCTGGCGCTGTCCACCCTGTGTGTCATCCTCTTCTTGACCTTCCTCGACAACACGGTGGTGAGCGTCGGCCTGGCCAACGTGCAGAGCTCACTGCATGCCGGGATCACATCGCTGCAGTGGGTGGTCAACGGATATGCCTTGACGTTCGCCGCGTTCATGCTGGCCGGGGGGACCCTGGGCGACATGCTCGGCCGCAAGACCATCATGTTGGCGGGGGTGGGGGTCTTCTGCGCCGGGTCGGTCGTGGCCGCACTGGCGACGAACGTGGACTGGCTCATCGCCGGCCGGGTCATCATGGGCCTCGGCGCCGCGGCGTCGGAGCCCGGCACCCTCTCCGTCATCCGCCACGTGTACCCCGACAAGGGCACCCGGGCCGACGCGCTCGGCGTCTGGGCCGCCGTCTCGGGCGTGGCCCTGGCGCTCGGCCCGGTGGTCGGCGGCGTGCTGGTGGGGCTGTGGAGCTGGCGGGCGATCTTCTGGTTCAACCTGTTCATCGGGGCGGTGGCCTTCGCCTTGGCTCTCGCCTTCGTCCCCGAGACGTCCGACCCCGACGGGCGACATATCGACGTGGCCGGCATCGTTCTGGGCGCCCTGGCCCTGGCGTCGGCCTCGTTCGCGGTCATCCAGGGCGAGGAGTCGGGCTACGGCACCTGGTGGATCATGTTGCTCTTCGGGGCCTTCTTCGTCCTCGGTGCCGCCTTCGTCATGGTGGAGCGGCGGAAGGAGCACCCGATACTCGACATGGCGCTGTTCCGGCGCGCCCCGTTCTCCGTCTCGCTGTACCTCGCCTTCGCCGCCTACTTCGGGACGTTCTCGATCTTCTTCTTCACCGCCCTGTACCTCCAGGTGGTGGCGAACGCCACGGCCTACGCCACGGCGGTGGACTTCATCCCCATGGCCGCCGGGTTGATCATCGCCTCGGCCCTCACCGGCCCGTGGGTGGCGCGCCGGGGTCCCCGGGTTCCCATGATTGTGGGCACCCTCCTGGCCGCCGGCGGTGTCTTTGCCACCAGCCAGGTGCTGAGCCCGCACGTGACCTTCTCGAGCCTGGGTTGGGCCCTGCCCCTCGCCGGCATCGGATTCGGCATCATCTTGGTCCCCGTCACCTCGACCCCGCTGACCGTGGTGCGACCCGAGCGCTCCGGGATGGCCGCATCGGCCACCAATACGAGCCGGGAGTTGGGCGCTGTCTTCGGTGTCGCCATCCTGGGCGCCCTGGTGAACGCACAGCTGACCGGTCAGCTGGCCGCCCGCCTCAGGGCTCTCGGGATTCCGCCGAACATCCAGGGCCTGGTGCTGCATCTCATCACCGGCGGTGGCCTGGGCTCGGGCGCGTCCTCGGAGGCGGCGCATGCCGGAAAGATCGGCGACAAAATCCTCGGCGCGGCGTACAACGCCTTCGGCTCCGGCCTCCATCTGGCCCTTCACATCTCCGCCGCGCTGCTGCTGAGCGGTGCCGTGGTGACCGTCCTCACGCTGCACCGCGATCGCGGGGAGCGCTATGAGCTCTAGCACCGGCCGTCCGCGCACCTGCACGGTCGAGCAGGCCGTGGCTCTGGTGCGGCCCGTCGACACCATCGGCTTCGGGTTGGGTCCCGCCATCCCCGACGCGTTCCTGACCGCCCTCGGCACGCGGGACGACTGGGTGGACCTGGTACTCGGGGGCGCGCTCTTCCTCAACTACTACAACGTGTGCGCCAACCCCGCCGTGTCCTACCGGTCCGGGTTCTTCGGCCCCGCCGAGCGCCTCTTGCTCGCCCAGGGCCACCGCGTGGCGCACGTCCCGGGCGGCTTCCGGCAGTTCGCCCCCATCCTTGCCCGCTTCGCGCCCCGCATCATGGTGGCCCAGGCGGCGCCGCCCGACGACAGCGGGCGGGTCAACCTGTCGTTGCACTACGGGGCCACCCGTCCCGAGCTCCTACGCGCCGGTGCCGACCCTGACCGCCTCCTGATCATTGAGGTGAACCCCAACCTGCCCCGCACGGCGAGCCTGCCACCGGAATTCGACAACACGATTGCGCTCGAGGCCATCGACGTCCTCGTGGAGGCGACCGGGACCCCCTTCGCTCTGGCCGATCCACCGCCCACCGAGGTGGACCGCGCCATCGCCCGCCATGCCCTGTCCTATGTCCGCGACGGCGCCACCCTGCAGACAGGGATCGGTGCCATCCCCAACATCGTCGCCTCCGAGCTCGCGTCGGGTCCACTGGGCGGATTCGGCGTGCACTCCGAGATGTTCACCGACGGCCTCATGTTGCTCCACCAGGCCGGAAAGGTGACCAACGCGCACAAGGGCGTGTTCGACGGCGTCTCGGTGACCACGTTCGCCCTGGGGTCGGCTGGCCTCTACAGCTGGCTCGACGGCAATGACCTGGTCGCTTTCCTCGACGTGGCCGTAGTGAACGATCCCACCACCATCGGCCGCAACGCCAACCTGGTGTCGATCAACGGGGCACTGTCGGTGGACCTCTACGGTCAGGTGGTAGCGGACAGCATCGGCGGGCGGC
>PKYA01000045.1 GCA_003133545.1 Acidimicrobiaceae bacterium | reverse complement strand
ACGTCGACCACGGCAAGACGCTCCTGCTCGATCGCATCCGCTCCACCGACGTGGTCGCCGGCGAAGCCGGGGGCATCACCCAGCACATCGGGGCCTACCAGGTGGTGTGGAACGACAAGCGGATCACGTTCATCGACACGCCGGGCCACGCCGCGTTCACCGCCATGCGGGCCCGTGGGGCCCAGGCCACCGACATCGTGGTCCTCGTGGTCGCCGCCGATGACGGTGTCATGCCCCAGACCGTCGAGGCCATCGACCATGCCAACGCAGCCGAGGTGCCGATCATCGTGGCCGTCAACAAGATGGACCGTCCCGACGCGGACTCCGCCCGCGTCCTCCAGCAGCTCTCCGAGCGGGGGCTGGTCCCCGAGGCCTGGGGTGGCGACACCATCGTGGTGGAGGTGTCGGCCCTCCAGGGCACCGGCATGGACGAGTTGCTCGAGCAGATCACGCTCTTGGCCGAGGTCGAGGAGCTGACGGCCCGGGTCGAGGGCGAAGCGCGCGGCGTGGTGCTCGAGGCGAACCTCGAGGCCGGCCGGGGCCCGGTGGCCACGGTCATCGTCCAGCAGGGCACCTTGCGGGTGGGCGACCCCGTGGTGGCCGGCGCCGCCTGGGGCAAGGTCAAGGCCCTGGTCGACGACCTGGGTGACCATGTGAAAGAGGCGCTTCCCTCCACGCCCGTCCAGGTGCTCGGGTTCTCCGAGCCGCCGCATGCCGGCGACGAGATGCGCGCGGCCAAGGACCTGGCGCGGGCGAGGACGCTGGGCGAAGCGAGAGCGCAGCGGTTCCGCCTCTCGGGGCACAAGCCGGTCGCCTCTGCCGCCACAGGGGCCAAGCTCGAGGACCTGTTCGAGCAGATCCAGCGGGGCGAGATGGCCACCCTCAACATCGTGCTCAAGGCCGATGTGCAGGGCTCTCTCGAGGCCGTCACCGAGAGCCTCAAGCGCCTCGAGCGCGAGGACGTGAAGCTGAGTTTCGTCTTGCGCGGCATCGGGGGTATCACCGAGAACGACGTGCAGCTGGCGGCCGCCTCGAGCGCCACCATCATCGGCTTCAACGTGCGACCCGACCGGCGCTCGCGCGAGCTGGCTGAATCCTCCGACGTCGAGATCAGGACCTACGAGATCATCTACAAACTGCTCGAGGACATCGAGGCGGCCATGCTCGGCCTCCTCTCGCCGCTCTTCGAAGAGGTGGTCACCGGGGAGGCCGAGGTGCGCGAGATCTTCCGGGTGCCCCGCGTCGGTGCCATTGCCGGCTGCTACGTGCGGGAGGGGAAGATCACCCGGGGCTCGAAGGTACGGTTCCTGCGCGAGGGCACGGTCATCTGGAAGGGCAGCATCACGTCGCTGCGGCGATTCAAAGACGATGCACGCGAGGTGGCGGCCGGGTTCGAGTGCGGCGTCGGCCTCTCTGACTTCCAGGACCTGCGGAGCGGCGACATCATCGAAACCTTTGAGGAGCGCGAGATCGCGAGGACGTGACGCCATCGTGAAACGGCGGACGGCGACGTATCCCCGCTCGTTGCGGGTCAATCAGGTGTTGCGCCAGGTTCTGGCCGAGGAGCTCGAGCGTCTGGCCGACGCCGACGAGCGGTTCAGGATGGTCACGGTCACGTCGGTGGACACGGCCCCCGACATGCGGACGGCCACGGTGTACCTGGCCACGCTGGAGGCCGACGCGGCGGAGGCGCTCGAAGAGCGCCGCCCGAAATTGCAGCGCCACATCGGCTCGCAGGTGACGATGAAGCGCACGCCCCGCCTGCGCTTCAAGGCGGACCCCGCTATCGCGGCGGGGAGCCGGGTCGAGGAGTTGCTCCGCGGCCTGGACAAGGACCACGAGCCCCCTGCCACATGAGCCCGATGCAGGCGCCCGACTCCATGCGACCGACGGGGCCGTGAGTGTCACGGGCCTGGTGGTGGTCGACAAGGAGGCCGGATGGACGTCGCACGACGTCGTCGCCCGCTGCCGCCGCCTGTTCGGCCAGCGCCGCGTCGGCCATGCCGGGACGCTCGATCCCGACGCCACCGGGGTGCTCCTGGTCGGGCTGGGGCGGGCCACGCGCCTGCTGCGGTTCCTGACGGCGCTGCCCAAGACCTATGTGGCCGAGATCGTGCTCGGGACGGCGACCTCGACCCTCGACGCGTCCGGTGCGGTGGTGGGGGAGTGGGACATGTCCTCCGTCACGCCGGCGCAGGTGCAGGCCGCCGCAGCGGCCTTGACGGGGAACATCGAGCAGGTCCCGCCGATGGTGTCCGCCGTCAAGGTCGGTGGGCGGCGCCTCCACGATCTGGCGCGCCAGGGTATCGAAGTGGACCGTGCCGCCCGCCCGGTCACCGTGTACCGCTTCGACGTCGAGCCGGACGCGCCGCGCCCCGGTGTCTACCGGGCCATGGTGGAGTGCTCGTCGGGGACGTACGTCCGCGTCCTGGCCGCGGATATCGGTGCCGCGTTGGGCGGCGGTGCCCACCTCGGGCTGCTGCGGCGCACCCGCATCGGGTCGTTCGGCGAAGCCGATATGCGCACCCTCGACCTCCTCAGCCACGACGCCGTCCTCACGCCGGCGCAGGCCCTGCGCGATCTGCCCTTCGTCACGGTGGAGCCCGAGATCGCCGGCCTGATCGGGCGTGGCCTGGCGCTCGACCGGGTCCCCATCGGCGCGGCGGGCCCCGGCCCCTGGGCCATGGTCGACAGTGCGGGCAACTTGTTGGCCGTCTACGAGGCCACCGGGACCGACCGCATCAAACCCTCGGTCGTAGTGACCGCGGGTTGACGTCTAACCTCGATCGCGATGTCCGGAACAGCCGTCACCATCGGGGCCTACGACGGCGTGCACCTGGGGCATCGGGCCCTTTTGCGCCAGTTGTCCGATCGTGCCGCCGCAGCGGGGCTCTCGACGGTGGTCGTCACCTTCGATCGCCATCCCGCCGGGGTCGTGCGACCGGAATCAGCGCCAAAGCAGCTGACCGATCTGGAACAGAAGCTCGAGTTGTTGGCCGCGTGCGGTGTCGAGCGCACCGTCGTCATCGAGTTCGACCGGGCCCGGGCGGACGAGTCCGCCGAGGACTTTGTCAAGGAGGTTCTGGCGGACAGGCTCGGGGCCCGGCTCGTCGTGGTGGGGGAGGACTTCCACTTCGGACATGGCCGCAAGGGCAACGTCGACCTGTTGCGCGAGCTCGGACGCGACTACGGCTTCGAGGTCGTCGGGGCCCACCTCACCGGCGACGGCATCGCGGCCGTCTCGTCCACCCGCATCCGGACGCTGGTGGCGCAGGGTGACGTGGTCGGCGCAGCCGAGCTCCTGGGGCGCCTGCACGAGGTCCGGGGGCCGGTGGTGCGCGGCGACGGGCGCGGGGGCCCTGAGCTCGGCTTTCCCACCGCCAACCTGCAGATCGGCGACGACATCGCCCTCCCCTCCGACGGGATCTACGCCGGCTATTTCACCCGGCCCGACGGATCGGTGCACCCGTCGGCCATCTCGGTCGGACGGCGGCCGACCTTCTACGAGGCGGGGACCGCGTCGGTCCTGGTAGAGGCCTATCTGCTCCACTTCGAGGGCGATCTGTACGGGGAGCCGGCCCGGGTCTCGTTCGTGCGCCGTCTGCGGGACGAGCGCCAGTTCGACTCGGTCGAGGACCTCGTGGCCCAGATGCACCGCGACGCCGCCGACGCCGAGCGGGCGCTCTCGGCTGCCGACTAGCCACCTGCTACGCTCTTTGCCGGTTGGGCTGGTCCCGGCCGCTTTCCTACAACGTCTCCGAGGTTCTTCGATTTATGCCCGACACGCAGGCCACTATTGCCGAGTACCGGCTGCACGACAGTGACACTGGTTCACCAGAAGTGCAGATCGCACTGCTGTCGGGGCGGATCAACCATCTCACGGAGCACCTGAAGGAACACAAAGGGGACCACCACACCCGGCGCGGCCTGATGAAGCTCATCGGTCACCGCCGGCGGTTGCTCGATTACGTGCGAAAGAACGACGTCGAGCGCTACCGCGCCATTATCGGCCGCCTCGGCATTCGGCGGTAACGAAACACATCCGGGCCCTCGAGACGCTGGCTGCCAGTCGCCGGTCACTTCCGCATGGGAGGTGGTCGACCACTGGGAACCAGACATGAGATGCCCCCAAACACCACACGAGGAGCATCATGGCTGACGCCATTTCCGTGTCGGGCCCCATAAGTGGCACCGACCGCACCCTGACGTTCGAGACGGGGAAGTTGGCCCAGTTGGCCGACGGCGCCGTTCTCGCCCGCATCGGCGACACTGTCCTGCTGGCCACGGCCACCGCAGCCCGGTCCGTCCGGGAGGGGACCGACTTCTTCCCCCTCACCGTCGACATCGAGGAGCGGACGTACGCGGCCGGGAGGATACCCGGCTCGTTCTTCCGGCGGGAGGGGAAGAGCTCGGACCAGGCCATCTTGACCTGCCGTCTCATCGACCGCCCCCTACGGCCGTCGTTCCCCAGCGGTTTCCGCAATGAGGTGCACGTGGTCGGGACGATCTTCGGCGCCGACCAGGTCAACCCCCACGACGTGCTGGCGATCAACGCGTCGTCGGCCGCGCTGATGCTGTCGGGCATCCCGTTCGACGGCCCGATCGGCGCCGTCCGGGTGGCCTACACGGTCGACGGCACCTGGATCCCGCATCCCACCTTCCAAGAGGGTGACGCCGCCACCTTCGAGCTCGTCGTGGCCGGCCGCGCCGAGAGCGAGTCGGACGACACCGAGATCGCCATCATGATGGTTGAGGCCGGCGGGACCGAGCACTCCTGGGACTACTACGAAGCCGGTGCTCCCAAGGTCACCGAAGAGGTGCTGGCCGAAGGCCTCGAGACGTCCAAGACCTGGATCCGCGCATCGATCATCCTGCAGCGCCAGTTGGTGGCCGACGTGATTGCCGCCCACGGCCCGATCGAGATCATGGAGTTCTCGACGCAGACCGATTACGCCGATGAGGTGTGGACCCGGGTGGAAGCGGTCGGCACCGACCTCATCGCCAAGGCCAACCTCGTCACGGCCAAGGCCGAGCGCAACGCCGCGCTCGACGGGGCCGGCAAGGAGATACAGGCCGCGCTGACCGACGAGTTCGAGGGCCGCGCCGGCGAGATCAAGGCGGCCATCCGCTCGTTGACCAAGAAGCTGGTGCGCAAGCGCATCGTCGAGGACGGCGTGCGGGTCGACGGGCGCGGCACGGCCGACATCCGTCCCCTCTCGGCCGAGATCGACCTCTTCCCCACGGCGCACGGCTCGGCCCTGTTCCAGCGGGGCGAGACCCAGGTGCTCAACGTCACCACCCTCGGCATGCCCCGCATGGCCCAGATGCTCGACACCATCACCCCCGTCGACAAGAAGCGCTACATGCACCACTACAACTTCCCGCCCTTCTCGACCGGCGAGACCGGCTTCATGCGCGGTCCCAAGCGCCGTGAGATCGGCCACGGCCTGTTGGCCGAGCGGGCCCTGCTGCCGGTGGTCCCGAGCGCGGAGGAGTTCCCCTACACACTGCGCGTGGTCTCCGACGTCCTGGCTTCGAACGGTTCGACGTCCATGGCCTCGGTCTGTGGCTCGACCCTGTCATTGATGGCCGCCGGGGTTCCCCTCAAGGCTGCGGTGGCGGGAATCGCCATGGGCCTGGTCTATGACGGCGGCACCTATGTCACCCTGACCGACATCTTGGGTTCAGAAGACGCCTTTGGCGACATGGACTTCAAGGTGGCCGGCACTGCCGACGCCGTCACGGCGCTGCAGCTCGACACCAAGATCGCCGGCCTCCCCGCCGACGTGTTGGCCAAGGCGCTCCTGCAGGCCAAGGAGGCCCGGCTCATCATTCTCGGTGTCATGGCCGGCGCCATCGCCGAGCCCCGTGACCACGTGGCCAACAGCGCCCCGAAGATCGTCTCCATGGAGATCCCGATCGACAAGATCGGCGAGGTCATCGGGCCCAAAGGCAAGGTCATCAACACCCTGCAGCAGGAGACGGGTGCCGATATCGCCGTCGACGACGACGGCATGGTGGGGACGGTCACCATCGGAGCGGTGGACGGGAATGCGGTCGAAGAAGCGCGTCGCCGCATTTCGCTCATCCTCGATCCTCCGACGGCCGACGTCGGCGCGGTGTACGCCGGCAAGGTGGTCAACATCACCAAGTTCGGCGCCTTCGTCAACGTGCTCCCCGGCCGGGACGGCCTCCTGCACATCTCCAAGCTCTCGCCGCTCGCCGGTGGCAAACGGATCAACAACGTGGAGGATGTCTTAACGTTGGGCCAGCCGATCGAGGTGCGGGTGGACGACATCGACCCGCAGGGCAAGGTCTCCCTGTCGCTCGCATCGGCACCCGAGAGCGGTGCGGACGCTGGCGGCGCATCGTCGACGCACGGCGGCGGGCGAGGGTCCGGTAGCGGCGGGAACGGGAGTGGAGCATCGGCCGAGCGCGCGCCGGCCCGCCAGGCCGCCGCGAGCAGTGGATCGGCACCGGCGGTCACCTCCTTCGAGGACGCCTTCGAAGCCGAACTCGTCTCCGAGCTCGGCGACCTCGGCCCCGGTGCCGTCGAGGCCGAAGGCCGCAGCAACAGTGGCGGCGATCGCCGCCCGCCCCGCGGCCGCTCGCGTCGCCGTTGATCGAGACGTCGGTTCTCCCGAGCGGGATCCGCCTGGTCACCGAGACCATGGCGGATGTGCGCTCGGTGGCCGTGGCCTACTGGGTGGGCTCGGGTTCGCGCGACGAGTCCGACGAGCTGGCCGGCGCGTCGCACTTCTTGGAGCACTTGCTCTTCAAGGGCACGCCGACGCGCTCGGCCGCCGCCATCGCCGAGTCGCTCGACGAGGTGGGCGGGGATTGCAACGCGTTCACCACCAAGGAGTACACGACGTTCTACGTGCGGTTGCTTTCCGAGCACCTCCCGCTCGGGCTCGACATCTTGAGCGACATCATATGGAACCCGGCACTGCGCCCGTCCGATGTCGATGCCGAGCGCACGGTCATTCTCGACGAGATCCTCATGCACGCCGACGAGCCGGCGGACCTGGTGGCCGAGCAGTGGCAGTACTCGCTCTTCCCGGGCCACGCGCTCGGCCGTGACACGCTGGGCACGCAGTCCACCGTCGGCTCCCTCGGCGCCGAGGAGATCCGGCGTTTCTTCGCCCACCACTACCGCCCGGGCAACATTGTCGTGTCCGTGGCGGGGGACTGCAGCCATGCGGCGGTGGCCGCCGACGTCGAGCGGCGCTTCGCCGGTCAACCCGGTGGAGCCGCCCCCAGCCGCACGGCTCCGGGGCCCGAGGCCCAACGGTTGCACGTGGTGCGCCGCCCGACCGAGCAGGCCCACGTCGTCTACGGCGTGCGGTCGGTGTCGCGTTTCGACGACCGACGCTGGGCCCTGGCCGTGCTCAACCACGTGCTGGGGGGCGGTCTTTCGAGCCGGCTCTTCCAAAAGGTGCGCGAAGAGCGTGGGCTGGCGTACTCGATCTGGTCCGAGCGCGCCGCCTACCAAGATGCCGGATCGTTGGCCGTCGTCGTGGGCACGGCACCCGATCACGTCGACGAGGTGCTGCGCATCGTGACGGGCGAGCTCGAATTGCTCGCGGCGCAGGGGATCACCGATCGTGAGCTCGCCGTGGCCAAGGGCAATTTGCGCGCCGAGATGCTGCTCTCGGGCGAGGACTCCGGCGCCCGCATGAGCCGGATCGGGGCTTCGTTGCTGCTGCACGGCGAGGTACAGAAGATCGACGAAGTGCTGGCGCGGGTCGAAGCGGTCGGGCGCGACGAGGTGCTGGCCCGGGCCCAGGAGCTGGTCGAGGGGCCCCGCACGCTCAGTGCGGTCGGACCCTTCGACGAAGAGGCCTTCGACGACCACGTTGGTGCGTTGGCCGGCCGGTAGGGTTCACCCATGGTCAAGGTCGGGGTCGTCGGAGCCGGCGGCCGGATGGGCCGAGAGGTGTGCCGCGCCGTGGTCGAAGCGGACGATCTGGATTTGACGATTCTCGTCGATCCCGCACACGAGGGCGAAGAGATCGAAGGACGCGCGGTCGCCGGCGCGGTGGGCGCCCTCACCGAAGGCGGCGTCGAGGTGGTCGTGGACTTCAGCGTGGCCGACGCCCTCCGGGAGCACCTGCCCTTCTACGCCGGCGCGGGAATGCACGCCGTCGTCGGCACGACGGGGCTGAGCGAGAGCGAGCTCGAGGATGCGGCCGCGCTCTTCTCGGGATCGACGGCCAACGCCGTGGTGGCGTCGAACTTCGCCATCGGTGCCGTGCTGCTGATGCGTTTCTGCGAGTTGGCCGCCCCCCATATGGACGACGTCGAAGTCATTGAGCTCCACCACGACGCCAAGCGCGACGCGCCCTCGGGGACAGCCCTGCACACGGCGGCCGGCATCGCGGCGGCCCGCCGGCGCGCCGGCTGCGGCCCGCTTCCCCCCGACCTGACGACCGAGTTGGTGCTTCCAGGGGCACGGGGAGGCGAAGGGCCCGGTGGGGTCCGGGTCCACTCCGTGCGGTTGCCCGGCTTGATCGCCCACGAAGAGGTGATCTTCGGCGCGCTGGGCCAGAGCCTGAGCATCCGCCACGACTCCTACGACCGGCGCTCCTTCATGCCCGGCGTCTTGTTGTCCGTGCGCGCCGTAGCCGATCGCCCCGGTCTGACCGTGGGCATGGAGTCCCTCCTCGGGCTGTGAGGGCGGCCGACGGTGCCTGACGTCCGCGAGCGGCTCTTGCAGGCCACCTACGACTGCGTGGCGCGTTGGGGGCTGGCCAAGACGACGGTCGAGGACGCCGCCCGGGAGGCCGGGGTGTCCCGGGCCACGGTCTACCGCTACTTCCCCGGAGGGCGCGACGAGCTCGTCAGCGCCGTGGTCGGATGGGAGTTCGCTCGCTTCTTCCTGCGCCTCTACGACGAGGTCCATGACGCCGACACGCTCGAAGAGGTGATGGAGCGGGGCCTGGTCTTCGCCCACAACGCCATCCTCGAGCACGAGGTGCTCCAACGCATTCTGCAGACCGAGCCTGAGATTCTGCTGCCGCGCCTGACCGTAGAGGCGAACGAGACCCACAAGTTGGTGGCCGCCTTCCTGTCCCCCTACCTCGTTCGCCACGGAATGGCCGAGGGCACTGATCTCGACGCGGCCGCCGACTTCTTGGCCCGCATGGTGCTGTCCTACATCGAATCGCCTGGCCGCTGGGATCTCAACGATCCCGCCCAGGTGGCGCGCCTGGTCCGGGCCGAGCTCTTGGCGGGCATCCGTTGACGCAGGCCCCCTGCACCAATCATCCGGACCGGGTGGCATCGGTGGTCTGTGCCCACTGTGATCGGCCCATCTGCACGGATTGCATGCTGCACGCGCCGGTCGGTTGGCAGTGCCCCCAGTGCATCTCCGCCGGTGCCAAGCGGACCCGGGTGATCCGGCCCTTTGCCGGCGCCAGCGCCAACCGCACCGGGATCGTGGGGTCGACCAACCCGACGCCGATGGTCATCGCCCTCGTCGTCGTCAACGCAGTCTGCTTCGTGGCGAGCGGTTTCGGCCGGCCCAGCGTGATCGACCGGCTTGGCATGTTCCCCGACGGGGTCCACTACGACCACCAGTACTACCGGATCATCACCTCCATGTTCCTCCATCTCGATTTCCTGCATATCGCGTCCAATATGTTCACCCTGCTGATCGTGGGGCCAGCGGTCGAGGTCATGCTGGGCAAGGCCCGCTTCTTGACCCTCTACTTCCTCGCCGGCATCGGGGGCAACGTCCTCTCCTATCTCATCGCGCCGGCGAATGGGCTCAGTGCCGGCGCCTCGGGCGCCATCTTCGGTGTGATGTGCGCCTACGTGGTGCTGGCCCGTCTCCAGCACAAGCCCCTGGGAGTCGTCGTGGCGCTGATCGTTTTCAACCTGGTGATCGGCTTCGTGGGCAACATCGAGTGGCAGGCTCACATCGGGGGTCTGGTGGTGGGCTCGTTGGTGGCGCTCGCCTTCCACCAGGCATCCACCCTCCGTCGCCGGGCGCAGGAGGTGGCGCTCACCGTGGGCGCGAGTGCCGTCACCCTGGGCATCCTCGCCGTGCTGGTGTTCGCGACCGCCCCTGGTCACGTCAACGTCTCTTGAGCATTTTCGCTGTCGCTGTCGCCTTCGCTGTCGCTGTCGCCTGAACTCGCCACCGCCGTCTTGTGGCGGTCGCACGGGTGGTTGACACTGAGACAAAAAGCGCCATAATGTTTCAGTGGTGCAAGTGTCCAGCGCAACGTCCCAGCTGCGACCCCTGAGCGACCCCGGTCAGGGCCGGAAGACCCTCCACCACCTGGGCGCCGATGATCGCTCGTCGACCCGGGTCCGCATCGTCGACGCGGCCCTGGCCTGCATGGCGCGCCAGGGGCTCGGCAAGACCACGGTGGACGACATCGCCCGGCAGGCCACGTTCTCCCGGGCCACCGTCTACCGCACGTTCCCCGGCGGGAAGGACGCCATCGTGGCGGCGGTCACGGAGACCGAGGTGGCGCGCCTGTTCTCCTCACTGGCCGTCGTGATGGGCGAGGCCACGGACCTCGAGGACGTCCTGGTGGCGGGGATGGTCGAAGCCGCCCGTCGGCTCGGTGGGCACGCCGCGCTGGCCTACCTGCTGGCACACGAGCCCGGCGTGATCCTGCCCCGGCTGACCTTCGCCGACATGGACCGGATCCTCTTCGCCGCCGGCGACTTCGCCGCCCCGTTCTTTGCCCGCTGGCTCTCGCCGGACCAGGCCGCCCGAGCCGCCGAGTGGGCGGTGCGCATCGTCTTCGCCTACATGGCCGATCCCGCGCCGGACACCGACCTGGCCGATCCGGCCGACACCCGGGCGCTCGTGCGCACCTTCGTGTTGCCGGGGATCCTGGCCCTGCGTGCCTCCACCGATGATGCACCCGGCCCGACACCCATCCGTTCGATCCGACCCGGTTCGCCAACCAACACCACCAAGGGGGCAGTGCAATGACCACCGTCAATGACGACGACCGCGCCACGATGAAGAGCAACCTCGAGATCATCGGGCGCGACGACATCAACGACCTCGAGGCGGTGCTCAGCTTCGTGGGCCACTACGAGGCGGAAGGGTTCCACCGCGTCCCGGATAACTGCCCGGCCGAATTCACGTGGGATTACGAGAAGGGCGCCAAGCCCCAGCTCGACAAGCTCTACGAGAAGGCCAAGAAGGCGCAGTGGAACGGGCAGACCGATCTGGACTGGTCGATCGAGGTCGACCAGGAGAAGGTCGTCATGAACAACGCCGAGGCCAACCCCGACCAGATGCAGTGGGGGACGGCCGACCTCAGCGGGACCGTCGTTGAGAGTTGGGGCGACAAGGAGTGGCTGAAGTTCGGCATGGAGAACCAGAACTGGATGCTCTCCCAGTTCATGCACGGTGAGCAGGGCGCGCTCTTGTGCACCGCCAAGATCGTCGAGACCGTCCCGTGGATCGATGCCAAGTACTACGCCGCCACACAGGTGATGGACGAGGCACGCCACGTCGAGGTCTTCTCCAAGTACCTCGACACCAAGCTTTCGGGCCACTACCCGATGAACGGTCACCTCGGCCTGCTCCTCGACGACATCGTGAGCGACTCGCGCTGGGACATGACGTACCTCGGCATGCAGATCATGGTCGAGGGGCTGGCGCTGGCCGCCTTCGGCTTCATCCACGCCATGACCACCGAGCCGTTGCTGAAGAAGCTGCTGCGCTATGTCATGGCCGATGAGGCCCGCCACGTAGCCTTCGGTGTCCTCAGCCTGCAGGAGTACTACAAGGAGCTGAGTGCGGCCGAACTGCGCGAGCGCCAGGAGTTCGCCTTCGAGGCGGCCATCCGGATGAAGGACCGCTTGATCATGCAAGAGGTGTGGGAGCGGCTGGAGGTCCCGCCGGTCGATGTCATGAAGATCATGGCCCAGGCCCCTGAGCGCGACGACTTCCAGATCCTGCTCTTCTCCAAGATCGTCCCCAACCTCAGGAAGCTCGGTCTCCTCGATGCCGCCGACGGCTGGCTGCGCGAAAAGTTCACCGAGATGGGCGCCATCGCCTTCGAGCACCTCACGGATTCGACCGAGGACGAGGACGCCTTCGCCGACGGCTCACCGGCCGATCGCCAGGTGGCGTAGCGCCGCGCCGGCCGCGGTTCTCCCTCGGGGCTGGGGGGCGGCTGGTAGCGTGAAACGCCAATGAGCACGTTGCCCGACCCGCCACGCTTCGGGCGGGTGGTCACCGCCATGGTGACCCCCTTCGACGACGCCGGGGCCCTCGATATTGACGCCGCCGTCGAGCTCGCCCGCTGGTTGGCCGCGCACGGCAGCGACGGCCTGGTCCTGAGCGGCTCCACCGGGGAGAGCTCCGTCCTCACCGACGAGGAGAAGTGTGACCTGTGGCGTGCCGTGGCGGGAGCGGTCACCGTCCCCGTCGTCGCCGGCACCGGATCGAACGACACGGCGCACTCCATCAAAATGACCACACTGGCGGCGACGTGCGGAGTCGACGGCGTGCTGGTCGTGACGCCGTACTACAACCGCCCCTCCCAGTCGGGCCTCTACGAACATTTCCGCGCCGTGGCCGAGGCGGCCGGCGGGCTGCCGGTGGCGCTCTACGACATCCCGGTCCGGACCGGGCGCCGCATCGCCGGCCCCACCCTGTTGCGCCTGGCCCACGACGTGCCGGCCATCGTGGCCCTCAAGGATGCCGCCGGTGACCCGGCCGGCACGGCGCACCTGGCCGCCCGGGTGCCCTCGGGATTCGAGATCTACAGCGGCGACGACGTCATGACGTTGCCCCTGCTCGCCGTCGGCGCCGTCGGCGTCATCAGCGTGGCCGCGCACTGGGTGGGGCCCCAGATCAAGGCCGTGATCGAGGCCTTCCTTAGCGGCGACCTGGCCGGTGCCATCGCCGGCAACGCCCAGCTCCTCGATGCCATCGACTTCCAGTCCAGCGACGAGTTCCCCAACCCCATCCCGGCCAAGGCGATCTGCCGGGCGATGGGACTGCGCGTCGGGCAGTGCCGGCTGCCGATGGGCCGGTCCTCCTCCGAACTCGAGTCCCAGGCGGCCAAGATCCTGGCCGCCTTCGGCCCTCCGACCGCAACGGTCCAACCGCTTGGCTGAGCGACTGAAGTCACGGCCCAAGGCCTCACCGGTCCGCGTTGTCTTTCTGGGCGGCCTGGGGGAGATCGGCCGCAATTGCGCCTGCATCGAGGTTGACGGGCGCATCATCGTTCTCGACTGCGGGATCATGTTCCCCGATCCCGACATGCCCGGCGTCGACCTGGTCCTGCCCGAGTTCACGTATCTGCGCGAGCGGGCCGACCGGGTGGACGGCATCGTTCTCACCCACGGTCACGAGGACCACACCGGCGGCCTGGCCTACCTGTTGCGGGATCTGCAGGCCCCCATCTACGGGTCAGAGTTGACGGTCGGCCTGGCCCGGCACCGTGTCGAAGAAGCCGGGCTCGGCGACCGCACGGACTTCATCGCGGTAAAGGACGGGGAACGACGGCGCATCGGCCCGTGCGACGTGGAGTTCATCCCGGTCACCCACTCGGTGCCCAATGCCTTCGCCATCGCCTTCCACACGCCGCAGGGGGTCATCCTCCACTCGGGCGACTTCAAGCTCGACCTGCAGCCGGTGGACGGCCGTCGCACCGACCTGTCGCGCATGGGGGAGTTGGCCCGTACCGAAGGCGTGCGGCTACTCCTGTCGGACTCCACCAACGCCGAAGAGCCCGGGTTCACCCAGTCGGAGTCCACCGTCGGGGTGACCCTGCGGCGGGTGCTCGCCTCCAAGCCGGGGAAGCGCATCATCGTGGCCTGCTTCGCCAGCCACATGCACCGCATCCAGCAGATCATCGACGCGGCCGATGCCAGCGGGCGCAAGGTGGCCACCCTGGGGCGCTCCATGGGCAAGAACGTGGAACTGGGCACCCGGCTCGGCATCATCACCGTGCCGAAGGGTGGCCTGGTCGACATCGAGGACGTCGACACCGTGCCGCCCGGCCAGATGTGCGTGATCTCCACCGGATCGCAAGGAGAGCCCATGTCTGCGCTCTCCTTGATGGCAACGGGCGACAACAAGTGGCTGCGGGTGGGGGAGGGGGACGTGGTGGTGATCAGCGCGCACCCCATACCCGGCAACGAATGGTCGGTCGGGCGCGTGATCGACGAGTTGTACCGGCGCGGCGCCGAGGTCATCCACTCGGGTGCCGAAGCGGTCCATGTCAGTGGCCATGCCCGTCAGGGCGAGCTGCAGACTCTCATGGCGGTGACCCGTCCCGAGTGCTTCGTGCCGGTGCACGGCGAGTATCGCCACCTGGTGCATCACGCCCGGCTCGGCCTGTCCATGGGGATAGACCCGGCGAAGGTGCTCCTGTGCGAGGACGGCGATGTCGTGCAACTGCGGGCCAGTGGCATCACCCGTGACGGACACGTGCCGGCCGGCTATGTCTACGTCGACGGCACCGTGGGTGACATCGGCCACGGCGTTTTGCGCGACCGCCAGAAGCTGGCCGAGGAAGGTGTGGTGATGGTGGTAGTGACCGTCGATCCCCATCAGGGCGCGCTGAGCTGCGCCCCGGTGATCGAGACCCGGGGGTGGGTGCATGCGCCCGAGGCCGAGGAGCTCCTGGGCGAAGCCAGCGACGTGGTCGGCGACGCGGTCACCCAGGCGCTGCGCGACGGGGCCCGCGACAGCGAGGTGCTCAGCCGGCATGCGCGCAAGGCTTTGGGGCGGTTCGTGGGTGAGCGCACCCGCCGGCGACCGATGATCGTCCCCGTCGTCCTGATGGTCTGAGTTCCCTCACGGTGGACCAGCAGGCGGTCAGAGTAATCTGAGCTGCGCCGTCTGCGCCGGCGCGACCTCAATCGGCGTGCGCCGCGCGTAAGGGGCGCGGCCGGTCACGCCGCAGCGCTGCGCCTCGCTGCGGACGATCTCGGCCACCCGGTCCTGCTCGCTCTGCTCCTGGTAGGCGCCATGGCGAAAGCGTGCCCGGTGCAACGCCGAGAGGTCGGGCCGCACGCCCTCGAGCCAGGTCAGGTAGTGCGCGCGCACGCTGCCGCGCAGGTGCAACGCCAGGCCGCTGATCGAAACCGCCCCCGCCTCGGCCGCGGCGCGCACGACGGCCCGGAGCTGCGCGTCGGTGTCCGAGAGCCCGGGCAACACCGGCGCCACCAGGACACCGCACGCGATGCCTGCATCCGTCAGCTTGTGCAGGGCGGCGATCCGCTGGTCCGGCGGGGGCGTGCCGGGCTCGGTGAGCTTGCAGACGGCGCGATCGAGACAGCCGATGGAGAAGTTCACTGCCACTTCCGTCCGCTGCGCCGCGGCGGCCAGGATCTCGGTGTCGCGCAGGATGAGGGTGGACTTGGTCAAGAGGCTGAACGGGTTGCGGGCGGCCGCCAGGACCTCGACGACGCCGCGGGTGAGGTGGTACTTGCCCTCGGCGTGTTGGTACGGGTCCGTATTGGTGCCCATCGCGATGGGTTCCCCGGACCACTTCGGTGCGCGCAGCTCGGCCTGCAGCCGCTCGACGGCGTTGACCTTGACCACGATCCGCTTTTCGAAGTCCTCCCCGATGTCGAGCCCCAGGTACTCGTGCGTGGGCCGGGCAAAGCAGTAAACACACGCATGACTGCAACCCCTATAGCAATTGATGGTGTGCCGGAACGGGACGAGGCTCTCGGCCGGGACGGTGTTGATGATGGTGCGGGCATTGACGTGGAGGAACTCCAGCCCGGCGTAGGCACCCTTGCCCACATGGCGGGTTGCTGCCCGCTCATCGGGGAAGAGGGCGCCGCCCTCCTCGCTGTCGGCGAGCTTCCAACGGAGCGTCACGCCGCTAGGATAGCGAACATATGTTCGGTCCACAATGGCGTGCGTGCGGGTGAGCCGGGCGGTGCAGTGTCCCCCGAAGTCCCCGGGGCCGGCAGTAACCTCGCTGTCACCGTGGTGACCAGCAAGCGCAGTCCCGCTCCGAGTCGCGCCCCGGCCCGCAAGAGCACCGGGCGCGGCCCGCAACCGGCGCCCCGCAAGAGGGCCGCACCGCCGCCGCCCTCCGTCCTGCGCCGCCACGCCGGCGATCTGTGGGCCATCGGCCTGATCACGCTGGGAGTGCTCCTGGCGCTGGCGCTGTGGGGCCGGGCCCTAGGCCCGGTCGGTGGGGGCGTCGACACCGGACTCGCCACGGTGCTGGGCTGGACCCGCGTTCTCTTGCCGCTCGTCACCGTGGGTGCGGGCGTGGTCCTGCTCGTCGAGCGCGAGCGCCCCGACCCGTTGCGCACCGGCCTGGGCGCGCTACTCGGGGTTGTCGCCGTGTGCGGCCTGGGCGACCTGGCCAAGAACGCCCCTGGCCCGTCCCTGCACCACCCGCACGACCTGCGCGTGGCGGGCGGCTGGGTGGGCGCGCTCGTCGGCCATCCCCTGCATGCCGCCATCGGCACCGCCGGGGCGGCTGTGGTCTTCGTCGCCCTCATCGTGGTGGCCGTCCTCATCGCCACCGGCACCTCGCTCGCCACCTTCGGGCGGGGCGTCGCCGCTGCCGTCGCCGCCGTGCTCTCGTCTTTGGGGTCTTGGTGGAAGGGGGGCCGCCTGCCCGACGAGGCGACCGACCCCGAGGCCGAGGCGGACTCCCCGGTCCCGGTCTCGCGGCGACAGGCACCCCCGCCCGAGGAGCTCCCGCTCGACCTCGCCGAGCCCGACACTGAGCCCGAGCCGGCGCGGGCGCCGGCAGTGGTGGCGGTCAGCCCGCGAGCCCTCGGCGATTGGGAGCTCCCGGACATGAAGCTCTTGTCGGCCACCAAGCAGCTGAGCCACGACCAGCGCCAGCTCGATGCGGCCGGCGACGACTTGGTCGCGGCCCTAGCCGCCCACGGGGTGCTCACCCGCCTGGTCGGGCGGACGGTGGGGCCCACCGTGACCCGCTTCGAGCTCGAGCTCGGCCCCGGGGTGAAGGTGGCGCGGGTCACCAGCCTCTCGCGCGACATCGCCTACGCCATGGCGTCGCCGGACGTGCGTATCTTGGCTCCCATTCCAGGTAAGTCGGCCATCGGCGTCGAGGTGCCCAACCGGACCCGTCAGCTGGTGGCGCTGCGCGACATCCTCGACTCGGCCGAGGCGAGGGCGGCCGTCCACCCGCTTGAAGTGGCCATGGGTCGGGACATCGCGGGACGGGCCGTCATGGCCAACCTGGCCGAGATGCCGCACATCTTGATCTCGGGCGCCACCGGCGCCGGCAAGTCCTCGTGTATCAACTCCATCATCACATCGGTGCTGATGCGCAGCACCCCCGACCAGGTGCAGCTCATGTTGATCGACCCCAAGCGGGTGGAATTGGGGCAATACAACGGATTGCCGCACCTGATCACCCAGGTGGTGGTCGACCCGAAGAAGGCCGCCAACGCGTTGCAATGGGCCGTAAAGGAGATGGAGCGGCGCTACGACCTGCTGGCTGAATACGGGATGCGTGACATCACCGGCTACAATGAGGCCCTGGCCTCCGGGGAGATCGTGCCCTCCGGCCCTCCCTCGGACAAGCGGCGGATCGCCGAATCGACCGCCAAGGCACTCGGCCCCGACCACGCGGCCGTCTACAACGACGAGGAGATCGACGACGACCCGCAGCTGCCCGAGCGCCTGCGCTTCATCTTGATCGTGGTCGACGAGCTCAACGACCTGATGATGGTGGCTGCCCGCGACGTCGAGGACTCCGTGGTGCGCATCGCCCAGATGGCGCGGGCCGTGGGCATCCATCTCGTGCTCGCCACCCAGCGTCCCTCGGTCGACGTCATCACCGGGGTAATCAAGGCCAACGTGCCCAGCCGCATGGCCTTCTCGGTGTCCTCGTTGGCCGATAGCCGAGTCATTCTTGACCAGCCCGGGGCAGAGCGCCTGGTGGGCAAGGGAGACATGCTGCTCCTCACGGCCTCGTCGAACATCCCGCGCCGCCTGCAGGCTCCGTGGGTGTCCGAAGAGGAGGTGCGCAAGGTGGTCAAGCACTGGCACGCACAGGGCGGGGTGACCGAGCCGGTGGTCGGCATCGAGAACGTCCTCGACGGACTGCCGGGCGGCGTGGAGGGTGTCGACGATGATGACGACGACCTCCTCACGGCTGCCATGGACCTGGTCGTCCGTTCCCAGTTAGGGTCGACCTCCATGTTGCAGCGAAAGCTCCGAGTGGGCTTTGCCCGCGCCGGGCGTTTGATGGACCTCCTCGAGCGCAGAGGCGTAGTCGGACCGAGCGAAGGCTCGAAGGCACGCCAGGTGTTGATGACCACCGACGAGCTCGATGCCCTGACGCACCGTTGAGCGACCCCGGCCCTCCACCGGTCATGGTGGCGCCGTTCCGCCTCGACGCGCTCGTCCCCACCGGCGGCTCCCGGTCGGATCCACGCGGCAGGAAGCCGGCCGCCCAATCCCGTCCCCGATCCCGCCGCCGGCGCAAGGGGCGCGCCCGGCTGGTGCTCCTGCTCATCGTCATGGTGCTGACCGTGGCGGCCCTCGCGGCCGAGCTCCGCCTCAACGCGCCGGAACCGGTCGCCACCGTCAAGACGACAATGCCCTCCAGCTTCGCCGTGGACTCTCCTCCGGTGGTGCTGCCGTGGGCGCTGACGGGGCAGTCGGCCATCGCCGTGCCCGCCATCGGCATCGACGTGACCTCAGGCCCCGAGACGCCGGTGCCCGTCGCCAGCCTCACCAAAATGATGACGGGCTACGTCGTTCTCCACGATCATCCCCTGCTGCCGGGCCAGGATGGACCACGTATCACCATGACCCCGACCGACGTGAGCTACTTCGACGTCGACACGGTGGAGGACCAGGCCAACGCTCAGGTCGCCGTGGGGGAGGTGCTGACCGAGCGGCAGCTGCTCGAGGGCCTCTTGGTGCACTCGGCCAACAACTTCGCCGACACGCTGGCGCGCTGGGATGCCGGGAGCATCGCGGCCTTCGTGGCCGAAATGAACCGGACCGCCGCGCAGCTCGGCATGACGCACACGCACTACGCCGACCCCAGCGGCTTCGATGCGGGGTCGCAGTCCACAGCGGGCGACCTGTTGAAGGTGGCCATGCCCGACATGATGAACCCCACCTTCGCCGGCATCGTGCACATGTCCTCGGTCACGCTCCCTGTGGCCGGCACGATCTCGACCTATACGCCGTTGCTCGGCTTCCAGGGGGTGATCGGGGTCAAATCGGGCTTCACCACGGCGGCCGGTGGCTGTGACGTTGTGGCCGTCGTGCGCCGGGTGCACGGTGAGGCGGTGCTGATCCTCAGCGCGGTGACGGGACAGACGGGCCCGAACGTACTGGTCGACGCCGGGTTCATCGCTCTGAACCTGGCAAACCACGTGGCGTCGGCCATCGGGGCCACGTCGGTGGTGCACCGGGGCGAAGTGGTCGCCCACTTCACGGTGTCCGGCCACACGGTGGCGGCGGAAGCGGCGGGCGCGGCTGACTTCTTGAGTTGGCCGGGCCTCCGCGCGGCGACGCTGCTGGTCGCCAGCCGGCCGATCAGCGCGGGCACATTGCGGGGCACCCGCGTCGGATCCGTCGTCGCGGTGCTGGGCGCGCAGCGCGTCGTGATCCCGGTCGTGCTGCACCAGTACCTTCCCAAGCCCTCCGTGCTCCAACGCCTAATGTGACCTGATGCGCGCCCGAGCTCCGGCCTCGTCGGCGAACCTAGGGCCAGGCTTCGACGCACTTGCCGTGGCGCTGGACTGCTATGTCCAGGTAGAGGTGGAGCCCGCGCCCGCACTGCGCGTCCACAGTGAGGGAGAGGGTGCCGCCCTCGCAGACGATACGTCGCACCTGGCGGTACGGGTGGCGGCCGGCGTCATCGGGCACGACCGCATCGCCGTGACCGTGCGCTCGCAGATACCGGTCTCGCGCGGCCTGGGATCATCGGCCGCTCTCGCCGCCGCTGCCGCTGCGGCAGCCGGCGCTGACGATCCGTTCGCCGTCGCCGCCGCGCACGACGGGCACCCGGAGAACGCGGCGGCGAGCGTCTTCGGGGGGCTGGTGGCGGCCACCGCGGTCGACGGCCGGTTCTGCACCGCGCAACTGCCCCTCAGTGACGAATTGGCCTTCGTGGTCATCGTGCCGGATCGCCCCCTGAACACCTCAGAGTCCAGGGCTGTCCTGCCGCGCACGGTCTCACGTGCCGATGCGGTCTTCAATCTCGGGCGGATGGGTCTTTTGCTGGCCGGGTTGGCCGATCCGTCGGTGCTGACACCGGCCGCCACCGCCGACCGCATCCACCAGCGGGCGCGCGCCGCGCTGTTCCCGCAGGCTCCGGCGCTCCTCGACGCGCTGGTGGCGGCCGGTGCACTGGCCTCGTGCTGGTCGGGTGCCGGCCCGTCCCTGCTCGCTATCGCGGCCGATGCCGCCAGCGAAAAGGTGCGGGCGGGCGCACAGGCAGCGCTCGATGACTCGGGGCTGTCCGGTCGGGTCATGGTGCGCCATGCCGATCGCCGGGGCCTTGTCATGGGCGACGCGGCAGAGCTGCCGGTAACCAAGCCGCCGCACAACTGACCATTACGGTCCGCGGCTGCGCCGCCGCGCTCTGCGAAAATGAGTCCGATGCGGCGTCACCAGCGATGGACGACGAGTAGCGGTGCGCCTGGACGCTTGGCCAAGCCGCCGGGACGGCTCCGGCGCCGACGTTCCCTGCATCAGCTCGACCACCTCGCCCTCGAGGGCGAGCGCGCGCCAGATCCGGCCGCCGCCGCAGCCCACGTGCGGGTGTTACCCGATCCCGGGGACCCGCATCGCGAGCCCATCCCGCGGCCCCGGACCGCGTTGCCGGCACCGTCTTCGGCACCGCCGCTCGCTGCTTCTTCGTCACTGCCGCCGCTCCCACTGTCGTCCGCCCCACTCGCGCCGCCGGGTAGAGCCCCGGCGTCGGGCGGAGCCGGCCTGTCAGGGCTCGAGGTCGATTCGCATGCAGACCCTCCTCGCCGGATCGAGCCCGTGCCGCGCCTCGGCGGCGCGCAGGGCGCGCAGCTCCGGACCGATGTCGCCCTCGGGGATCGCGGCGAAGCCGAGGTGAGCGTAGAGAGGTCCGTTCCACTCGACGTCTGCGAAGGTGCTGAGCGTGATGGCTGAGCACCCATTTGCAGCCGCCCACGCCCGCACGCGATCGATCAAGGCACGCCCGATCCCGCTGCCCTGAAGATCGGGTCGCACGCTTATCTGCTCGATGTGCGCGGCGCCGTCGACGACATCGACGATCGCGTAGCCCACCGGTTGGTCGTCGGAGTCGACCGCCACCCAGCACCGCCCGATGTCGGCGTAGCGGCCGAGCAAGGCGAGCGAGAGCGGTTCGTCGTCAGCCACGCGATCGAGGCCCACCGCGCGGAAGCGCTCGCCCGCCCACCGTTCGATCTCTTGGAGGGCGGCGCCGTCCTGACGGCGTCCGGCGCGGATGCGGGCTGGCATGCCGCGAGCATGGCATTCCTACCTCGCCCGCACGTGCCTATGGACCAGCCCACAGGTCACTCCCGCACAGTGAGGGTGTCGTCTCAGATCGGGGCGACACGGGTACCCAGTCAGCCGGCCCGGTGCGAACAGGGCAGGCCGGTACCCGTGCAGGAGGAAGGACAACGAAATGAAACTCCGTCTCCGTAATGTGCTCGCCGTCAGCGCGTTGACCGGTGGCCTGGCCACGGGAGGGGTGTTGCTCGCCGACGCCGCCACCAGTGCGTCGACGCCGTCCACCACAACACCGTCGAGCACATCGAGCACATCGGGCACGTCGGGCAGCTCTTCGACCGGCTCGACGTCCGCGAGCTCGACACCGTCCAGCACGACCCCGTCCGGCTCCTCGAGCGGTTCGGCGCCCTCGGGGTCCACCAAGAACTGCCCCAACATGGGGACCCATTCCGGGTCCCACCCGCCCGCGGGCACGGGCCCGTCCGGCAGTGCGCCGACGGGGTAGCGCGATTCGCCGGCGTCACGCGCACACGCACGCCCCGCTCTCATGCGCGGCCTGCAACGGCCCCCGGCGTGGGGCTCCTGGTGGCCACCGGGAGCCCCACGACCCGCCCGGACCCAGCCGTGGCCACGACCCCAGCCACAGCCGCGGCCACGACGGGCCCCAGCGCTCATGGCACCAGCGCACCGGGGGAGGCCCCGGGGGGACCGTAGAATCAGCGGGATGCCCAAGCACTTCATCATCCGCACCTTCGGGTGCCAGATGAACGAGCACGACTCCGAGCGCCTGGCCGGCCTGCTCGTGGCCGACGGCATGGAGCAGACCGACGACATGGAGCAGGCGGACGTCGTGGTACTCAACACGTGCTGCATCCGCGAGAACGCCGACCAGAAGCTCTACGGGACGTTGGGCAGCCTCAAGCAACTCGTTGACGCCAAGCCCGGGCTGCAGATCGCCGTGGGCGGCTGCTTGGCCCAGAAGGACCGCGACCGCATACAGCAGAAGGTCGGCTGGGTCGACGTGGTGTTCGGGACGCACAACCTGGGCAGCGCGCCCGGCCTGTTGCGCCGGGCGGCCCGCGAGGGTCCGGTGATGGAGATCCTCGATGCGCCGGCGCCCGAGAGCATCTCCAACCATCTCATGGCTCCCGACGCCGTGCGCGAGCTGCCGTACGCGGCCTGGGTCACCATCCAGACGGGATGCGATAACTCGTGCGCGTTCTGCATCGTGCCCTCGGTGCGCGGGCCCGAGGCGAGCCGGCCCATTGCCGCGATCGTGGGCGAGGTGGAGTCCCTGGCGCGGCGGGGGGTGACCGAGGTGACGCTGCTCGGCCAGAACGTCAACTCGTACGGGCGGGACATCACCCGCCGGCGGCCCCTCTTCGCCGAGCTCCTGCGCGCCGTGGGCGCCATCGAGGGGATCGGGCGGATCCGCTTCACCAGCCCCCACCCCAAGGACCTGCGACCCGAGACGATCGAAGCGATGGCCGACGTACCCGAGGTGTGCGAGCAGCTGCACCTGCCGCTGCAGTCGGGCAGCAACCGCGTGCTGGCGGCCATGCGCCGCGGCTACACCGCCGAGCGCTACCTCGACCGCCTCGCCGCGGCGCGCCACGCCGTTGCCGACCTCGGTGTGACCACCGACATCATCGTCGGTTTTCCCGGCGAGACCGAGCGGGACTTTGAGGACACGCTGGCCGTGGTGGCCGAGGCCACCTACGACAGCGCCTACACGTTCATCTTCTCGCCGCGGCCAGGTACCCGCGCTGCCGAGATGGAGGACGAATTCATCGCACCCGAGGTCATCGCGGCCCGCTTCGCGCGGCTCAAGGCGGTGGTCGACCGCTCGGCCCTCGCCCGTCACCAGGCCCGGGTGGGCCGAACGGAAGAGGTACTGGTCGAGGGGGTGAGCCGCCGCGACGAGTCGATGCTGACGGGGCGGACCCGTCAGGGCAAGTTGGTCCACTTCGCGCCGACCGCGCCGGGGATGCGCGGGACACCGGCACCGGGCGCGCTGGCCGAGGTCACCATCACGGCCGGGCACCCGCACCACCTCTCGGGGCGCCTCGAGGCGGTCACGGCGCGGCCGCGCCACCGGGTGCGGATCCCCGTGGCCGGCATCTCCGTGGCTGGCGTCCCCGCGGCCGGCGTCCCCGTGGCCGGCGCTTGAGCGTCATTGCGCTCCTCGGCGTCACCGCGTCCGGCAAGTCCGCAGCAGCGCTCACCGTCGCCCGTCGGCACGGCGACATCGAGATCGTGTCGGTGGACTCCATGTGCGTCTACCGCGGCATGGACCTGGGCACGTCCAAGCCGAGCCGGGCGGAGCAGGCCGAGATACCCCACCACCTGCTCGATCTGGTCGACCCGGACGAGGAGTTCACCGTGCGCGAGTTCCAGCGCGCCGCGCGCCAGGCGGTGGCGGGCATCGCGGCGCGGGGGCACCACGCGCTTCTGGTTGGCGGGACCGGCCTCTACCTGCGCGCCGTGGTCGATGACCTCGTGTTCCCCGGTCGCTATCCCGACATCGCCGCTGCCCTCGAGGCCGAGCTGCACGAGGGGCGGGCCGGGGTGCCCGACCTCCACGCCCGCCTGACCCTGCTCGACCCGTTGGCGGCCGGGCGGGTGACGCCGACCAACCAGCGCCGGGTGGTGCGCGCCCTCGAGGTGACCCTGGGATCGGGCCGCCCGTTCTCCTCCTTCGGCCCCGGGCTCGAGGCCTACCCCCCGTCGCCGGTGACCATGATCGGGATCGCCACCGAGCCCGAGGAGGTCGACGCCCGCATCGCCCGCCGCATGGCCGGATGGCTCGATGCCGGGCTCCTCGACGAGGTGCGCGCCCTGGCGGGCCGCCCGGCCGGCATCTCGCGGACAGCCCGCCAGGCTTTGGGCTACCGGGAGCTGTTGGCCCACGTGGAGGGCGGCGCGCCGCTCCAGGCGTGTTGTGAGGAGGCGGTGCGCCGTACCCGGGGGTTCGCCCGCCGCCAGGCCTCGTGGTTCCGCCGTGATCCCCGCATCGCCTGGACCAGCCCCGAGGTCGGCCCCGTCGAACTGCTCGACCGGGCCCTGGGGGCGCACGAACCACGGCGCTGACCTGCGAGACTGGTGCGGTGCACTGCACCAAGCACGAAGGGGCGGGCAACGACTTCCTTGTCGTCCTCGATCCCGGCGACGGCCTCCGCTTGTCGGTGGGCCAGGTCCGCCTGCTCTGCGACCGCCGCCGCGGCGTCGGGGCCGACGGCGTCATTCGGGTCGGCCCGGGACGCGATGGCGCCGACCTGTCCATGGAGCTGCACAATGCCGATGGCGGAGAGGCCGAGATGAGTGGGAACGGCATCCGCTGCCTGGCCCAGGCCGCCGTCGACGCCGGCCTGGTCGCCCCGCCCCGCTTCAGCGTGGCGACGGGGGGCGGCGTCCGCACGGTCGACTTCGTGCCCGGGGAGTCGCCCGGCTGGGCCCGGGCCAGCGTCGACATGGGCCCGGTGACGCTGGGGCCCGATCAACCCCAGGACTTCGAAGATCGCCGGGTGCGCACGGTTGAGGTGGGCAACCCGCATCTCGTGCTGGCCGGCCCCGAGGTGGCGAGCATCGACATCGCGGCGCTCGGGCCGAGGCTGCAGGCGGCGTTCGCCGGGGGGATCAACGTGGAGTGGATCTGCGGGGCCGAGGACGGCGGCGGCGAGCTGCTCGAGCTGCGGGTGTGGGAGCGCGGGGCCGGCGAGACCCTGGCGTGCGGGACCGGCAGCGTGGCCGCTGCCGCGGCGGCCGCATCATGGGGCATGGTGCACCGCGGCGGCCCGGTGCGGGTGCGCAATCCGGGCGGCACGCTCGAGGTCACGCTGGGGGAGAGGGCCGGTGACCCGGCCGTACTGGGCGGCCCGGTCCGCAAGGTGGCCGACATCGACATCCACCCGGGGATGCTCTCTTGAGCGACGTGCTGCCCGGCACGCTCATCGACCGGTCGTTTCGTGAGCGCATCATCCTGGTGGGCGTGCTCTTCCCCGGTCTCACCGCCGAAGCCGTCGACGAAGCCCTCGACGAGCTGGCGCAATTGGTGGACAGCGCCGGCGCCGACGTGGTGGCGCGCGTGGTGCAGCGGCGCGACGCCCCCGATCCGGCAACCTTCATCGGGCGCGGCAAGGCGGAGGAGATCGCGGCGCTGAGCCGGTCGCTCGATGGGGACACGGTCGTCTTCGACGAGGAGCTGAGCCCGGCCCAGCAGCGGAACCTGGAGAAGCTGTTCGGGCGCACCGCCATCGACCGCACGGCCGTCATCTTGGACATCTTCGCCCAGAACGCCCGCAGCCCCGAAGGCAAGGCCCAGGTGGAGCTGGCCCTGCTGCGCTACCGGCTTCCCCGCCTGCGCGGCCGGGGCGGTGGTCTCAGCCAGCAGGCCGGTGGGATCGGCACCCGGGGCCCGGGCGAGACCCAGCTCGAGGTCGACCGGCGCCGGCTGGTGCGGCGTATGCACCGGCTGGAGGCCGATCTGCGCGAGGTCGACCGCACGCGCGCGCTGCAACGCCGCAGCCGGGCCCGCGGCCGCCATCGGGAGCTCGCCCTGGTCGGCTACACCAACGCCGGCAAGTCGACCCTGCTCAATACCCTCACCGATGCCGGTGTCCCGGCGGCGAACCGGCTCTTCGTCACCCTCGACCCGCGCACCCGCCAGCTCGCCCTCCCCGGCGGCGAGACGGTGTTGGTGACCGACACCGTGGGCTTCGTGCGCAAGCTGCCGCACCAGCTCGTCGAGGCATTCCGGACGACCCTGGCCTCGGTGCGCCTGGCCGACCTGTTGGTCCATGTGGTCGACGGCACGGCCGCGCACGCCGAGGGGCAGATGGCAGCCGTGCGCACCGTTCTCAGCGAGATCGGGGCGGCCGACGTGCCCGAGCTCGTGGTGGTGAACAAGGCGGACCGGGCGCCGATGGAGGCTAAGGCACTGGCGCATTCCATCGACGGGTCCGTGCTGCTCTCGGCCCGAACCGGTGAGGGCGTCGACGAGTTCCTGCGGGTGGTGGGCGACCGCCTGCGTGGCTCGGACCGCGTCGTCGAGCTCGTGGTGCCCTGGGCCCGGGGTGACGTCCTCGCCGCCGTGCACCGCGAGGGTGAGGTCGTGGCGCAGACCGACGGCGAGGAGAGTGTCACGTTGCAGGTCGTCCTCGACGAGGTGGGCAAGGCGCGCTTCGCCGCGTTCGTGGCCCCGCGATGAGCGCGTTCGAGCTTCCGCCCTACCCCTACGACCGGGTGGCCGCCCTGGGCAAACTGGCCGACGGCCTCCCCGGCGGCGTGGTCGACTGCTCCGTCGGCACTCCCTGCGATCCGCCGCCGGACTCCGTCGTGGCTGCGCTGTCCTCCTCGGGGAGCGAGCGCGGCTACCCGGCCTCAGCCGGGAGCCCCGCCTTGCGCGGCGCGGCCGTGGACTGGTTGGAGCGCCGCTTCGGAGTGGGGCCGGTCCCGGCGGAGTCGGTGGCCGCCTGCGTGGGCACCAAGGAGTTCGTGGCCTCGGTGCCCCACTTTCTGCGCTTGCGCGCTCCTGCGCGCGACACGGTGCTCTACCCGGCGGTGTCCTACCCGACCTATGCCATGGGCGCGGCGTTGGCTGGGTGCCGCGCCGTCGCCGTGCCGCCGCTCCCGGGCCGGCTGGGGGGGCTCGACGTGGGCGCCATCGACGAGTCGGACGCCGCGCGCGCCCTCGTCCTGTGGTCGAACTCGCCGGCCAACCCCACCGGCGGACTGGGCGACATGGGCGCCGAGGCGGCGTGGGGCCGGGACCGGGGGATCCCCGTCTTCTCGGACGAGTGCTACGCCGAGTTCACCTGGGCCGGTCCCCCCCGTTCGATCCTCCAGAGCGGTGTCGAGGGGGTCGTCGCCGTCCACTCGCTCTCCAAGCGCTCGAACCTGGCCGGAGTCCGGGTGGGCTTCTTCGCCGGCGATCCCGCCCTGGTCGAATTCCTGCGCGGCGTTCGCCAACACGCCGGGCTGATGGTGCCCGGGCCGGCCCAGGCGGCGGGCGCCGTCGCCCTGGCCGACGACGAGCACGTCGCCCGACAAAGGGCGCGCTACCTCGAGCGCTTGACCTTCCTGGCCGGTGTCCTGACGCGGGCCGGCTGCCCGGTGGCGCTCCCCGACGGCGGCTTCTATCTGTGGGTCCCGGTGCCGGAGGAGTGGGCCGACGCCTGGTCGATGGCCGAGGACCTGGCCCGCCGGGCCGGGCTGCTCGTCAGCCCCGGCGATCTCTACGGGAAGGGGGGAGCCGGGTTCGTCCGGGTGGCGGTGGTACAGCCCATGGAGCGACTCGAGCTCGTCGCCGAGCGCCTGGGCGGATCTCGGTAGGGTGCACCATGGCTGATCTGCAATCGAGTGTCGACGAGCTGTGGGAGCACCGCGCCGAGCTCTCGCCGGCCGACGTGGATGCCGCCCGGATCGTGGAGGAGGCGATCGGGCTCCTCGACAGCGGCCAGGCGCGCGTGGCCGAGGTCGATGCGGCCACCGACCAGGTGGTCGTGCACGAGTGGCTGAAGAAGTCCATCCTCATGTTGTTCTCGCTGCGCGGCATGGAGACGATCGAGCACGGTCCTTTCGAGTACGCCGACAAGCTGCCGCTCAAGCACGATTTCGCCGCGGCCGGGGTGCGCGTGGTGCCCGGAGCCTCGGCGCGCTGGGGGTCGTTCCTCTCCCGCGGCGTCGTCCTCATGCCGTCCTACGTCAACATCGGCGCCTGGGTGGGGGAGAACTCGATGGTGGACACCTGGGCCACGGTGGCATCGTGTGCCCAGATCGGGGCCCGCGTCCACTTGTCGGGTGGCGTGGGCATCGGGGGCGTGCTCGAGCCGCCCAACGCCGTCCCGGTCGTGGTGGAGGACGACGCCTTCATCGGCAGCCGCTGCATGGTGACCGGAGGGGCGCGGGTGGGGCGGGGAGCAGTGCTGAGCGCCGGGAGCTTCCTCGACCCGTCCATCCCCGTCATCGACGCCGAGTCGGGGGAGGAGATCAGCCGAGGTGTCGTCCCTCCCTGGTGCGTCGCCATCCGGGCCAGCCGGCGCCGCGAGTACCCCGGCGGGGAGTTCTTCATCCCCTGCGTGCTGGTGATCAAGCGGCTGAACGAGGGCGAGCGCCACGACAAGGCGCAGCTCAACGAGATCTTGCGCCAGCACGGCGCCAGCGCCTGAGCCGGTGGGCGCGCCCGCGTCGGCCACGACGACGTCCGCCGTCGCGGGGTTGCCGGCGTGAACGATCTCCTGGCTGCCACCGCCGCCCTGATGGCGATCCCGTCGCTGAGCCACGCCGAGGAGGAGATCGCTGACTTCGTGGAGGAGCGGCTGCGACCCTGCGCCTGGCTGCGCGTCGAACGCATCGGCGACAACGTGGTGGCCCGCACCGCCCTGGGCCGCCCCCAGCGTCTGGTCCTGGCGGGCCACCTCGACACCGTCCCCCCCAACCACAACGCGGAGCCCAAGGTGGACGGGGACGTGCTGTGGGGTCTGGGCGCCTCGGACATGAAGGGTGGCTTGGCGGTGATGCTCGAGCTGGCCACGACCACCGACGCGCCGTCGATGGATCTCACCTGGTGCTTCTACGCCACCGAAGAGGTCGGCCGGGCCGACAGCGGGCTGTTGCAGCTCTGGGAGGAACGACCTGAGCTGTTGGCCGGTGATGCCGCCATCCTCGGCGAGCCCACGGCGGCGCTGGTCGAGGCGGGTTGCCAGGGCACCATGGCGGCCCGCATCACCCTGTCGGGCGTACGCGCCCACACGGCGCGCCCGTTCACCGGTCGCAACGCCATCCATCGTCTCGCTCCACTGCTCGACAAGGTGGCCGGGTGGGAGAGCCGCGCCGTCGTGCTCGACGGGTGCGCGTACGCCGAGCAGCTCCAGGCCGTGGCGGTGGAAGGGGGCGTGGCGGGCAACGTCGTCCCCGACAGCGCCAGCGTCACGGTCAACTTCCGCTACGCCCCCGATCGCACTCTGGCCGACGCCGAGGCCTACCTGCGCGGGTTGCTGGCCGGCACGTTCAGCGAGGACGAGGGCGACGGCTGGGTGCTGATCGACGGGGCCGACGGCGCGCCGCCGTCGTTGGGGCACCCCCTCCTGGCCGCCCTGGTGGCGCGGACCGGCGCGGCGCCCACGGCCAAAGTGGGCTGGACGGACGTGGCGTCGTTCTGGGAGCACGGCGTGCCGGCGGCCAACTTCGGTCCGGGGGAGCCGCTCTTGGCGCACCACCCCGATGAGCGCGTGACGCGGGCACAGCTCGAACGCGCCCACGCGGTGCTCGCCGCGCTGCTCGCCTGACGCGGCGCCGCCCGGCGCTCTGCTCCGCGCGCTACGCGGCGACGGCGCGCCGCGAGAGGTTCGCCACGGCGGTCTCGAGGAGGTGGAGGTCGCTCTGCCCGGGGAGACGATCGATCCGGCGGTCGATGCGGGCCGCCACCGCGCTCCCGTCGGGACCGTCGAAGAGGTAGCGCACCAAGAAGTCGACTTCACGTTTGGGCATCACGCCGGATCCGACCGGCCGCCAGAAGTACTTGAGCGCGGCCCGGGTCATCTTCTGGGCCCGGGGGCTTTCCGCCAGCCGGCGCGCCGCGGCGGAGGCGTAGAAGTCGATGTGCCCACCCTCTTGCTTCATGATGCGCCGGAGGAGCTCGCGCAATGTGGGGTGGCTCGTCGTCTCCGACAGCCGGCTGTAGCCGGCCTGGGTCGTCCACTCGTTGATCGCGCCCCAGGTCATGTGCAAGGCGATGAAGGCGCGGCCGGCGAAGGCGGCGGAGCCGATGGTGCTGAGCGTGGTGAGGGCCTCGCGCCGGCGGTGGCGCTCGCGCAGCGCGGCAATGCGCGGGGCACCCGCCTCCTCGCCGTGGGCCTCGAGGACCTGGCCGATCGCTTCGCCGTGCCACATCTCCTCGAAGACCCAGCACGAGAGGAACGACGTGATCTCGGGATCCTGGTGCGCCGGCGTCAGGAGGAGGTCACGCAGGTAGCACACGGTGTGGTGCTCCACGTCGTGCATGTAGCGCAGGCTGCGCAGCGCGCCGGCGGGCAGGGGCCGGTCCTTGAAGTCGTCGAAATTGATGCCATCGAGGTTCAGACGACCCGCTCTGGCCCTGTAGGAATCGATCGTCGTTCTCATAGCACCTACTATTCGGATCACAGGCCACGCCCGGATGGGTCGGAAAACGAACATCTGCCTGCGGGGGCGGGCCCGAATAGGACATACATGCAAAAGATCGGCGAGGTAAGTGACGCCCAGCTGGTCACCGCCATTGCCCGTTACAGCGAAGTGGCCCTGGCCGAGGCGTACCGCCGGCACGGGGGAGCCGTCTACGGCCTGGCTCGCCGCGTCCTCAACAGCACCACCGAGGCTGAAGACGTCACCCAGGACGTGTTCCTGCGGCTGTGGAACCAGCCGGAGCGGTTCGACGCCGACCGGGGGTCGCTGCGTTCGTTCCTTCTGGCCCAGTCGCACGCGCGGGCCGTGGATGCGATCAGATCGCTCAATTCCCGGCGCCTCCGCGAGGCCCGTGAGGCGGGGCGCACGGCCAGCGCCGCGTACGACATGCAGCACGAGGTCTGGGACCTGGCCCTGGCCGACCAGGTGTCGAGAGCATTGGCCAAGCTTCCCGAGGAGGAGCGGCGCGCCATCGAGCTGGCCTATTTCGAAGGACATACCTACGTCGAGGTGGCCGAGCTCCTCGACCAGGCTGAGGGAACCGTGAAGAGCCGGATCCGCAACGGCATGCGGCGCATGCGGGCCGCGCTGCTCGAGAGCGGCGTGCAGGGGGTCGACGCATGATGACCCACGAGGAGGTGACCGAGATGCTGGCGGTGTTCGCCCTCGACGCCGTGGACAGCGTCGAGTACGCGCAGATCGAAGCGCACCTGGCCGAATGCCCGCGCTGCCGGGCGGAGCTCGACGCCCACCGCGAGGTGGCGGCCGCACTGGGCAATTCGGTCGAGCCACTGCCCGAGGGGCTGTGGGAGAGCATCGCCAGCCATCTGCCGGCCCGTCATGACGAAGAGCCTCCACCCATGCCGCAGCTGTGGCGTGAGGTCCAAGAGGAGGAAGGCGGCGCGACGAACCGGCCGCGCCGGGCGCGCCCGGGGCGGCGCCCCATGATCGCCCTGGCCTCCCTCGCCGCGGCCGCCGCCGTTGCCGCCATCGTCCTCGGCGTCAACCTGGCGAACGCCGACAATCAAGCCCCGAATGCGCCGGGCACCGCCGCCGCCGCCCTCCACACTCCGGGCCACAAGGTGGTGAACCTGGAGGGCACGGATCACCACACGTTGGCAGAGTTCGTGGTGGTTCGGGGCGGCCAGGGCTACCTGGTGCGGTCCTCCCTGCCGACCCTCTCGCCCACGCAGACCTACCAGCTGTGGGGCGTGGTGGGCGGGCAGACGATCTCGCTCGGAATCCTCGGGCAGTCGCCGCACGAGGCAACCTTCACTCTGGCCGGGACGCCGCACCCTTCGGTCCTCGCCATCACCGTCGAGCCGGCCGGGGGTGCCCTCGTTCCCGCCCGACCGATGGTGGCGCAGGGGACCGTTTGACGCCGTCTGTTAGGTTCCCGTCCGATGCCTGAGGATGCCGCACCCAAAGAGCGCCGCCCCATTGAGGTCTGGGCCGAGGCCGAGCCGGTCAAGCTCGGCTCCATGTTGTTCACCGTGGTCGAGCCACATCGCGGTCACGAGGTGGCCTACAACCGGTGGTACGAGCGGGACCACTTCTATGCCGGCTGCATGGTTGGCCCCTACAACTTCGCCGGGCGTCGCTTCGTGGCCACGGCCGAGCTCAAGAACCTGCGTGACCCCGATCCCTCCGCCATCACCGGCGCGCCGACGCGCGGCTCGTACGTGTCGTTGTACTGGGTGCTCGACGGCTATCACACGGTGTGGAACCGTTGGGCCCTCCGTCAGGTCAACGCGCTGCACGCGGCCGGCCGTATGTTCGAAGAGCGCGACCACGTGCACACGCTCCTCTACAACTACTGCTGGGAGTACCGGCGCGATCCCGACGGCGTGCCGATAGAGCTGGCGCTGGACCACCCCTACCGGGGCCTCGTCTCCGTGTTCATCGACCGCGCCGAGGACGTCTCGAACGAAGGGCTGTGGGAGTGGCTGCGCGCCGAGCACCTGCCCGGCCTGCTCCCCGGGAGCGACGGCGACCTGGTGGCCGCCTTCACCCCGATCGCCCTGGAGGTCGACGCGCCCGGCGACGTGCCGCGGGAAGCGGCCAGCGACCGCCGGACGCTCCTGTTGTGGTTCCTCAGCACGCCCCCCGAGGTCGCGTGGGAACCCGTCATCGCCGAGCACCGTCGCCTGCTCGAGGAGTCGGGCAAGGGTGTCGTCGTGGCGGCGCTGCCCTTCATCCCGACCATCCCGGGCACCGACATCTACACCGACAAGCTCTGGGTCAACTGATCGACCGCTCGTCCCATTGCTCCATTGCTCCATTGTGTCCCGGGTGCTGGTCAGCGGCGGGCCAGGATCTCGACGTGCGGCACGATGAAAACCCCGTCGGCTGACGCGGCCCAGGCGAGGAAGGCTTTGGCGATCTGCTCCAGCTCGTCGGCGTCGCTCACGCCATAGGCCACGGCCTGCTCGGCGAAGCGGGAGAAGCGGACCCGATCGGCCCACAGGCCGCCCCACCACTGGCGGGCGCCGGGGTCGGCGAAGGTCCAGCAGGTGCTCGAGACCTCGACGTCGTCGAAGCCGGCCGCATGCGCCAGTCCCAACAGGGCAGGCCCGATCCGGGCGTCGTGACCGTTGCGTGCCGTGACGTCGAGGTAGACCTGCCGCCAGCGCTCGAGCACCGGATCCGCCGGCGCCCAGGTGAACGCGCCGTAGTCGCTGTCCCGGGCAGCCAGCACGCCACCATCGCGCAGGACCCGTCGCAGCTCGACCAGGGCCGCCACCGGGTCGGACAAGTGCTGGAGAACCTGGTGGGCGTGCACGGCGTCGAACGTGGCGTCGCCGTAGGCGAGGGTGAAGAGGTCTCCGACCTCGAAGCGGAGATTGGGGACTCCGGCGCGGGCAGCATGATCCGCGGCCTGGGCCACGACCTCCGCCGACGCATCGAGGCCCACGACCTCACCGGGGTCCACCTGTCGTGCCAGATCGGCGGTGATCGTCCCGGGACCGCAGCCGACGTCGAGCACGGACATCCCCGGACGTAGGTGGGGGAGCAGGTAGGCCGAGGAGTTCTCTGCCGTGCGCCAGGTATGGCTGCGCAGCACCGATTCGTGATGCCCGTGGGTGTAGGTCATGAGAACATTGTGACAAGGTGCCGGAACTCCCCGAAATGCAGGCGTTGGCCGAAAGGCTGGACGCCTTCGCGTCCGGCCGCGTCCTGGAGCGGGCCGACCTCCTCGGCTTCACTGCGCTCAAGACCGTGACGCCCTCCGCGGAGGACCTCCGTGGACAGGTGCTGGAGTCGATAGGCCGCCGGGCCAAGTACCTGGTCTGGACCTTTGCCGGCGGGCGGCGCATCGTTCTCCACCTCTCCCAGGCCGGACGCGTCGATGTGGAGGCCCCGGCCAAGACCACCCGCCCACGCGGCGCGGTGGTCCGTTTCGTCTTCTCCTCCGGTGACGGGGAGCCCGAGCGGGCGGTCCTGGTCCGCGAGCACGGGACGCGGCGCAAGGCGTCGTGGTGGGTGCTGGCGCCGGGCGACGACGGGCCTCTCCAAGGGCTGGGGCCCGAACCGGGCTCTCCGGAGTTCGCCGAGCTGATTCGCACCAGCCAGAGCTCCCGGCGCCTCCACACCGACCTACGCGACCAGCGGGTGGTGTCCGGCATCGGGCGGGGATGGGGTGATGACATCGTGCACTGCGCCCACTTGTCACCCTTTGCGTCGTTGGGCTCGCTCAGCGCGGCCGAACGCGAGCGCTTGCTCTCGGCGACGACGGAAGTGCTCGACGACGCACTCGCGCTCGAGCGCACCCGGGCCGGCGGCCTTTCGGAGGCCAAGTTGGGCGGGCGTTTCGCCGTGCACGGGAAGGTCGCCCAACCCTGTCCGACCCCGGGCTGCGATGACGAGTTGCGCCGGGTCTCGTTCGAGTCCTATGAGATGACCTACTGCCCGACATGCCAGACGGGAGGGAAGATCCTGGCCGACCGCAGGCTTTCCCGATTGCTCAAATAGGGCTCAGACTTGCCGGACGACGGTGACCACCTTGCCGAAGATCGTGACGTCGTCACCATCGAGGACCAGTGGCGAATAGGCCGGGTTTGCCGGCGATAGGACGATGTGCCCGTCACGGCGACCGAACGTCTTCACCGTGGCCTCATCGCCGGGGATGCCGGCCACGACGATGTCGCCGTTCTCGGCCTCGGGCTGTTGGCGGACGACGACGAAGTCGCCGTCGAAGATGCCGGCGTCCATCATGGAATCCCCTCGCACCCGCAGCATGAAGGCGGGCCCGGTCCCGGTGAACTGCTCGGGCATCGGGAGGAGCTCTTCGACGTTCTCCTGGGCCAGGACGCCCGTCCCGGCGGCGACGTCGCCGACGAGGGGCACGTTGCGCACGGCGGAGGTGGCCATGCTCTGGGTGGATGCGGGGTCGTAGTGCACCTGGATGGCTCGTGGCTTGCTCGGGTCCCGGGAGAGGTAGCCCTCACGCTGGAGCACGGCCAGATGGGTGTGGACGGTGGCGGACGACGCCAGGCCGACGGCCACCCCGATCTCGCGCACCGAAGGGGGGTAACCCCGGTCCCGCTGGCTGTCCGCGATGAAGGTGAGGATCTGCTGCCGCTTCCCGCTCAGGACCTCCGCCATGGCTGCTCCTTCTCATCCCGCTCCGCCCACGCCGCGTGCGGGCCGCCCATTCCCCCCCGATACATCCGCAGCGGGGCGAACACTCGTTCGTCCCGACCAAGATAGCGGGCCGGAGGGCGCGAAGCAAACATCTGTTCGTCGTCGCGGCCGACTTCCACATCCGATCCCCTCGTCACCAGCCGGGTGTGGACCAAGAATGGCTTCCTCACGCTGAGCGCCGGGTAGCCAGGTGCCGCACCGTCCTTTTCAGCGCGGTTCGAGTCTCGCCCAGACGGAACCTGGCTTTCTCGGCGGGAGCGGCCCCCTCCAAGCGCCAGCGCACCCACAACTCGCGATGCGACATGTCATAGGCAAGGGAACGGCCTGCCCAATGGATCCAAGGCTGGACCGGATCAATCGCCCGCTCCGACCATGTGCAATACGGCGTCCCTGGGACAAGTTGAGTGATCGTCCGAACATCCCATCCTGCCTCGTCGCAAACGAAGTTGAAGAACGGTTGGTCCACGTTTTCGATCACGAACTGGTCCACCACTCGCAGTGCGTCGGTCGCCAAAGTTTGAAGGTTGGACAGATCGGTCAGACCAGCGCGTGCGATGAAGAACCCAGCATTGAAACCCAGCGTCCTCTGAGCCAGTGGCCCCGGATGGAACGCCTGCGGGACGTCAGCGTCAGCTACAGCCAGATCTGCCCCCGATTCACTCCACGCGTCAGCAAAGGGCAGAAGCTGCCGCAGGATCACCGTGTCGGAGTCGATATAAAGATTCGGGCCGTCCGAAAGGCCAAGCAGGGCCAACTTCCGGAACATTCCTCTTGCGCTCGGCCTCGCGCCAACCGTTTCCCCGAGAGCGTCGTAGTCGCTCAAGGGCCAATCAACGATGTCGGCATTCCACCGCGGCAACAAGTGGCACAGCTGCTCTATCCGATCGTCATAGGGGATGACCTTCACTGCCACATCCGGCTCGACTGCGCGGAGGCTGTTCATGGATGCCACCACCCATTCAGTCACAGCATCGTTGGCGAGGTACCAGATCGTCAGCACCAGCGGATGCTATCTGGCCGATTCCGGCATCATCCCCAGGCAATGCCGGCCATCAGTATCGTCAGTCGCTTGTATTTGATCCCCACGCACGGCCGCAGCCATCGGCCGCGACGCCCAGTAATGACATTTTCGTTTGTGTACACGGGACCAGTGCGGGCCTTACGCGCGAGTGGAGAGGCCGGCGCTGGGCGGCTGGATCGCCCAGCCGGTTGCACTGGTCTCCTCGAAGCAGCCGGCAGTTCGCCTGCACCGTCGGCACCTGAGCGCTGTGGCGTGCCAGGACAAGGGGCTGTCGGATTGGGCGGCCGCATCGACTCAAAGCGAGAAGGGTCTTCTGTCCGATATCCGCCCGAAGGTGCCCAGGGTCAGGGCGCCGGGCCCTGGGGGCCCCTCTCTGTGTGTCACACCCTCCCCTTAGGGTGCACGGCATGGGCAGCGAACAGGCGTTCGAGAAATCGGTTGACACCGAACACCTGTTCGTGCTGCAATGTCGGAGAAGCGAACAGGTGTTCGAAGGAGGACAAGCGATGTCGGTCGCGTTCGAGCTGGAGTACGAGGAGTTCTATCCCCGGTTGACCGTGGTTCCCCCGGTGCGCCCACAACGCGCTCCCTCGCGGCGGGTGCAACACCGGCGCGTGGCGGCGGCCGCGGTGGTGCTCGGGCTGCTCGTTCTGCTGGCGCTGCCGATCCGCTCCCTCGGAGGATCGACGCTGGCTAATGCCGCACCGGCCGCGGGGCAGGTATATGTCATCCACGCCGGCGACACGGTGGCCTCCATCGCGGCGCGGGTCGGCGGTGGAAACGTCGCCGGGCTGGAGCACGCGCTGACCGCGGAAGCGGGCTCCGACGTGCTCGTGCCGGGGGAGCATCTCCTCATTCCCTGACTATGGTCGGCGGTGTGCGATGTCCATGGTGCGCCGTCGATGATGATCGGGTCGTCGACTCGCGTCTGGCCGAGGAAGGGGGTGCCATCCGACGTCGCCGGGAGTGTCTTGGCTGCGGGCGCCGGTTCACCACGTTCGAGCGGGTGGAAGAAGTGCCGCTCTGGGTGGTGAAAAGGACGGGATTGCGGGAGCCCTTCGACCGGGCCAAGGTCGTGGCCGGTGTGCGGGCGGCATGCAAGAACCGCCCTGTGAGCGACGCCGAAATGGAAGAGCTCGCCCAGTCGGTCGAGGACTCCCTCCGCGGTGCCTCGGCGGAGCCGAGCAGCCAGGAGGTGGGCGTGGCCGTGCTCGAGCGCCTGCAGGCGCTCGACGATGTGGCCTATCTCCGCTTCGCCAGTGTCTACAAAGGATTCGAAGAGGCCGGTGACTTCCAACGCGAGGTCGGCCTTCTCACCAAGACGACGGAGCCCAAACGGCGGTGATGGACGGCATCCCCGAGGTGGCCCTCGCGGTGTACGCCCACCCGGACGACGCCGACGTGGCCTGCGGCGGAACACTGGCCCGCTGGGCCAGGGCGGGAACGGCGGTGCACCTCGTCGTGTGTACCGACGGAGGGAAAGGGACCTTCGATCCCGCGGCCGAGCCCGAGGAGTTGGTCGCCGTCCGGGCCGCCGAGTTGGCGGAGTCGTCGGCGCTCATCGGGCTCAAGAGTGTCACCAACCTCGGCTATCCCGACGGGGAGCTGCTCGACTCCGAGGCGCTCCGCTACGCGCTCGTCGAAGCGGTGCGGCGGTTGCGCCCAGACGTGGTGTGCGGCCACGACCCGACGGCTATGTTCTTCGGCCGCGAGTACTTCAATCATCGGGACCATCGCATCGCCGGTGCCGCCCTGCTCGATGCGGTGGCGCCCGCTGCCGCGCTCCCGCTGTACTTCCCCTCGGCTGGTCCGGCGCACCAGGTGTCGACCGTGCTCTTGTCGGGGACGCTCGAACCTGACGAATGGGTCGACGTGACGGACACCATTGCCTGCAAAGCCGCTGCCGTGGAGTGTCACCGCACGCAATTCGCCGAGCCCGGCGGGTGGGCCGGTGAGGCCGTCCGGCTTCGGGCCGAGGAGGAGGGCCGGCGCGCTGGCGCAGGGTTCGCCGAAGGTTTTCGCCGGTTGACCCTCCGTGGGTGAGCTGACCGCCACCTCCACCGCCGTGCGCCTCCCGACCGTCTTGCACGTGGACATGGACGCCTTCTTCGCCTCCGTCGAGGTCCTCGACGACCCGTCGCTGGCGGGCCTGCCCGTGATAGTGGGCGGCAGCGGGGCGCGTGGCGTGGTGGCGTCGTGCACCTACGAGGCCCGGGCCTTCGGCGTGCATTCGGCCATGCCGTCAATGCGGGCGCGCCAGCTGTGCCCCGAGGCCGTCTTCCTCCCGGGGCGGCACAGCCGCTACGCCGAGATCAGCGGGCAGCTGCACAGGATACTGGCCGACATCACCCCGATGGTCGAGCCGATCGGTCTCGACGAGGCGTTCCTCGACGTGGCCGGCGCAGTCCGGCTGCTGGGACCCCCTGCGGCCATCGCCCACGCCCTGCGGGACCGCGTACGGTCTGATCTCTCGCTGGGCTGTGCCGTGGGCATCGGCCGCTCCAAAATGATCGCCAAACTCGCCTCGCGGGCGGCGAAACCCCGAGCCGACCGCAGCGGGTTGGACCCCGGTCCCGGCGTGGTCCTCATTGAGCCCGCCGTCGAGAAGGCGTTCCTGCACGGCCATCGCGTCGAGGCGCTGTGGGGCGTCGGCCCCGCCACCGCCACCCGCCTGCACGGGCTCGGGGTGCGCACGGTGGGTGACCTGGCAGCGATCCCCGAGGACACGCTGGTCCGCAGGCTGGGGCGTGCCAGCGGACTCCATCTGGCGGCGCTGGCGCGGGGCGAGGACCCCAGCCCGGTCACGCCCGACCGCGCCGCCAAGTCGATCGGCCACGAGGAGACGTTCAGCCAGGACTTGGTGGACCCTGTCGAGCTCGAGGGGCACGTGCTCCGCATGGCCGAGTCGGTTGCGACCATGTTGCGGGGCACCTCGAGCGCCGCCCGCACGGTCACGGTCAAGGTGAAGTTCCGCGACCTCTCCCTGCAGACCCGGGCGCACACCTTGGACCGGGCGATCACCACCGGTGGGGCGATCGGGCAGGTCGCCGCGGCACTCCTGGCCGGGGTGGATCCCGGGGACGGTATCCGGCTCCTCGGTGTGAGCGCCTCCGGATTGGTCGCCGGGGGCGGCGAGCAGCTGTCCTTCGACCTCGGTGACGGGCGTCCCGAGGGCGCGCAGAGTGCCACGTCCATTGAACAGTCATGGCAGGACGCCACCGCCGCCGTCGATGCCATCCGGACCCGGTTCGGCCGCACCGCGGTGGGGTCGGCCGCCATGGTCACAGACGAGGGTGTCAGGGTGCCGGCCCGCCGCGATGCCCCGTGGGGCCCCTCGGAGTAGCCCACCACTGCAGCCAGTTGCCGTGATGGTGCATGTCGGCCAGGCGGATCGGCGGCGTGCCGTCGTGGGGCACCAGGACGAGCGCCGTGGCGAGGTGCGACGTGGGGCGCGGTGACGGGGAAGGCGGGGTGGGGAGCCCCGGGGTCTCCGCCGGTGCCTCGGCGTAGAGGTAGTGCAGGGGTCGCGACCGGGCCAGCGCCCGCACGGTGTCGACCAGTTGGGCCTGACGGGTCGGGCTGAGGTAGGCCGCCACCCACGAGTGGAACACGACGAGCACGTCGTCCGCCCCGAGTCCTTCCACGACCCGCGGCAGGTCATCGACGATGTCTCCGCGGTGGATCAGCGGCGGATGTTCCGCGGTCCGCGCCACGGCCAGTGCGGCGCGCAATCGAGTGAAGCGGCGCATGTGGTCCGGCCACAGGCAGGCCAGCAGCCAGCGGGCCCCGTCGGGGGACTTGGCGTCGATCGGCGCGGCGTCGATCCCGGTGCGCGTGGCCACCCGGGGCAGCGACAGAGGGGGCAGCGCGCCGAACTCCCCCCGTACCGTGCAGTCGAGGTGCACGTCGCCCCCGGCGTCGCCGGCGTGGAGGACGTCCCCGCCGTCGCGCGGGCGGTACGTGTACGAGTAGGAGTCGAAGAGCAGGTTGAGCCCGGCCGACGTGCCGAGGTCCAGCAGCGAGAGAGGTTGCCCGTCGGGGTAGGCGGCGGCGACGGTGTTGAGGGCGGGGAGGAGGGCGCTGCAGCGGCCGACCTCGTTGGTCTGCGTGCTGCGCACGGCGATGAGGGCGAGGAGCGCGGCCCGGTGATCGAGGCAGAAGTCTTTGAAGTCGGCGACGACGTCGCGTCGGGGCGCCGGATCCGGCGGCGCAGTTTCCCCGAGGACCGAACGCACCGTGTCGTAGTGGGCCGCCAGTGGGTGGCGCACGCCGCCGAGGAGGAGATAGTGGACGGCGGCCAGCAACAGGTTGGGTCGCCGCTGGGTCACCGGTGCCTCGTTGATCAGCGCCAGCACGTCGGGATCGTCGGCGACGCCCCGGCAGATGGTGTCGTACGTCGTCGAGCCGTCGCGGGCCGCGCCTCGCGCGAAGAGGCGGAACCGGCCGGGCAGTGAGAGCGCGGGCAACGGGTTACATGCTGGCGGGCAGCAGGGGCGCGATCGCCGCGAAGAAGAAGTACAAGAGGACCAGCGACACGAGGACGCCGCCGCCGCGGATGAACCAACGACGCCGACGGTAGCGGTGGGCACCGAGCAGCACCACGGTGCCGAAGGCCGCCAGCGCGAGGCCCCACAGGACGGCATCGAGCAGCTGCCCGTTGGAGTTGCCGGCCAGTGCGCCACTCGACGTCGGGGCGGCACCCTTGCCCTTGGCGTGCGTGTCGTGGTGCGTCGCTCCGGGCGTGGGCTTGGGCGCCGGTGCGTTGGCGAAGAGCTCCGAGTGGACCAGCTTGGCTTTCACCACCAGGCGGGAGGAGGCGCTGAAGCGCGGGTTGCACGTCGTCAACGTCACCCAGGCGCCGGGCGTGTCGGCCAGGATGGAACCGTCCGAGGGCGAGACCACGTCGCTCGTCGTGGCGTCGTAGACGAACACCCCCTGGACCGTCGTGAGGACGATGGGGTCACCCGCCTTGACCTCGTTGAGGTTGTAGAACGGGTGTCCGTAGGTGGTGCGGTGACCCGCCACGCCGACGTTGCCGGCCTGCCCCGGCAAGGGGGTACCCGTGTAGTGGCCCGGACCCTGGCGCAGGTCCTGTGTCTGGGTGCCGGCGACGATCACCTGATCGATCCCGATGACGGGGATGCGAATTTCGCCGACTGGCGAGCCCTCGGGCGGTGCCGCCGTGGTGGGGGCGACGACCGGGGGACCGGTGGGGAGCTTGTCGAGCGTGGCCGCCTGGGACAGGGCATTGGCGACGACCTTGCTCTGGGCCTTGTGCACCAAGGTGTTGCGCAGGACGTTCTGGGTGTGGGCCTGCTGGAGGGACGTTCCCCAGATGAGGTAGGCCACGAAGAGGAGGAGAACGATCCCCGCCCCGATCAGGACTCTGCCGATGACGCCGAGGACTCGCAGTAGCACTATGGCAAGAGGATAGGGCCCGCCCCCACCCGGCCCCTGGGCATGCCCCCGCGTCGGGGCCGACTAAGAGACGGTGACCAGCGTTCCGAGCGGCGTGAGGGGGAAGACCACGGCGGCATTGGAAATGGGCATCTCGACGCAGCCGTCACTCTGGGGAAACCCGTAGGAGCCACGCGGGAATCCGTGCAGGGCGTCGCCTCCGTTGAAATAGCTGACCCAGCGGATCCCCGGGTCCACGTACTTGGAGCCGTCGGGGTTGGTGCCGCTCATGGTGGTCACCGTGTAGCGGGCGTAGACCGGAAAGGTCCCGTCCGCCGTGGGGGCAGCATCCACGCCGGTGTTGGCCACTGTCTCGTACGCCTGGACGCCGTTCTGGTACACGGTCACGGATTCGGGCAACGCCTTGTTGACGTAGACGTAGCCGTAGGGCAACGCGTTGCCCTGCCCGTTCGCCAGCGCGGCGAGCAGGGCGCTCCACACGCCCGGGCCGGCGAGGCCGTCGACCGTGAGATTGTGCTGCGACTCGAAATTCATCACGGCGCCCTTGGTGATCACGTTGTAGGAGCCCGGTGTCCACAACGAGGTCAGGGAGGCCGGCTCGTTGGCCCAGCGCCAGGTGAAGGTGCCGATCTGGGGGGTGCCCTCCTGGGTCGGTGCGGTAAGGGGTGCGGCCGCCGTGAAGTTGACGGGGAGGTAGCCGAGCTCGGCCAACATCTGCTGCAGGCGCAACGTCGAACCCTGGGCGACAGTGAACGAGGTGGTGAAGGGGTTGGCCATGCGCTGGCCGCGGGCGCCCGCAGCGCCGTCATTCCCGCCCGGCACCGTTATGGTCTCCACCGAGCCGGGGACGAGGGGCGCGCTGGCTTGATACTGCAGCAGCGTGGGGGAGAGCACCGCCCACCGGCCGGCCACGGCCGGCGACAGCGTCGGCATGGGGCTGCCCGTCGCCAGGTCGGTGGAGAACTCGACCGAGATGGTGGCGCCGCTGTCGACGTTGCTGCCCACCGGCGCGGTGCTGACCACAGTCAAGGGAGCGGGGGGCGCCGCCGTGGTCGCTGCTGCCGGTGCGGACGGGGGATGGGGGATCAGGGCGACTCCGACGGCCACCGCGGCCACCGCCACGGCGATGGCACCCACCATCAGCCACAGGCGCGCGCCGGTGCGTTCGTGCCTGCGCGAGTGCTTCCCAGGGGCCATGGCAACGGGAATTCTACCAGTGCATTCGCGCCCTCACGCCGGCAGGGCGGCAAGAATTGCCTCGGTGACCTGTTCGAGCCGACCCGGGTCGGTGACCTTGTCGCCGACGGCCTCGCGCACGTAGAACGCGTCGACCACGAACTCGCCGAGAGTGGAGACGCGGGCGGAGACGACGTCGAGCTCGGCCTCGAACAGGGCGCGGGTGACGCGATGCAACAGACCCACCTCGTCGGGCGCCCGCACCTCGAGCACGGTGGCACTCGCCGATGCCTCGTTGTCCACCCGCACGTCGGTGCCGAGCACGTGGGCGGTCGAGCGCCGGCGGGCGGGGTAGACCCGACCGCGCTCGGACAAGCGCGCCGCGAGCGCCGTCGGGTCCGCCAGCACCCGGGCCAGATCCTCCCGGAGTCGCGCCGTGTCGGGCCAGGTGCCGCGGGCAACCTCCACGGTGAAGACCTCCACGGCCACGCCGTCCGCGCCGGTCACGTTGGCCGCCCGCACGTCCAGGCCGTGGAGGGCCAGGGCCCCGGCGACCGCCGAGAGGAGGCCTGGACGGTCGGGAGCGGCGACGACGACGCGAGGAGGTTCGAGGGACACCGAGGGGAGGCCGCTGCTGCGCACCTCTTCCATCAGCGCGACGTAGGCCTCTGGGATCGGCGCGGGGCCGTACGGTCCCGCCTCACCGGCGAGCACACTGTCGGCCCGCGCCACGAGCTCGGCCACCAGGCCCGCCTTCCACGACCCCCAGGCCGAGGGACCGGTGGCCCGGCTGTCCGCCTCGGTCAGCGCGCCGAGCAGGTGCAGGGTCACCCGGTTCCCGGCGGCGCGCGCGACGTTCGAGACCGTTGTCGGGTCATCGAGGTCGCGGCGCGTCGCGGTGTCGGGGAGAAGGAGGTGGTAGCGCACCAGGTCCACCAGCGTCTCGACATCGTCGGGAGGAAAGCCCATCCGGGTCGCCACCCGGCCCACCACTTCCATGCCCACCTCGGTGTGATCACCCGGATAGCCCTTGCCGATGTCGTGCAGCAGGGCGCCGATCAACAAGAGATCGGGTCGTTCGACCCGGTCCGTGAGCTCCGAGGCCAGCGCCGCCGTCTCGAGCAGGTGCCGATCGACCGTATAGGTGTGGTAAGCGTTGCGTTGCGGCTTGTTCCGCACGGCGGCCCACTCCGGCAAAATCCTGACCAAGAGCCCGTGCTGGTCGAGCGATTCCGTCTTGTCGACGGCCGGGCGCCCGGCGCCCAGCAGGCGCAGCAGCGCAGCGCGCACGTCGTGCGGCCACGGATCGCCGGGGGGAGGCATGCGGTCGGCCAGCCGGTGCAGGGAGCCCTTGGCGATGGGCCGGTCGCGCTCGGCCGCGGTGGCAGCCAGCCGCAGGGCGAGTGATGCGTCCTCGGAGACGGCTGCGGTGGGGCTCAGCGCCACTTCGCCGTCGACCTCGATCATGTCGGGGCCCACGTCGACGGGGACATCGGGGCGCGCGCTCTGCTCGGCGCGGCGGAGCCCGCGTCGTCGGCGGGGAGCGGGGGTGGGGTCCCAGAGGCGGCGCCGGCGCCAGACGTCGTCGCTGACCCAGGCGATCTGTCGGCCGGCCGCCGACACGGCGGCCATGAGGGCGTCGGCGTCGGCATAGTCGAGGACGGCGGCGATCTGATCCTGGTCCTGGAGGAGGAGCTTGTCCTGCTCGCGCCCGGCGATGCGGTGCGACTCGACCCGCGCCTCGGTGAGGACCGACGTGGCCTCGTCGAGCGAGGCGAGATCGGCATAGTCGGCGAGCAGGGGCGCGTAGACCGAGATGGCGCGCAGGACGCTGACGTCGCGCAGGCCGCCGTGGCTCTCCTTGAGATCCGGCTCGAGGAGGAAGGCCACGTCGCCCGCCGTGCGGTGGCGTTGCGCCATCTGGGCCCCCAGCGCCGGCAAGAAGCGCGTGCCCAGCGATTGGCGCCAGGCGGCGCGGGCGCGCGCGAGCAGCGGGTCCGCGACCTTGGCGTCGCCCCAGATCAGACGCGCATCGAGGAGGCCGAGGGCGACGCGGGGGTCGTTGGCCGCGGCCGAGAGCACCTCCGACGGGCTGCGCACCGAATGATCGAGGTGCACGCCCTCGTCCCACACGGGGTACCAGATGGCGTCGGCCACCGCCCGGATGTCGCCATGGCCCTTGTGGACGAGGACGACATCGAGGTCGCTGAACGGGCACAGCGAGCTCCTGCCGTAGCCCCCTACGGCGAGAAGGGCCAGGTGGCGATTGGTTTCGCCGGCGGCGCGGGCCGCCACGGCGGAGAGCCACTCGTCGGCCGCGGCGGCAAAGGCCCAGCAGAACGCGTCACCGTGGAGATCGGTGCGGGCGAGGAGGATCTGGCGCCGTTCCCGTAGTGACGTGTCGGGGGCCATGGCGGGAACGTAGCATTGGGTCTGTGAGTAAAGAGGTAAGCAGGCGCGAAGCCAAGAAGCCGCTGACCGTGCGCCACGGCGCCGCGGTCGTCGGTGTGGGAGTGGTCGCCGCCCTCGTGGCCTTCTGGGTCCTGAGCAGCATCGTGGGCATCATCTTCTTCATCGTGAAGCTGGCGGTCGTGGTGGGCCTCGTCGGCGGAGTTATCTGGCTGGTCCACCGTTTCCGGAGGTAGCGGACCCCGACCACTAGGCTGACCGCCCTGCTGTCACGGCGGCGTGGCCGAGTGGTTTAGGCAGGGGCCTGCAAAGCCCCGTAC
>PKYA01000070.1 GCA_003133545.1 Acidimicrobiaceae bacterium | reverse complement strand
GAGCCGTTGCACTGATTGATGGTGACGGGCTCGGCTGTCGACCCTCCGGTCACGTCGCACTGCACTCGCGTACTGGCCCCCCCACCATTCCCCGAGCCGTTGCACTGCGTCACGGTGGCCCCTGTNNGAGGCGCACACCAGTGTCGGTTGCGTACCGCCTCCTGTACCCGATCCGATGCACTGATTGACCGTCACGCCGGGTGTCGCTGTTCCTGTTGGGATCGTATTGACCACCGAGACATTGCAGATCACATTGCTGCCACCGCCAACGACAATCCCGTTGCACTGGTCGACCGAGGTGACCAATTGGTTCGACGAGGTGACAGTCGTGGTGCAACCGAACGGCGCGAGCACTCCCGCGGCCGCCAGGCAGGCGGTGGCAGTGACCGTCGAAGTGTTCACTCCCGCCGTGACCGTATTGTCAATGGTGAGCGTGCAGGTGACCTGAAATCCCGCGCCGGTGGGAAACGCGGGTGGATCGCACTGCGTGGCGGCGGGCGCTGTGGCTGCAGCCGAAGCAACCTCGGTCCCCGCCAGGCCGGCCAGCGTGAGCATGCCGAGAGTCAGGAAGACGGCGACCATCCCCATGAAAAGTCGATGCATCACCGCGGTGGTGAGAACGCTGCGACCCGTCATGAGAGTTGGCCAGTCAGGTGTCCGTAAAGTGCGACAGCAGCGCGAGAGTCGCGCGCGCGGCAATGGGTCGACGAATCAGCGAGCATGACCAGCTCCTTCACCAGCCTCGAAATAAACACCGGCTGTCGCGGACGTTCGAGGAAGACTTGTAACACTACTCTAGATATATGAAAGTAGCAATAGATTTCCAGATCAATTAGGATAGAGTCCTCCCATGGGGGAATGGAGCTTTCTTTCCAAGCACGGACGGGCTTTGCTCTGTATCGCCCACGACCCCGAGGTGCGGCTGCGTGACATCGGGCACATTCTCGGCATCACCGAACGTCGTGCCTACGACCTGGTCATCGATCTCACCGAGGCCGGCTACCTCATCAAGGAGAGGCAGGGCCGCCGCAATCGCTATCAGGTCCAAGAACACCTCCCACGTCCCGAGGCCCCCGAACACGATCAATCGATCGGTGACGTCCTGGCCTTGCTGACACAACAGCAGAACGTGCATCCATCCCGGAAAAAGGCCGAGCTGCGAAGAGATCACTAGGTGGCCTTCAACGGTCTCGACGCTTCATTCTGGGTGTGGCCCCTGACCAGGGGCTAGAGTGCATGTCGTGGACGGGAAGGCAACGGGGGGGCGCAGAGCCCACGTGACAGCTCGGGCGGTGCTTCCTCGGGCGGTCGCAGCCCTGGGGATGGTCACCTTGGCCCTTGTGGGCGTGAATGCAGGAGCCGGCGCGACTGCGACGCAGCCCGGCCCGAAGACGAGTTCCATCGTCTTGCAGGGACCGACCGCGTACACGCCGAAGGCTCCGCCGGGCGGCGGCACCGATGACTACCACTGCACCCTGCTCAACCCCCACCTGACGCACGACGCATTCATCACCTCCATCGACTTCCAGCCCAACAGTCCCGAGGTGCACCACGAGATCACCTATGCCGTGCCCCCGGATCTGGCCGCGGCGGCTGAGGCCCAGAACGACGGGGGCAAGGGGTGGACATGCTTCGGGGAGTCCGGGCTAAACACGGGCGGCGCTGCAGGGTCGCTGAACGGCGGCACCCCTTGGCTGACGGCGTGGGGGCCGGGGCACAACATCTCGAAGGAACCGGCCGGGACGGGCGCGCCCATGCCGGCTGGCACGCTCGTCATCATGCAGGAGCACTACAACATGCTGGTGGGGGACAAGCCGGTCCGCTCCAAGCTGACGCTCACCACAGTGCCGGCCAACACGCCCCTCCGCCCCTTGCGGCTCAACATCGTGGCGGCCCCGCCGGACATCCCGTGTGCTCCGGGCGTCACCGGGCCCATGTGCAACCGGGCGGCTGAACTGGCCAGCGTCGGCCAGCGTTTCGGGATGGGCCAGGAGGACCTGGTCGATGGGCTGGAGGCGCTGTGCGGCAGGAGCTCGTCGGATCCGCCTGTCGGGGACACCACGACGTGCACTTGGCCGCTGTACACCACCGGGAACATCGTGGAGCTCGCCCCGCACATGCACCTGCTCGGCGTGGGCATGAAGTTCGTGCTGAACCCCGGCAAGCCCACCCAGCAGACACTGCTCAACGTCACGGACTACGACTTCCACTATCAGCGCGGCTACGTGTTGCCAAAGCCCGTCGCCATCACTGCGGGCGACACCATCGGGATCACGTGTACCTACAACCCGCAGCTCCAAGAGGAGCTACCCCTTTTGCGCAAGGTGCCACCGCACTTCGTGACGTGGGGAGACGGCTCAACCGACGAGATGTGCCTGGGTCTGATCTTCACGACGCCGCCAAACAGCGTGTCCGAGTCGGCGGCGCTGGCGCACGCGTTCTCCCCCTCCGTCTGACCTGGGCAGCCACGGCGCCGTACGAAGCGGGCGCCGAGGGCCCACCCGGTACTCTTGTTGCATGTCGCAGCCCGAGGGTCAGGTCGTTGATTTGGCCATCACCGGCATGCACTGCCCCTCCTGCGCCGCCCTGATTGAGGAGACGCTCGGCGCCGACGACGGCGTGACTGAGGCGACGGTCGACCTGGCCGCCGCCCGCGCCCGCATCACCTTCGATCCGACCGTCCTCGGCCCCGACAGGCTCTGCGCGCTGGTGGCCGAGGCCGGCTACCAGGCCGAGGCCGTCGGGCCCGTCCCGTGCTGAGGTCCCCCCTCCCCACTACGGAAAGCCGGACCACCGACCCGGACATTGACGAGGGCGGGATGGGGCAGCCTGCAATGGCCCTGGGGACCGTTGAGCTCGCCCTGACCGGGATGCACTGCAATGCCTGCGCCACCCGGATCGAGCGGACGCTGGCGCGGGATTCCTCGGTGGTCAGCGCCTCGGTGAACCTGGCCACGGAACGGGCCTTCGTCGCCTACCAACCTGACTCCAGTGGCCCCGACGCGCTGTGCGCGCTGGTGGAACGAATCGGCTACGGGGCCACCCCGTTGGCCTCCGATGCGCCGGTCGTCACCCGCCTCGATCCGGATCACTGGATGGTGCGGGCCGCCGTCTCGTGGCCGCTGGCACTCGCCGCCCTCTTGGTGGACCTCATCGGCCCCGAGAACGCATTGGCCGGTTGGAGCGTGCTTGTCCTGGCCCTGCTGGTGGAGGTGCTGGGGGCCTGGCCGTTCCTGCGGACGGCCGCCCGCCTGCTGCGCCACGGCACCACCAGCATGGACACCCTGATCACGATCGGCACGTTGGCGGCGTTGGCGGTCAGCGCCGTCGAGGCCATCGCGCTCGGCGGCAAACACCTTCACCTGGGCGGCGGTGGGGCCTTCGCCGCCCGGCTGCACGGCGCGATGGCCCCGCTGATCGTTGCCATCCTCGCCACCGGCCGGGCCATAGAGGTGCGGGTCCGGGCGCGGGCGGCACGGGCGCTGCACGCACTGATCTCGCTCCGCCCACCCACGGCCCGGGTGGTCGCGGACGCCGACGACGAGGAGGGCGAGCTGGTGCCCCCCGAGAGCGTGCCGGTCGGGGCGCTCGTCCGGGTGCGCCCGACGGAGGCCGTCCCGCTGGACGGGACGGTGCAACGCGGGTGGAGCGCGCTGGATGAGTCGATGCTCACCGGCGAGCCACTGCCGGTGGAGCGTGGCCCCGGTGCGATGGTGACCGGCGGCACCCGCAACGGGAGCGGCGCGCTCGTGGTGCGCGTGAGCGCGCTGGCCGGCGAGACCGTCCTGGCCCGCATGCAGCGTCTGGTGGAGGAGGCGCAGCAGGACAAGCCACCGCTGCAGCGCCTGGCCGACCGCATCAGCGCCGTCTTCGTGCCTGCGGTGCTCATCGGTGCGCTGGTCACGTTCCTGGCGTGGTGGCTGGGAGACGGGAACTTGGGCACCGCCGTCCTGAGCGCCGTGGCGGTGCTGCTGGTGGCCTGCCCCTGTGCCATGGGCCTGGCCGCTCCGGTTGCATTGATGGTCGGGTGCGGCCGCGCCTCCGCTCTGGGGATCCTCCTGCGCAGCGGGGACACGCTCGAGCGACTGGCCCGAGCCGACACGGTGGCCCTGGACAAGACCGGCACACTCACCCAGCGCGCGGCGGAGGTGACTGCCGTACTGCCCGCCGCGGGTTACAGCGCGCAGCAGGTGCTCTCGTGGGCGGCCGCAGTCGAACGCGAGAACGACCACCCGCTTGCCCTGGCCATCAGCGCCGCTGCCGTGATGGTGCCCCGGGCCGAGGACCTCGCCGTACTGCCGGGCGTCGGCGTCCGGGGCACCGTGGACGGCGCGGAGGTGGCGGTCGGCATCCCGGGGGGCGATCTGCCGCCGGCCCTGGCCGACCAGTTGACGGCACACGAGCGCCGGGGCGAGACGGTCGTCGCGGTGCGCAGAGCCGGCGAGGCGGTCGGCCTGGTGACGGTGAGCACGCCGCTCAAGCCGGAGGCCCGAGAGGCGGTGGCGCGCCTGCATGCCATGGGGCTCCGCACCATCGTCCTCAGCGGCGACAGCGTCGAGGCGGTGGGCACGGTTGCCGCCGCCCTCGGCATCGATCGGGCCGAGGGGCGTCTCACTCCGGTGGAGAAACTCGACGCGCTGCGCGCGCTACAGGACGCGCGGCACCGGGTGGTGATGGTCGGCGACGGCATCAATGACGCCCCGGCCTTAGCGGCGGCCGACGTGGGTTGCGCCATCGGCAGCGGAGCCGAGGCCGCCCTTGAGAGCAGTGACGTGGCGTTGTTGGGAAACGATCTCCTCGGCGTCCCCGCCGCCATTGCGGTGGCCCGGTCCACGTCCTCGGTCGTCATGCAGAACTTCGGCTGGGCGATGGGCTACAACATCTCCGCTCTGCCGCTAGCGGCAGCCGGCCTGCTCGATCCGCTGGTGGCCGCGGCGGCCATGGGACTCTCAAGCCTCATCGTGGTGCTGAACAGCCTGCGCCTCACTCGGCTGGGCCGCAACGGTCTGGACCAGGTACGGGCGCCCGGCGTCATGAGAGGCGGTCGGGGTTTCATCCTGGGCGTCGCCATCCCCCTGTTCCTCTTCGCCGGCCTCACCGCCGCCGCCCAGGTGGTCTCTCCGGCCCGCGGCCAGTCGCTTCTGCCGACCCTGCCCGACATCAGCGTCGTGGCCTTGCCCCACGGCGCCAGCGCCGAGATCTATCTGGTGCCCGGCCGGCCCGGGGTCAACCAGTTCCACCTCATCGTGTCGGGTCCGGCAGGCTCAGCGCTCACCGGGCCACCAGTGGTGCGCGCCGCCCGGGACGGCGCTGCCGGCACCCCGCTGCGCATGGCCCGTCTCAGCCCCGGGCACTACCTGTCCGTCACGATTCTGGGCCCGGGGGCCTGGCACTTCAGCGTCGTTGCCCCCACGAGGTCCGGCACCGACCGCTTCAGCGTCGAGCGCACCATCAACCCCTGACGACAAGTGCGCGCCGCCTGAGAGCCCGCCGCGCCCCTCAGTCGCCGGCCCAGCAGCCCAGGATGACGTCGGCCACGGTGAAGGCAACGTCGGTTGCGCTCGTCGGGGGGACGCCGAAATGGGGCGGCAAGCCTGAGACGTCGACCACGAGCACCTTCCAGTCCTTGCGGACCACTACGTCGCCGCCGGATGTGCGGAAGGCCCCCTGGCCCAGGTTGCCCAACTTCTGAGTGTCACCGAGCTGGGCTCCCAACCCGTGGAAGTAGGCGAGGGTCTGGGACCAACTCGAGAGCTCCTTGACCGACAGCTTGAACGACCCGGTCGGGTAGCCGTAGTTGCATGAGTACTTGTGGTCGACCCAGGTCTTGTCGCTCACCTTCGCCTTCACCCCGAGCACCTCGGCGATGTCGTGTTGTGCCTCGGACCGACAGACCATGAGGGCGATGATCGAGGGGTTGCGGCCTGCCGGCTGCGGCCGCTCGGCCGCCGAGGAGATACCCGCTACGCGCGCCGAAACCACGAGGAGGAGTGGCGCGAGGGCGACGATCGCGATCAGCCGACGCACCTAACTGAGCGTAGCAGCCGCCCGCGGCAGGACTCAGGCGGCGGGTCACCAGCTATGTTGGCGCCCGAGTTCACGGAGGGGAGCAACGTGGCGATGAGCAGATCGGCTGTCAGGGTCAGCGTGACCAGGTTCTTGGTGCTCCTGGTGCTCGCGGGAGTCAGTCTGCTGGCCGCCGCCTGCGGCTCCGGCTCCGGCAGTGCGGCATCGACCTCCACCAGCGCCAGCACCACGAGCACCACTGCCTCGGGCGGCGTGCAGGCTCCCGCCGGGGCGTCCACGTATTACGAGGTGAAGACGGGCACCGTGCGCGGCCTCGGCACCGTCCTGGTCAACGGACAGGGTCTGACCCTCTACATGTTCAGGCCCGACGACGAGCGGGGGCGCTCGACCTGCTATGGCAAATGCGCCTCAGGCTGGCCGCCGCTCCGGCTGCCGACCGGGGTGACCGTACCGGTCGCCGGCGGCCGGGCCGAGGCCTCACTGCTCGGGACCACGGCCCGCAAGGACGGCGGCCTGCAGGTGACCTACAACGGCTGGCCTGTCTACCTCTGGGTGGGCGACACCCAGCCCGGCCAGGCCACCGGCCAGGGCATCGATAGTCTGGGTGGCTACTGGTACGTTCTCTCGCCCGATGGCCAGGTCGTCAAGGCCAAGGGGTAGCGCAGGTACGAGCCCGGAAATCGAGCCCGGAACGCAGAAGCGATTGGCCGGGTATCACAATCACGGATTCCGCACCGATCTCCTCACGTTTCATTCCGCCGGTGGCTGAGAAAGAGTCGGCGATCGATCTCCGCCCCCATGATCTTGCAGTCTGTTGCCGGGTGGTCGTAGCGGCAGTGCAGCGCACCGCAAAGGTACCCACGGGCCTGCGTCAATGTGGCGATCTGCTCGTCGAGAGCCTCGAGTCGTCGCGTGGCAATGGCCTTCCACTCGCTTACGTCCGCAGCGTCGAGGATTTCGGCGATGTCAACCAAGGCGAGCCCCGCGTCTTGGAGCATGCCTACGAAAACGAGCTTTCGGAGAGTCGCCTCGCGGTAGCGGCGCTGCCCGGACCTCCGGGCATCGGCCACGATCAGGTTGAGGCGTTCGTAGTAGCGGATCGTCGAGGTGGCAACGTGCGCCCGTTCGGCGACCTCGCCGATAGTCAACAGCGGTTCAGACATACACCCACTTGACTTGAAGTCAGGTTCAACTGTCAAGGTCAAGGTGTGGACGAACAACTCGCGGTGCCGAATCACCATGCTGACTACCCCGGCTTTGCCGGTGTCGCCGGGCTGGTCGCCGCACTCAGCATGGCCTCCGGTCGCAAGGGCGACGCGCGGCTGGCCGTACGGCTGAGCGGAATGGGATCCAGCGACACGGTCGTAGACATCGGGTGCGGTCCGGGAGTCGCGGTCCGCTACGCGGCCCGACGGGGTGCGATGGTCACCGGAGTTGATCCGGCGCCCGTGATGTTGCGGGTCGCGAGACTCCTCACTTGGCGTCCGGGGGAAGTGCGGTATGTCGAAGGTGCTACGGAGGCGATCCCGCTGCCTGAAGGTTCCGCGTCGGTCGTATGGTCGATCGCAACGGTGCACCACTGGTCGGATATCGACGCTGGGCTCCGAGAAATGCGTCGAGTGCTCCGCCCCGGTGGTCGTCTGGTTGCCATGGAGCGGAGGACACAACGAGGTGCACGGGGCCATCAAAGCCATGGTTGGACCGACGAACAGGGCACCGCCTTCGTGGATCGATGCCGCGAACACGGCTTTGCCGACGTTCGTCTAGAACGAACAACAATCGGGCGGCGATCGACGGTCAGCGTGGTAGCCCGCGCACCCTGATGCTTCCCGATTCAAATGACCACCAACCGCGATTCGGCCAGCGGATCAAGGCACAGGCGGCGGAACCCCAAGCACAACGGCGCGTTGTCGCTTACCACGGATATCGTCCGTCCGTCAGGGGATCCCGGGTTCAGGGTGGTGTCACCGGCTGGGAGGTCGCCGTGCATCGTCTACACCGCCAATTGCTCGTGGGGCTGGTCGCTCTTGCCGTGGTCTTGTCGGGATGCGACTGGACGATGTTCGGGTACGACGCTGCGAATACGCGCTCCAGCCCGGACACGCGCTCAACGCGACCAACGTCTCGAGTCTGGTTCTGCGCTTCACTGGGAGCACCGGTGGCTCGGTCTACTTGTGAAATAACTCAATGCCGAGAGACTCAACAGGACACTGTTCGAACTTGTCGAATCGTTAACGACTGTCCTCTTTGAACCAGAGCGAACCCTCGAATTCGTTGCTTATTCCGCCGTTGCGCACCATGGCGCAGGAGAGCTACCGACCCCCGCGCCACCATCGAGCCAAAGATTGGAGTTCAGGCCGGCGCGGGCGAGACTTCCTCCAGCNNGCCGGGGCTCGTGCCGCTGACCCCGCCCGGGTAGGAGGCGACGCTCTGGAGGGTGTAAGTCCCGTTGGCGACCGTCGTCGAATTCCAGCCGGCCAGCCAACCGATGATGGTCGGGGTGGCCGTGGCGATCACCGTGTCGTTGAGGGTCCCCCCGGTGAGTTCGTAGACGACCTTGGTCACCCCCGGGGAGGCACCGGCGTCGAGCCCCTGACTAGGGGCTACCGTTGCGCCGTTGACCGGCAGCAATACGGTGGTCGTCGGTGCCACCGTGATCGTGGCGGGGTTGGTGGTCGCCGACCCTACGTAGTTGGTGAGGACCGCCCGGACCTCCCAGCCGTTCTCGAATTCCGTGAGCGGCCCGGTATTGAGACTGTCCGCCGTCTGGCCCTGAAGGTTGATCCAGGTGTTGCCGCCGTTCACCGATGCCTGCCATTGCGCGTTCGGTGTCGCGATGTTGGCGGCGGCCGTGAATGTCAGGGTTCCACCCGACGGTCTCGACTGGCTGATCGGGTTCGTCGCGATCGTCGGCACGGTGTCGGGCTGGAAAATGTCCTGGCCGAAGGGCGTCAGCCCGGGTGCGGCGGCGAAGCCGAGGTGGCCGAGTCCGTCCGTGCCTCCACTGGTGAGTCCGAGCAAGTCCTCGTAGCTACGAAGAGCCGAGTAGTGGTTGTAGTAGCCCGTCGTGTCGACCGTCCCGGGCTGGATGTATTTGGAGTTGAGCACGAGGGCCCCGATCTGGCCGCCGCCGGGGTCGGCGCCGGGGGTGGTCGGTGCCGTGCCCAGTAAGGGGCTGAACCCGGGATAGGCCCAGTTGGGACCGGGTTGCTCGTTGCAGCATGCGGTCGTGTCGGTAAGCGCACCTTCGTCGAAGGTTATGACCACGAGCATCTGGCCGGACTGGTACGACGGAGAAGCCATGATGAGCGGCATGTAGTGCTGGAGCCAGATGTCCGCACCGGCGAGCCCGCCAGTGTGGGTGCCGTCCAGGTTGGTGCCCGTGCAGGGGTCGTCGTGCCCGTCATCACAGAGGTTCGGGGTGATGAAGCCGAACCGGGGAGTCGTCGCCTCGCTGGACAGGTCATTGGCCAAATGGCCGGTGAACGTGTCGGGGAGCGAGGTGCCGTTGAACGTGCTGGGAGTCCCGACGGCCACCGTTCCGAGCGGCACCACGTTGGCATCGCACTCCGCGGTGTTGTCGATGATGGAGTGGAAGTACATGAACGGGTTGTGACGCGTGGTGTACTGGTCGGACGCCTCGGCCGCCACGGTGTGGTCCGTGCCACCCACGGCCGGGTGGGCGCAATCGGTGCCGCCCTGCGGGTCGGGCGATCCACCGTCTCGTGTCGGATCGTTGCCCATGTCTTCGGCGTACTCCCGCCACGAGGCGACGTGAGTAGTGGGGTCGGGAGGGTAGACCGAGTCGAGCTGGTTGGCGATGGTCGGCGCCCCGTTGGTTGTGGCGGTGGGAGCCGGGAACACGCAGCCGTTGCCGTCGACCTGGCCAGGATAGGTCGTGCCGTTCGGGTCGTCGGTCCCCGGACTGACATTGACGTACTCGCCAAGGTCGCAGTCCGAGTCGGTCAAGGGAGTTGGGGCCTGGCCGGAGATTTGCGCGATGTAGTTGTCGAGGCTCACGTGGCCGATGGCGTAGTAATTCTGCAGCAGCTCGCCTTCGGGCACGAGCGTGTTGTTGAGGTAGGTGGCCGCCGAACCGGGCCCGAACGCGCTGGATTCGTCCTCGTTCTCGAGGTCGATGACCACGATGTTGTTGACCGATCCCGGCGCCAGCGCCGCCCGCACGACGACGGCCTGGGCGTCAGTGACGCTCGACACCTGCCCCAGGGTCGCCGCCGAGAGCACCACCAGGACAGTGACAGCGCCCCCCGTCATCAGTTGCATCAGTCGACCCATTCGAAGACCCCCCCCGGTCCGAGCACTCGCGGGCACCCTTTCGTGCCGGCAGCGCGGATTCTCACACAAGACCACCAACTTCAGTTGAGCACGCTACCTCTTTTGGGCATCGCACCTCATTGTTGGGATAACGGGGAGGTCAGACCCGCGCAAGGCAGCGCGGGCGACAGCGAGGCCGTCAATTGGGATCGGAGGCGCCGGCTGGTGGATCACCGGGATGACCTGGTCAAAGAGCGCACCTTGGCCCACCACGTCCTGGCACAGTGTCTCCGATGTCTCGCCACATCAGAGCACCCCCAACGGGATTCGAACCCGTGCTGCCGCCGTGAAAGGGCGGTGTCCTAGGCCGCTAGACGATGGGGGCCGGCTCGTCGGTTGGTCAGTGGGGCGGGCGCCGTCGCACGTGGCCGAAGGGACGAAGTGGCAAGCCTATCGGGCGCCGATGGGGACACCCGCCTCGGCCCGCTCTAGTACCTCGGGGACCGGCTGCGCCTCGGGGGCATGGAAGGTGCACGCCAGGAAGCACTGCACTGCGCCGACGACGAGGATGGTCACGCCGAGGAGGTGCACCTCGACCAGCAGGGCCGGGAGGTGCGTGAAGTACTGGGTGTAGCCCACCGCCGCCTGGGCCACCATGACGACCAGGAACATGCGTGCCGCCCGCCGTACCCGCTCGGGCACGTCGGCCATGTGAAGGCCGACGATCAGGCCGATGGTGAGGCCGACAAGGAGCATCACCAAGCTGGCGTGCAGCTCGGCCAGGTCACGGAGCGACACCGGGATGCGCTTGGCCACCTGCTGTCCCGATGACTCGCCCGCCAGTGGGCCGGCGCCGGTGGCGGCCGTGCCGGCCGCAATGACGACGGCCAGCAGTCCCAGCACCCCGTAGAACAGGCGGAGCAAGGGGCGGGGGATCAGCAGGCGGGCCGCGCCGGGCCTGTAGTCACGGGTGGAGCGGTGGACGAGGACGACGGCATTGACCAGCAGCACCATGGTGGCGAAGAAGTGCACCATGACCAGGTAGGGATTGAGTTTGGTGTAGACGACGATCCCGCCCAGCACGGCCTGGGCCAAGATCCCCACGACGAGGCCGCCGCTCAGATAGGTCAGGTCGCGGCGACGGGGGGACCGGAAGAGTGCGGCGACGAACGCCGCCGCCACGACGATGGTGAGGACCACGGTGACCAGCCGATTCCCGAACTCGACGAGCCCGTGGAACTGCAGGGCCGGGGTCAGGTGACCCACCGAGCATTCGGGCCAGTCGCTGCAGCCGAGCCCCGAGCCCGTGAGGCGGACGGCCCCACCGGTGACCACGATGAGGCAGACCAGGGCCAGTGCCGCCATGTTGAGGCGATGGCTGAGGGAGGGGGAGACGGTGAAGGGGCGGCGTCGCGACACTCGGGCCAATCGTACCGGGGACCTCCCGCTTGGTCAGAAGCGGGTACCTGGTCCTAGGCTGAAAGAAATGACCACCCCGGCTCCCACCCTTGAGGGACAGCCCACCACGTGGTCGACCGTCGGCGCGTACGTATCGCTCACTAAGCCCCGCATCATCGAGCTCCTGCTGGTCACCACCGTGCCCACCATGGTGGTGGCGAAGCACGGGCTCCCCTCGATCTGGCTGATGCTGGCCACGGTGGCCGGCGGGACCCTGGCTGCCGGTGGGGCCAACGCCATCAACATGGTGGTGGACCGGGACATCGACCGCCTGATGCAGCGGACCAAGAACCGGCCGTTGGTGACCGGGGCGATGACCCCCCGGGCCGCCCTGTTCTTCGCGCTCACGCTGGAGCTTGCCGCGTTCGTCGAGCTGTGGCTGGCCGTCAACCTGCTCTCGGCGGCCCTGGCCGTCTCCGCCACCTTGTTCTACGTCTTCGTGTACACGATGTGGCTCAAGCGCCGTTCCTCCCAGAACATCGTGGTGGGCGGGGCGGCCGGTGCCGTCCCCGTCCTCGTCGGGTGGGCAGCGGTGACCGACAGCCTCTCGTGGGCGCCGCTCGTGCTCTTCGCCGTCATCTTCATCTGGACCCCGCCCCACTTCTGGTCGTTGGCCGTGCGCTACAAAGAGGACTACGCGGCGGCGGACGTGCCCATGTTGCCCGTGGTGGCATCGATGAAGCGGACCACCCGCGAAATCGTGCTCTACACCGTCGTGCTGGTGGCGCTCACCCTGCTCTTCGGGCCGGTGGCCCATCTGGGGGCCATCTACATGATCGCCGCCGCCGCGCTGGGCGCCGGCTTCCTCTTCGTGACGACACGACTCTGGCGCCTGGCCCAAACCGACCGGGCCACCGGCCGCGAGGCGATGCGGGTCTTCAGTTACTCCATCACCTACCTGACCGTGCTGTTCGTGGCCATGGCGGGTGACGTGCTGATCACCAATCACATTCACTAAATTTGGGCGCCGCATGACCGACCTCGCCGCCGGGCCGCCCGCCGATCCCGCACCCTGGGCCACCTCCGGCGCCTCGGTCCCGCCTCAGCGCAAGCCGCGCAAGATCTTCTTGCTAGTCGGGCTGGCCGCTGCCGCCGCCCTGGGCGTCGGGCTGTTCACCTCGGCCGGAACCGCCAAGGGCACCGGCCCCCCTCATGCAGGCGGACCCGTCCCGTCCTTCACGGCCCCTCGGCTGATCGGGTCGGGGACCGTTAGCGTCCCGGCTGATGGCGGCGGCGGGGGCACGCCGGCCGTGCTGATCTTCTTCGGCGCCTGGTGCAGTTCGTGCAAGGCCGAGCTGCCGCCGTTGGCGGCGACGGTGCGCCACCAAGATGCCGTCGGCGGTTCCCTGGGCAAGGTGCGCGTCATCGGGGTCGACAGCGAGGACTCCACGAGCATCGGACGGGCCTTCGTGACCAGCGAAGGCATCGGGTTCCCGGTGGCACGGGATCCCGGCATCGCCATCTTGAGCGGCGAGTACTACTTCGACGGCGACCCCAACACGGTTTTCGTGAAGGGCGACGGCACCATCAGCGCCATCGTGCCCGGCCCGATCTCGGCGGCCAAGTTCACCGCTGAGGAGAAGAAGCTCATTCCCAGCGAAAGCTGAGCGCAGCCGCCGACGGCGCGGCCAGCGCCCACAGCGCCAGCACCACCCACGACTCCGTGGGCACGGACGCCCCGCTCCCCAACGCAGCGTGGAGGCCCGCCGCGAGCGCATCGGCCGGGAGCGCCCTGGCCACCGCGGCGATCCCACCGGGCAGCTTGGAGATCGGCACAACCATGCCGCCGAGCAACAACAGCACGAGGTAGAGCCCGTTGGCCGCCGCCAGATTCACCTCCGCCTTGAGCACGCCGGCCAAAGCCAGCCCGATCCCGCCGAAGGCGATGGTGGCCAGTACGGCGACCCCCACGACGCTCAGCGTGGCCGCGCCCGCATCGTGCCCGCCGGGGCTCCAGCCGAGGCCATAGCCGACGGGGACGAGCACGGCGGCCTGGACCACTTCGACCACCACGATGGTGGCGATCTTGGCGCCCAGCAGGCGTGGGCGTCCCAGCGGCGTCGAGCCCAGGCGCTTGAGGACGCCGTAGCCGCGCTCGAAGCCGGTGGCGATGCCCAACGAAACCATCGCCGTCGACATCACGGCCAACGCGAGGATGCCCGGCACGAAGAAGTCGACGGCCTTCTCGCCCGGCGTCGAGACCACGTGCACGGAGGAGAAGAAGACGAGGAAGAGCACCGGGATGCCCACGGTCAAGAGCAGAGTCTCGCCGCGCCGCAGGGTCATGAACACCTCGGCCCTCGTCTGGGCCACCAGCGCGCTCACCCGGCACCCCCGCGGTTGCGCCGGGCGCCGCGCCCACGACCACTCCGGATCCCGCGCCAGCGCTCCGCATCCGCGGGATCCGCGCCGTGGCGCGCCGCCGCGCCGACAGCTTCGAAGTAGACCTCCTCGAGGGTGCGCCCGGTCACGAGGTCGGTGAGGGTGGCGTCGCGTGCCGCCAACCAGGTGGCGAGCGCTGCCGTGGCGGCGGGACCCGCGACCCCTTCCACGCGGTAGCGGCCGGGCGCGCTTTCGCGCACGTCGGCGCCCGCTCCGAGCGCCTCCGCCAGCGCGGCCGTGTCGAGCCCGGCGGGGGCACCGAAGGAGAGACCGGCCGCGCCTGGCGCTCGCGTCAAAGCCTGCGGGGTCCCCTGGCGGACCGCCCGGCCGGCGGACAGGATGACGATGCGGTCGGCCATCTTCTCGGCCTCGGCCAGCTCATGGGTGGTGAGGACGACGCACACGCCCCGGGCGCGCAGGTCGGCCACCACGGCGCGGATGGCCAGGCGCCCTTCGGGGTCGACCCCGGCCGTGGGCTCGTCGAGGAAGGCGACCTGCGGCTGCCCGATGAGGGCCAGTGCGAGAGAGAGCCGCTGGCGTTCGCCCCCCGACAGGTGGCGCCACGGCGTGGCGGCGACCCGGCCCAGCGCCACCAGGTCGAGCAGGGCCTCGGTGGCGAGCGGATCGGGGTAGTAGTGGGCGAAGAGGTCGAGGACGCGGCGCGGCCCGAGCATCGGGTACACGCCGCCGTTCTGCAGCATGACCCCCATACGGGAGGTCAGCTGCCGGTGGTCTGCGATCGGGTCGAGCCCGAGCACCGAGACCGAGCCGCCGGCCGGGCGGCGGTACCCCTCGAGCGTCTCGATGGTCGAGGTCTTGCCCGCGCCGTTGGGGCCGAGGACGACCAACACCTCGCCCGCCGCCGCCTCGAGATCGAGCCCATCCACTGCGGTCACCGCGCCGGAAGGGCCGTAGCGGACGGTGAGGTCGTGCACCGCCACGGCGGGCCCCGGTCCGGCGGATCCGGTGTCGGCAGGCGTGGCGACGGCGGGCATGGCGTCGCAGGCTACTTTGAGCAGGCATGATCGATATCCGCCTGCTGCGCGACGACCCGGCAGGGACGACGGCGGCGCTGGCGCGTCGCGGGGTCGACGCCGCCGAGGTGGCAGCCGTCATCGCGGCCGATGGGGCCCACCGCTCGCTCCAGACGCGGGCCGAGGGGCTGCGGGCCGAGGTGAAGATGCTCAGTCGCGCCGTGGGTGAGGCCATGAAGAGCGGTGATCAGCCCCGTGCCGAGGAGTTGCGCGCCGAGAGCCGCCGGCTGGGCGACGAGGAGCGCCGCCTCGCGTCCGAGGCCGAGGCCGAGGGGGAGAAGGTGCACCAGGGACTGCTCTACCTGCCCAACATCCCGGCCGACGAGGTGCCCGATGGTGCGAGCGACGCCGACAACGTCGAGATCCGCCGCTGGTGGCCGGGGATCGGCCGCGCCGCCGCCGAGCCCACCAGGCTGGCGCACCAGCAGGTGCCGCACTGGGAGATCGGCGCGGCGCTGCAGCTCCTCGACATGGAGCGGGGGGCCCGGCTGTCGGGCTCCATGTTCCCGCTCTACCGCGGGGCGGGCGCCCGGCTTTTGCGCGCGCTCACCTCGTTGGCCCTCGACCGCCACTCGCCAGCCTACGAGGAGATACGGCCGCCCACGATGGTGCTGACCGAGACGATGGTCTCCACCGGCCATCTCCCCAAGTTCGCCGACGACGCCTATCACCTCGAACGGGACGACCTCTGGGCCATCCCCACCGCCGAGGTCCCTCTCACGTCCATGCACCGGGGCGAGATCCTGGAGGAGTCGGTCCTGCCCCTGCGCTACACCGCGGCCACCGCCTGCTACCGGCGCGAGGCGGGCTCGGCCGGCCGCGACACGCGCGGGTTGCTGCGCGTGCACGAGTTCGACAAGGTGGAGCTCTTCGCCTACGCCACGCCGGCGCAGGCGCTCGACGCGCAGGCCGACATCTTGCGCCGCGCCGAGTTATTGCTGCAGGACCTCGCGTTGCGCTACCGCGTCATGGACCTGTGCACCGGTGACCTGGGCGGGCCGTCGGCGCGTACGTTCGACCTGGAGGTCTACTCGTCGGGCGTCGACAGGTGGCTCGAGGTCAGCTCGACCAGCTGGTACCGCGACTACCAGGCCCGCCGGGCCCAGGTCCGTTACCGCCCGGCCGGCGGGGGGCCCGTGCAACTCGTGCACACGGTGAACGGCTCCGCCCTGGCCTGGCCGCGGCTTTGGGCGGCGTTGATCGAGAACGGCTACCAGGAGGACGGCACCGTGCTCCTGCCCGAGTGCCTGGCCCCCTACCTCGGGGGCGAGCTCCTCATCAAGGCACCCTGAGCCTGCCCTTGGGCGCCGCGCCGCCCTTGGACGCTGCGCCATCGGGCGACGCCGTCTCCGACATGCGGCGGCGCAGCATCTCCTCGGTGGCGGCGGCATCGAGCGGTGGCCCCAGGTGGTACCCCTGCGCCAACCGGCACCCCAATTGGTGGAGCCGCAACGCCTGGGCATCGTTCTCGACGCCTTCGGCAATGGTGGCGTGGCCCAGGGTGTCGGCGATCTGGATGATGGCGTGGGCCAGGCCCGAATCGTCGTCGTGGGCCAGATTCGTCACGAAGGACCGGTCGATCTTCAACATGTCGATGGGGAGGCGCTCGAGATACGACAGCGACGAGTAGCCGGTCCCGAAGTCGTCGAGGGCGATGCGGACCCCGAGGGCCTTGAGGGCGTGCAGCGTCGCGATGGCCGCCTCGGTGTTCTTCATCATGGCGCTCTCGGTGATTTCGAGGATCAGGTTGGCCGGGTTGAAGCGGCTGGCCGTGAGGAGCTCGGCGACGATGGCCTCCGTGGCCGCGTCCGCCAGTTCGTGGGCCGACAGGTTGACCGTGATCATCATGTCGGCCGGGATCAGGCCCCGCTCCTGCCAGTGGTGGAGCTGCGCGCACGATTCGGCGAGGACGAAGCGGTCAATCACGTCGATCAGTCCCACCTCCTCGGCGAAGGGCACGAAGGCGTCCGGCTGGAGCAGCCCGCGCACGGGGTGCTGCCAGCGCACCAGCGCCTCGAAACCGACGATGGAGCCGCACCCGAGGTCGAAGATCGGCTGGTAGTGGACGACCAGTTCCTGCCCACCCGCCGTGCGCCGCAGGTCGGCCTCGAGCTCGAGTCGCTCCACCACGGCGGTGTGCATGCTGTCCTGGAACTCCTCGTAACGGTCCTTGCCCTTCTCCTTAGCCATGTACATGGCGAGGTCGGCGTTGCGCAGCAGCTGCTCACCCGTGCTGCCAGGGATACCGAAAGTGATGCCCACGCTGGCGGTGACGACGATTTCCTTGTCGCCGAGCGACACGGGACGGCGCAGCGCGCTGAGGACCCGCTCGGCCAGCTGGGCGATGTCGTCGTGGTTGTCGATGTACTCGACGAGCACGGCGAACTCGTCGCCACCGAGGCGCGCCGCGGTGTCGGCATTGCGGATGCATCCCGAGAGCACCTCGGCGACGCCGCAGAGCAAGTCGTCGCCCGTGGAGTGCCCCAGGCTGTCGTTGACCGTCTTGAAGTTGTCCAGATCCAAGAACATGACGGCGATCGGCCGGCGGCTGCGTTCCATGCGCGCCGCCGCCTGGTTCAAACGATCGGTGAACAGTGCCTTGTTGGCCAGGCCGGTCAGCGAATCGTGGAACGCCTGGTACGACAGCTCGGCCTCGAGCCGGCTGCGCTCGGTGATGTCCCGGAAGCTCCAGACCCGGCCCACGTTCTTGCCGTCCACCAGCTGCGGCTTGGAATAGAGCTCGAAGACGCGCCCGTCGATGAACTCGAGCACGTCGGTCGTCTCGGAGTCGGGGTGCTGCGAGATCTCCCGGAGTTTGGCCATGAACGCATCGGGATGGGCCAGCTGTCCGAAGACGGCGCCGGTCATGCGGTCATCCTTCTGATCTGTCCAGTAGGAATCGGGCAATCGCCACATACGTGTGAGCCGCTCGTTGATGCCGGTGACGTCGCCGTTGCGGTCGACGGACACAATTCCGTCGGCGGTCGAGTCGAGGGTGGCCTGGAGCAGCGACAGCGTCGTGCGCAGCTGGTGCTCGGTCGCCTTACGGGCCGAGATGTCGTGCGCGGTCAGGACGAGGCCATCCACGGTGGGGTCGTCGACCAGGTTCACCAACGACAGCTCGAAGGGGACCGACCCCCGCCCGTCATGGTGCAGCAGGCGAACCTCGACCACCACAGGATGACTCGCCGTCGCACCGAACGCGGCGCGCTCCAGGGCCGTGCGCAAGGCCGGCCGGTCCTCTTCGGCCACGATGTCGGCCAGCGGCACGTTCTCGACAAACTCGGGATCGTGCCCGAGGACGCGGGTCAGCGCGGCGGAGACAGAATCGATGCGACCGTCGGCGGACACCAGCATGGTGATCGCAGCCGCGTTGTGGACGAGGGTGCGAAAGCGCGACACCTCGTTGCGGGCCACCTCGAAGCGCCGGCGCTCGGTGAGGTCGCGCAGGCTGAAGAGCACCGCGCCCTCGGCGTACCAGCTGATCGGCGCGCCGATGAGCTCGACGAGGCGCCATCCCGTGTTGGTACGTAGCCGCACCTCGAGGGCCGCCCCGACCTCCTTGGCCTGAATGGACTCGAGCGACCGCAGCACCAACTCGAGGTCGTCGGGGTGGACGAAGTCGAGGCCGGAGCGACCGGCGTACTCGGTGAGGGTGTAGCCGAAGATCTGCTCAGCCCGCGCGTTGCCCCACAGGACATTGCCCCCGCCGTCGATCACGATGACGACATCGGGAAGGTGGTGGAGCAGTTGTGCCAGTGCGCCGGGATCCGGCCCGACCAAAGGATGGGGCGGATGGGGCGGGAGGGGGCCCTGGAAAGCCTCGGTCGTTGACACCATTGTGGCTTCCCTCCATCGCCTCTCGGGTTCCAGTGTACGCCCGCGTGCGTGGCTATTTGGGTACCAGCAGGTTGCAAAGCAGGTGGAATCGCCGGCCGATCGTCTCTGTAGCGACGCACGATTGCCGTGCAATTGCCGTGCCACGGTCCCGCAATGGCCCCCGAACCGTCTCGCAATGGACCGATGCCTGCCCCGCAATGGCCCGATGCTCACCCGGGATTTGCCCCGGGTGAGCATCGGCGATTTACCTCAATAGGAGAGGCCGGCGAAGCGATAGCCGACCCCGCGCACCGTGGTGATGAGCGTCGGCGTGGAAGGGTCGGCCTCAATGCGCGAGCGCAGGCGCTTGATGTGCACGTCGAGCGTCTTGGTGTCGCCGATGTAGTCGGTGCCCCAGACGCGATCGATCAGCACGTCGCGGGTGAGGACGCGCCCGGAGTTCTCGACCAGCAGGCGGAGCAGTTCGAATTCCTTGCGGCGCAGGTGGACCTCCTCGCCGCGCACGAAGGCACGCCGCTGGTCGAAGTCCATCTTGATGCCGCTGGCCTCCCACACGCCCTCGTTCTCGACGTCGACGATCCCGCCGACCTCCACGGCGTCGGGACCGCCCGGGGCGCGCCGCAGGACGGCCCGCATGCGGGCCACCAGCTCGCGCAGCCGGTAGGGCTTGGTGACGTAGTCGTCGGCGCCCATCTCGAGAGCGACCACCGTGTCGATCTCCGTGCCCTTGGCCGTCACCATGATGATGGGCACCCGCGAGCGGGCGCGCACCGTGCGGCACACGTCGATGCCCGAGAGCTTGGGCAGCATGAGGTCGAGCAGGAGGATGTCGGGATCGGTCTCCTCGTAGAGGCGCAACGCCTCAATGCCGTCGCGCGCCACAATGACCCGGAACCCCTCGTTGGTCAGACCGATCACCAGCGCGTCGACGAAGGACTCCTCGTCCTCGGCCAAGAGCACCCGGACGGGGCCTTCTCCAACCGGGGGCGCCGGAGCCGACTTCTTGCTCCTGCTCACCTTTTTCCGCTCACCCGTTCCTCTTCACGTGCAGCTACTCATACCACGCGCTCCGTGTGCAGCGGGAGAACCAGGCTGAAGGTCGAGCCCTCGCCCTCGCGCGACTCGACCTCGACCCAGCCCTGATGGTTGTTGGCCACGTGGCGCACGATGGAGAGCCCCAGCCCGGTGCCCCCGGTGTCGCGGCTACGCCCGTGATCGACCCGGTAGAAGCGCTCGAAGATGCGGTCGAGGTCCCGCGAGGGGATGCCGATCCCGCTGTCTTGGACCGAGAGGCGCACGTGATCGCGCTCCTCGCCCTGCCCGTCGGGCCGACTGCTCATGCCATCGCCGCCCAGGGACTGGTCGGCCTCGACCGGGACCGGGCCGGTGGAGCTCGAGGCGGGGGCGGCCCAGGTGGTCTCGGCCACCACCGGCGTCCCCCCGGGGTCCGTGTTCTCCTCGTGGAAGATCTCAGGGGTGAAGGCCGCCTCCACCGACTCGAGGGGGGACGAGGCGGCCTCACTCCCATGGGCGCTGGCCCGACGCACCGTGCCGGTCACGACCACCTTGGAGTCGTCATAGGAGTAGGTGATCGCGTTCTCCAACAGGGCGTGCATGGCCGAGACGAGCTGGCGCCGCTCGCCCACCACGGCGATGGGGGGAGCGGGCTCGTGCAGCAGGATCTCGATGCCCCGCTGGTCCGCCGTGGCCCGCACCCGCTCAATGGCGTCGGCCATGACCAGGTTGACCAGGACCGGCTCGCGCTGGGGTGCCTCCTCGGACTCGATGCGTGAGAGGTCGAGCAGGTCGTCGATGATGCGGCTGACCCGAAAGGCTTCGTTGTGGATGCGGCCGGCCAGGCGCTGGGCGACTTCGGCGTCGGGCTCGGCCACGAGCGTCTCGGCCAGCAGGCCGAGGGCGCCGATCGGCGTCTTGAGCTCGTGGCTGACGTTGGCCACGAAGTCCCGGCGGATCTCCTCGAGCCGGCGTCGCTCGGAGATGTCCTCAATCAGCGCGATCACCCCGAGCGGGCGGCGGCCGTCGTCGATCTGGCGGGCCCGCACCTGCAGCGTCCGGCGCGGCGGTCCGTACAGATCGAGCGTGCGCTCCGCCGTGCCCTCGTGCCACGCCCCCTCGAGGAGCTCGGTCACCGCCTGGGCCGCCAGGGCGTCACCGTGCCGGCTGACCATGAGCGCGTTGGCCCGAGCGTTGCGGTAGATCACGCTGCCGTTCTCGTCGCACAGGACGACGCCTTGGGTGAGGGTATCGAGCGAGCGCCGGAGGCGGATGGCGTCCGCACTCGACTCGGCCACCGCCTGCGCGGCGCCGCCGGTCACGCTCTCGAGGTAGGCGAGCGCCGTCTCGATGTTCGACTCGTCCTCGGGCGGATCGAGCCCGAGGCGTGAGCCCAGTGCGGTCAGGCGCTGCGAGATGGCCCGCCGCCCCGACCGCCTCCCCAGTTGGCGCGCCACCACCACAGCCACGACGAAGACGACGATCGCGCCCAGCACCACGAGGATGGTGTCGGCATTGCTCATTGCAGCGAGAAGCCCATCGCCGATCACGCTCCCAATATGACAGGGCTGGAGGGCCCGCGGTGACTACCCAGCCGGGGCTCCGATTGCCGGCTGGCGAGAAACACTGAAACTACATGAAAGTCCCCGAACCGTTCCCTGGGGACGATGCGGCAGTGCCGGAGCGCCCGGCGCAGCCCGAGTCCCGAGGGAGAGCGCAACATGATCATGGTGGTGTACGCCAGCAGCTCCGGCGGGGTGTCGCTGGACCCCAACCTCACCGCATTGCCCGGCAGCGGCACCTTGCAGTCGCTGGTCAACGGTCTGGGCGCGTGGGCCCTCATCGCCGCGCTGGTGGGCCTCGTCATCGGGGCCGCCGCCTGGGCCCTGGGCGTGCATGCCCAGAACTTCCAACAGTCCATGGTCGGGCGCCGGGCCGTCCTGGTCTCCGGCCTGGCGGCCCTGCTGATCGGGGCAGCGCCCGACATCGTCAATTTCTTCTTCGGGCAGGGCGCCAACCTGCACTGAGGGCGGAGGGCGCGCGCGATCATGTTCGAATTGTCGGCCCTGGTGGCACCGTGGGTGGCCGCGGCGGCCCCGTCCCCGGCGACGGCGCCGGCCGCGACGGCGACCGCTTCCGCGGCGGCTGCGGCGGCGGGATGCACCGGCCTCGAGGCCCTCAACCCGCTCTGTTATGCCGTGCATGCGGTGAGCGGCCTCGGCGGTTCCGTTGCCGCTGCCGGGGTGGACGCCGTACTCGGCGGGCTGAGCAACTGGGTGGCCGGCGGGGCCGAATGGCTGCTGGCACAGATCGGCAACGTGCTGAACAGCACGACCACCATCGATTTGGGTGCCAGCTGGTTCGCCAAGCATTACGCGGTCATGACAGCTCTGGCCGCTGTGGTGGTGCTGCCGTTGCTCGTGGTCTCCACACTGCAGGCGCTGTACCGGCAGAACGCCGGCCAGCTGATCCGGGCCTTCTTCGTCCAGCTCCCCCTGGCGCTGCTCCTGGGCGTGGTGGCCGTCCAGATCGTCATCTTGTGTCTCTCGGCCACCGACGCCATGTGCACGCAGATAGCCGGCGGCTCGGGCTCGGACATCAGCGCCGTGCTGGGGGGCATGACCAACGGGTTGACCGCAGCCACCGCCAACCCGGCCGTGGCCACCTTCGTGCTCCTCCTGGTCGCACTCCTGGTGGCGGTGGCGTCACTCGTGCTCTGGCTGGAGCTGTTGGTGCGCGCCGCCGCCGTCTACGTCGCCGTGCTGTTCCTTCCGCTGGCCCTGGCCACGCTGGTGTGGCCGGCGGTCTCGCACTGGTGCCGCCGCCTGGTGGAGACGCTGGCGGCGCTGATCCTGTCCAAATTCGTCATCGTGGCCACGCTGAGCCTGGCGGCGAGCGCCCTGGCGTCGGGGACGGCCGGCACCGGCGACGCCGGATCGGGCTTCGCCTCCGTGCTGGCCGGAGGGGCGTTGCTGGTGCTCTCCACGTTCGTCCCGTTCTCCCTCCTGCGTCTCATTCCCATGGTCGAAGCGGGCGCCGTCGGCCACCTCGAAGGGGTGCGCCAGCGCAGCACGGCCGCGTTGACCCGGGTGCCGCGCAGCGCAGCGCAATTCGCGCTCCGCGAGGGGATGCTGGCGCACGGGGCGGCCAAGCTGGCCACCCGGGCGGGGCCGCCGGGCATGGGCGGGCCCGGGGGGACCGGCGCCGAGGACGGCAAGTTCCCCTCATCCGAGCCGGGGACAGCGGCCGACTGCAACGACGCCAACGGCGGGCTCATCCCGGGGCAGGACGGGATGATGATCGGGCTCCCCATCGACGTCGGCGCGCTCCTGGCCGAGCGCTACGACGGCCCGCCCAAACCGCGGGGGCGCAAGCCGATCCTCGAAATGCCGGCGCGCGGTGGCAGCGACGGCGGTGGCGCGGCCGCGGCGGACGACGACGTGCCGCATGCGCCGGGGGCAGGGGCGGGGTCAGGGGCCGACGGTGCGTTGCCGCCCGGCCTCCAGATGATCGGCAAACCCGGACCTTATGATCGCCGCTACGCGCTCGGCCACGACGGCGTGGGACCCGTCTTGCACGGGCTCCCTCCGCTGTACCCGCGCCCAGGCAGGGAGGCTCCAGGGTCCACGCCTTCGGGGGCCGGGGCTCCGCCGGGCGACGACGAGTGAGCGGGGACGGGAGGCGCTACCGCTTCGGGCCCAGGGAGCGTGGTGGTGTCCTGGCCGGTTGGCGCGCCGGCCAGATCCTCACGGTGGCGCTCGGGTTGTTGATCGGCGTGCTGGTGCTGCGTGCGCAACCCAACGGTGCCGGGGTGGCGGTGGCGGTGGCGATACTGCTGGCGTGCGCTGCCCTGGCCACCTGGCCTGTGAGCGGGCGAACGGGTGACCAGTGGCTCCCGGTGGTGGTGTGCTGGGGGACGCGCCGGGCGGTGCCACGGGGCCGCCGGCGCATGGACGCCCTCGCGGGCTTGCGGCTCCTCAATGCGGGGACACGCCCGATGGGCATGGTGCACGACCAACGAGAGCGCACGCTGACCGCGGCGCTGTCGCTGCACGGCCGGGGCTTCGCGCTGCTCGGGCCCGACGAGCAGGACCGACGGGTGGCCGGCTGGTCCTCCGTCCTTGCCACCTTGGCGCGCGACGGTTCGCCCATCCGGCGCGTGCAGTGGCTGGCCGCCTCGTACCCCGATCAGGGGCATGGTGTGCGTAGCTATCTGGCCACGCATACGGAGGTAGACCCGGTGTCGGCCTGCCTGGCGTCGTACGAAGCGTTGTTGCACGACATGGACGTCGATGCCTGCACCCATGACGTGGTGTTGACCGTCCAGGTGCGGATCACCAAGTCGGTCGAGACGTCCGCCGCGCTCTTGCAGCGCGAGGTGGCTTCGCTCACCCGGCTTCTGGCCGATGCCGACGTGGAGGTCGACGCCGTGCTGGGCGCGCATGATCTGGCGGCGCGCCTCCTTCGCACCTACGAGGCCCGCGGCGCAGCGGAGCAAGAGGCGACGAACCTCAGCGACCCGTGGCCCATGGCCATGGAGGAGGAGTGGGCGCGCCTGCGCGTCGATGGCATGTTCCATGCCACGTTCTGGGTGGCCGAGTGGCCGCGCGTCGACGTGCGGAGCGACTTTCTCGCCCCGCTTCTCCTTGGAGCGGCCCGCCTGACCCTGTCGGTCGTGATGGAGCCACTCGGACCGGAGAAGGCCGTGCGCAAGGTCGAGGCCTCGCGCACGGCTGACCTGGCCGATGCCGAGTTGCGTCGCCGCAGCGGCTTCATGGCCACCGCCCGGCACTCGCGCCAGTCCGAGGTGCTGGCGCGGCGCGAGGCGGAGCTGGCCGACGGGCACGCCTCGTTCCGTTACGCCGGGTTCATCACCGTCTCCGCGGCGAGCGAGACCGAACTGGTGGGGGCGGTCGACATCGTGCAGCACGCGGCGAGCCAGTCGCGGCTGGTCGTCCGGCGCCTCTACGGCGATCAGGCCAGCGCCTACACGTGCACGCTGCCGTTGGCCCGTGGGCTGACCGGGCGCTGAAGCCGGCATCGATCCCTTTGTGAGGTCGCACGTGCCCCACCGCCGGTTCGTCCCTACGCTGGCGGGATGCCCGGGACCGTGATTGATGCCGACACTCACCTGTTCGAGACCCGATCGTTGTGGGCCGACCACCTGCCCCGGTCGCGCCGAGGCCTTGCGGTGCGCATAGAGGACGACGAGCTCGGCTACGCGTGGTTGACCGCGCCCGACGGGCACCGCATCCACCTGGCCGAGGTCCACACGCCCGGCGACATCGCTTCCATGGGCCAACGGCGCCGCCGCCAGCGCGACGGGCTGCCCCCATCGGCGCCCTTTAGCGAGCTCGCCGCCCACGACCACGATCCCGAGGCTCGGGTCCGGCTCATGGACACCCAGGGGATCGACGAAGCGCTCGTATTCCCCAATTTCGGTCTGTTCTGGGTGCGCACGCTCGAGGACCAGCCCGAGACCCAGCTGGCCAACATGGAGGCGTGGAACCGCTGGGCCACTGAGGGAGTGCAGGCCGGGGGTGGTGGCCGGCTCCATCCGGTCGGGCACGTCTCCTTGCGCGATACGGCCTGGCTCCAGGCCCAGTTGGCCGCACTGGCGGCGGGGGGCGTGTCGGCGGCCATGGTGCCGATCGGACCGGTGGACGGCCGGCCGTTCTCGCACGCCGATCTCGACGCCTGCTGGAGCGCCTTCGAGCAGCACGGCGTCGCCGCGATCTTCCACATCGCCGACGGCCCGCGCCCCTTCGACGACGCCTGGTACGTGGGCGACGTCAACCCTATTGAGCCCTTGCTCATGTCGACCTTCATCTCGGTGACGCCGATGCTGGCCCTCACCGACCTGGCGGTGGGTGGCGTGCTGGCCCGCCATCCGGCCCTGCGTATCGGCCTGGTGGAATTCACCTCTTCATGGTTCGGGCAGTTCCTCCACGCTGTCGACGCCTGTTTCCGCTTTCATGCCGGCTACAACGGACTCCCGAGCGACCACCTCGCGCTCTTGCCGAGCGAATACCTGCGGCGCCAGGTCCGAGTGGCCACCTTCGGCTTCGAGGGGCCGGCCCAGTTGACGTCCACCGTGGGCGACCTCTTCATGTTTGGCAGCGACTACCCCCATGCCGAGGGGTTGGCCCGCCCGCTCGAGGACTTCCAGGCGGCGGGGGGACCGATCCCTTCGCCAGTGGACACCGGCCTGTACTGCGACAACGCCGCCTGGTTGCTCGGCCGTTAAATTCCCAGCGCGGCGCTGCGAAGCGGCGCGGCGAGCCCATCGTCACCGGTGATCTCCACCAGGGCGGCTCCCTGCCGCCCGGCGCCGAACATGGTGAGCTCGCCGGGGTCGCCTTCGAGCACCAGGCGCGGTCCCGTACCGCTCTCCTTCGCTGTCCTTTCTGGGGATCGCAGCTCAATCGTCGCCGGGACCTTCTTCGCCATTCCCCCGGCGCCCAGGCGCGCCCAGAGGGCGTCGGCCATTTCGGGGGCGAGCGGGCGTGGCTGCCAGCCGGCCTGCGCCCGGCGGACGTCTTCGATGTGAATGAAGAACTCGATCGTGTTCATGGCGCTGTCGAAGGGCCGGAGGAGCAGCGGTGGGCCACTGCGCACCTGGGCCACCAGGGCGGGCCACGGGGTGCGGTCCCGCACGGCGCGACGGACCTTGTCCGTGTAGGCGGACAGAGGCGGCCACACGAGCCCGGGGCCGCTGTCGGGCCGGCGCTCGCGGACGACCAGGTGGGCGGCCAGGTCGGCAGTGCGCCATCCTTCGCACAGCGTCGCCGCCTCCGGACCTAATTCGAGGAACAGGTCGCAGATGACGCTGCGCTCTTGCTGGGCGAGGGTGACGGTGGCCATGGCGGGAGGATAGGCGGCGCCGGTGTCCGATGCGGCGCGCGATCGGCGCAATCCATTCGCCCCCGCGTTACGTAGTCCTACTGGAGGGGTTTACCAAAGGAGATGAGTCGATGAGATTTGCCAGCTTGAAGTGGCGCGCCTTGGTTTCCTTGATGCCGGTGGCCGCGCTCGCTTACTTCGCTGCCCCGGCGGGTGCCGCGCCTGCCCCCTTCCTGTCGCAGTTCAACACGGTGACGACTGTCTCCCCTACCGTCCCGTCCAACGGTGACGTCAACCCCTACGGCATCGTCACCGTGCCGCGCACTACAGGGGCGTTGGTGCGCGGGGACACCCTGGTGAGCAATTTCAATGCCGTCTCGAATTTGCAGGGCACCGGCACCACCATCGTGCAGATCTCGCCGAACGGACATCAGAGCCTGTTCGCTCAAATTGGAAACAACCTCCCCGGGGCGTGTCCCGGAGGGGTGGGACTCACGACCGCACTCACAGTGCTCGGCGGCGACTTCGTCGTCGTGGGCAGCCTGCCGGTGACGGATGGGGGCACCGGCACGCCCGAGGCGGGCTGCCTCATTGTGCTCAATAGCGACGGTGTGCCCGTCGAGACGTTTGCCGGAGGGGACATCAACGGACCGTGGGACCTCACCGCCTTCCAGGTTCCGGGCTTCGCCGAACTGTTCGTCACCAACGTGCTGAACGGCACGGTGAAAGGTGGTGGCGCCACGGTGAACAAGGGGACCGTGGTTCGCATCGCACTTGCGCTGCCCCCGGGCCGCGATCCGGTCATGCTCGGCCAGACGGTGATTGGCTCCGGCTTCGACGAGGCGCTCAATTCGTCCGCGCTGGTCCTGGGGCCGACGGGCGTGGCGCTCGGGCGCGACGGGACGCTGTACGTAGCGGACACGATCAACAGCCGGCTGGCCGCCATACCCTTCGCACTGTTCCGTTTCAGCCCCGAACAAAACGGGGGCATCACGGTGTCGGCGGGGGGTGCGCTCATGGCTCCGCTTGGTCTGACGTTGGCGCCTAACGGGGACCTCATCACGGTCAACGGTGGCAACGGCAACGCGGTGGAGGTCACGCCGGGAGGCGCGCAAGTCGACAGCGTGCAGATCGACCCGGCAGGACTCGGCGGGGACCTCTTCGGGCTCATCATCGCACCCGACGATCATGGGGTGCTGTTCGTCGACGATGGCGACAACACCTTGAAGCTGTTCAGCCGGACCGGCGGTCCCTCGATCTAAGCCTCGATCCACCGATGAATG